>JBJHBH010000025.1:0-39360 GCA_050485365.1 Desulfuromonadales bacterium | reverse complement strand
CACCTCGACGCGCTCGTCGCCGGTAGAGAGGATCGCGACCCGGGGGCGGCGCGCGACGGTGACGAAGGAGCGCCCGAAGGAGGCGAGCATGTTGATTTCGGGGGGGCGAAGGACGCTCCCCTCCGGCAGCACGCACGTCCCGGCGGCGACGTCTTCGGCGCGGAAGCGGATGTGATCGCGGGGGCGCACCGCTCCGCGGGGGACGATGCGCCCTTCGCTCTCGTCGGCGTTCTCGAAGGGAATCACGGCGTCGCACCCGGCGGGGATCGGCGCCCCGGTCATGATGCGCACCGCGCACCCCGCCTCAAGGGGCGCGGCGCCCTCTCCCCCCGCGGCGACGTAGCCGCTGACGGTCAGAGATGCGCCGTCGGCGCAGTCGGCGCTGCGCACCGCGAAGCCGTCCATGGCCGAATTGTCCCAGGGGGGCAGATCCCACGGGGCGCTGATCGATTCGAGCAGAACGCGTCCGCACCCGTCGAGAAGGCTCACCCGCTCGGCGCTCAGCACTTCGACGCACGAGAGGATCCGGTCTCTGGCTTCTTCAAAACTCAACGCCATGGTGAAAATCTCCGGCACCGCCTTTAAGAGGGGGAATGGTGGGCCGCTCGTCGCGGCGTGCGGCGGCATGATAACCGCAAATCGTATCGGCGGGCAAGAAAGAGATGCCCCGCCGGGTGCCGTCGCCAGAGGAGGGAGACGACGGCGCCCGGGCGGGGCGATGGCACAGCAAAGAGGAAGGTGGCAGCGCGCCGCGACCGGTCGATCGTCAGCCGCCGCGCGGCGCCGAGCGCATGGCGGTGTCGTTCGCGGGGCGCTGGTGAGCTCCTTTGGCTTCCTGTTCCCGGTTTGCGGCTCCCGGAGGACGGACCGCGGATTCCGGACTCGTCCCCACCCGCAGGGTGAAATATTCCTGCGGCGTGTTGATGTTGCGGAAGGAGAGCCCCTGGGGATCGAGGTGCGAGAGGTGCGCTTCCTCGACGGCGTGGACCTGCACTTTCGGGAAGAACGCCACGATGCGGCGCTTGCCCTCGTCGAGAATTTCTTCCATCGCCGGGATGCACCTCTTGTGGTAGAGGGCATGCAGGGGCTGGAAACCGTCGGCGGTTCTGGGGATGACGACGTCGCCGGCGTCGGCGCTCTCGCAGATGGTGCGGATCAGATCTGCCTTGAGCAGGGGCATGTCGCAGGCGACGACGAAGATCCGCTTCGACTGGGCGTGGCAGAGCCCGGAGTGGATCCCGGCCAGCGATCCCTTGGCGAAATAGATGTCGGGGACCTTGCGGCAGGGGACGTCCTGGTAGAGGCCGGGGGAGTTGGTGACGATGATCACCTCGTCGAACAGGGTGCTCATGCGGCGGTGGATGTGATCGATGAAACGCGCCCCGTCGATGGGCAGAAGCGACTTGTCGCACCCCATGCGGCGGCTCTCGCCGCCGGCGAGGATGACGCCGGTGATCCCCTTGATCTTCGGCGCCGCCGTCTCGACCGCCAGGCGTTGCGCGTGGGAGTAGACCTCGAAGGAGTCGCCGCGCACGTAGCCGACCAGGGTGATCCCCGCCTCTTCGGCGAGGCGCACCGCCTGATCGGTGGGGGAGGTGCGCGAGGCGATGAGGGCGATGCCGAGGCGGGCCGATTTGGCGACCATTTCGGTGGAGATCCGTCCCGAGGTGACGAGCATCCGCCCGGCGGTCTCCACCTTCTTGAAGAGGGCTTCCCCGGCGATGCGGTCGAGGGTGTTGTGGCGCCCCAGGTCCTCGGCGTAGAGCAGCAGCTGGCGGCCGTCGCCGAGGGCGGCCGAGTGGATGCCGCCGTGGGCGCTGTAGTTCTCGGCCTTGCGGGCGAGCTCGCGCATCAGAGAGAAGACGGCGGCGGGGGTGAAGGACGAGGCGGGCGCGGCGGCGCCGGTGCGCCCGGTGAGATGCTCGGGGAGGTTGTAGGCGATGCCGGTACCGCACCCCGAGGTCAGTGTCGGGCGAAGCTGCTCGGGCACTTCGCCGCGGATGCGCACGAAGGCGGCGCCGAAGTCGTCACAGATCCCCAGCGACAACAGATCGTCGAGACTTTCGATGAATCCCTGGAGGCGGAAGAACCCGGCCACCAGAAAGTTGAGCTGGTGGGGAGAGGCGACGAGCGTGGCGAGCTCGCGGCCGTTGACGGTGAGCCGCAGCGGGAATTCGCTGACGACCCTGCGCTCCTGCGGGTGAAGGACCCCTTTTTCGAGTTTGAAGATCTGCTGTGCGCCTTTGGAATTCATCTTTTTCTCCATCGGGCTTTTATCACGGATAGCCGGATAAAATTCAAAAGCCTGAATGGAACGCGGATCAAATCCGATGCGCGCGGATAAAGATCTGATTTAAAGGCTTGCTTTCAAGATCAGCTTCTTGTCAGAGCTTTTTCCGCGAAAATCCGCGTTCCATTTTCGATTTTGCTGTTGATCTCCCTAAACTCTGGTGCACGATTCGCGCCCCTTTGGTATCTGCGCGAAAAGACAATGGAAACGTCCGTTGCAGGCAGCCCGTCAGGGCACAGGCCGGGCCATTTCGACCCGCTTCGCCTTTACGGTTGTTCCTTTTTGCCCCGGGTGAACCCTTCCTTCTGCGCCAGAAGATCGAGATGGAGGGTGCTGACGTCTTCGATGTCCATGGGGAGCTCTTCGGTCGCCGCGCGGTTGTCGAGAACCTTCAGATAACACGAGCACTTGCGGCAGACGTCGACGCGGTGACTGGCGTCCCCTTCGGCGGTGAAGTATTCGAGCGACTCGGCCTCGGCGTTGCCGCACCAGGCGCAGCGCAGCCGGGGGAAGCTCCAGGCGGTGGCGCAGGTGGCGCAGTGCAGGCGCCGCATGCCGTCCTGGTTGTAGATCTCCCCCATGGAGGGGAGCCCGCCGCACAGGGGGCAGTAGCCGTGCTGCCAGGCGTCGGTCTTCGCTTCGAGCCCCTCTTCCCGAGCGCGCAGCAGCGCGTAGGACAGAGCGGTGTCGAGAACGTATTCGAGGAGCGCCGGCGAGACGCCGACCCGGCCCGCACCTTCCTCCAACGCGCGGCGGTCGCGCTCGAGGCAACTGCGCAGCAACTCTTCGCTCTGCAGGCCTCCCTGCCCGATCCCTTCGCGCAGACGCGAGAGCTCTTCCTTGCCCTGATGACCGTGCTCCTGCAGAAGGGCCGAGAGGCGACCGAGGAAATCGTCGGCCTTCTCTTTGTCGACCCGCAGGTCGGCGCCGGTCAGCAAGGGGAAGCCCTCCTGAACCTTGAGATCGGAGTTGGCGCTTGGGGGTTCGGCGCTGAGAAACGCCTCGGCGTTCTCGTCGAGGAAGCGGTAGAGGTGGGTATAGAACGAGAAGATCTCGGCGAACTCGGGACGTCTGGAGCCGAGCTCCTTCAGGCGCTGCAGACGTTGCTGGGTGAATTTCAAACGATTTCTCCTGTTTTGAATGGCTTAGGCCAGGCTATCAGGCATCTTACCGCCGTTCGGGGCGGGGGAGCAATCCCCCGCCCCGAACCTTCAGCGAAGGGCGGCCATCACTCGCCGCTGACCTGCTTGTACCACTTGCTGGAGTGCTTTTTCGCCCAGCCTCTGGTCACCTGTCCCCAGAGCATGCCGGAGGCGGTGCCGGGATTGCCGATGGTGGCCAGGTAGATGTGCACGATGGCGGCCATCATGAACAGGATGAAGAAGAGCGAGTGGGTCATGAGGGCGAGCTGTACAAGGACCCGCCCGAAAGAGTCGGCGAACCAGATGATGAAGCCGCTCACGGCCATGACGACGGTGGCGACGATGGCGAAGATGCCGAAGAGCTTCTGCCCGGCGTTGAATTTGCCCTGGGCCAGATGCTTCTTCTCGCGGGAGAGGTATCCCCCGGCCGCCTTGAACCACTTCACGTCGTCGGCGTCGAAGACGACGGTCTCCTTGGCGTGGCTCAGAAAGAGAAAGACCGAGGAGACGATGAAGATGACGGAAGCCCAGCGGTGAAAGAGCATCCCCTGCTCGGGGCCGCCGAAAAAGTTGAAGTAGTGGAAGAAGGTGTGGGCGAAGAGCCCCAGACCGGTGAAAACAAGGATGAAGAACGAGACCACCAGGATCCAGTGCATCACTCTGTCGACGGCATTGTGACGATCGATATATTTTGACATGTCAGGCGTCTCCTTTCCCGCCGTTTCGGCTGTCGCCGTCCTCTTCGATCCGCTTGGGACCGACGGTGACATAGTGGAGCAGGGCCGTGCCGATGGCGCCCCAGAAGCCGAGGATCCCCAGAGGCCTGATCACGTCTTTCCAGACGAAGATCGACGCGGGGATCGCCGGTTTTACGGGCAATTCGTACGTTCCGGGGGTGTCGTCGAGGACATAGAGGACGCCCATCCCTCCCAGGTCGTTCTCCGCGTAGATCGTCTTGCCCTTGGCCTTGGCCTCGGTGATGAGCTTGTCGCGGTCGCCGAACTGCAGGCTGCCCGTGGGGCACGTCTTGACGCAGGCCGGGGCCATCGCGTTGCTCACCCGGTCGCCGCAGCCGTGGCACTTGGTGACGCGGTTGTTCTGCGTATAGCGCGGAACATCGAAGGGACAGCCGTTGACGCAGTAGTTGCATCCGATGCACTTCTCGGGGTTGAAGCCGATGAGCCCCTCGGGGGTGCGGTACAGGGCGCCGGCCGAAGGGCAGACCTTCAGGCAGCCGGCGTCGCCGCAGTGCATGCAGCGCTTGTTCATGAAGAGCCAGCGCAGATCGCCGTCCTTCTCCGTCTCGATGAAGCGGATGTGGTTATAGGTGTGCGCCGTGAGCTGCGGGGGGTTTTCGTAGCTCCCCCGGTTCACCGTCCCCTCGGCGGGGAGGTTGTTCCACTGCTTGCAGGCGACCTGGCAGCCGCGGCAGGCGGTGCAGCGGGTGGTGTCAATTAGAAAAGCTTTGCGTGCCATTGCTCATCACCCCCTTTTCTTTTCGAGATTGACCATAAAGGCCTTGGTTTCAGGGATCATGGTGTTGCCGTCCCCGACGGTGGGGGTCAACAGATTCGAGCTGTCGCCGGCTTTGGGGGTGTGCCAGCCGTAGTGCATCGGCAGGCCGACCTGATGAACCGTCTTGCCCTGAATTGTGAAGGGGCGGAAGCGCCGGGTGACGATGGCCACCGCGTCGACCTTGCCGCGGCCCGAGACGACCGTCACCATGTCGCCGTTGGCGATCCCCTTCTCGGCGGCGAGCTCGGTGCTGAGCTCGACGAAGTTGTGGGGCTGCATCTCCAGCAGCCAGGGGGTGTTGCGGGTCATCGTCCCCGACTGCCAGTGCTCGGTTACGCGGTAGGTGCTGGCGACGTAAGGGAAGCGCGCGTCGTTGGAGTAATAGACGTCCTCCTGCGCTCCGCCGGTTTCGAAGAAGAGGCGCACGACGGGGTTGACCCGGGTGCCGTGCAGCGGGTTCTTCTCCAGAGGGCACTCCAGAGGCTCGTAGTGCTCGGGGAAGGGCCCCTCGTTGAGCCCCGCGGAGAAGAGGGCTCCGACGCCGTCGGCGGTCATGATGAAGGGCTTGCGTCCGCCGGGGGCGTTCATCGGCGGCCAGGGGCCGTCGGGGACGTCCCCTTTCCAGCCGCCGTCCCACCAGATGACCGGCCGCTTCGGGTCGAAGGGCTTGCCGTTGGCGTCGACGGAGGCGCGGTTGTACAGGATGCGGCGGTTGACCGGCCAGGCCCACGCCCACTCGGGGTAGAGGCCGATGCCGCTCGGGTCGCTCTGGCCGCGTCGGGCCATCATGTTCCCCGCGGCGGCGTAGCTGTTGCAGTACAGCCAGTTCCCCGAAGAGGTCGAGCCGTCGTCCTGCAGCAGGGCGAAGCCGGGGACGGGCTCCCCTTTTCTGTAGAGGCGATCGCCGATCTGCTTGTCCTCGACGAAGTAGCCGTTGACGTCCTTGGCCACCGCGTGCACGTCGATGTTGGGGATGCTTCCGTCGGGCATCTTGAAGCCGTAGTCCCAGGCGAGCTTCACGATCGGCTCGGGGAAGGCTCCCCCCTCGGTCTCATAGAGCCTGCGGATGCGGAAGTGCAGCTCGTTGATGATGTCGAGGTCGCGCCGCGAGTTGCCCAGAGGCTTGGCCGCCGCGTAGCGCCACTGGGCCATGCGGCTCGAGTTGGTGACGCTCCCTTCCTTCTCGAAGGAGAGGGCGGCGGGCAAAAAGAAGACCTCGGTCTGGATCTCGGCCGGATTCATCCCCGGTCCCTTCCAGAACGAAGAGGTCTCGTTGTCGAAGGGGTTGACCGCCACCATCCAGTCGAGCTTGGCCAGCGCCTTTCGTACCTTGCCGGCGTTGCTCCCCGAGCAGGCGGGGTTCTGCCCCCAGGCGAAGAACCCTTCGAAGCCGCCGTTGAACATGCGGTCGAAGAGCATCAGCCACGAGCCGTTCTGCCCCGCGTCGAGCTTGGGCAGGTAGTCGTAGCCGAACTGGTCGTCGGCCGAGACGTTGGTGCCGTAGTAGGCGCGCAGCAGCGAGGTGATGTACTTGCTGCGGTTCCCCCACCAGTTGGCGCTCTGCGGGTCGGCCGTCTTCGGCGTGTGCGCCTCGACATAGGCGGCCAGCGTCGGCGTCGCCGTGTTGGGGGTGGGCAGGTAGCCGGGCAGGATGTGGAACAGCAGCCCGTAGTCCGTCGACCCCTGCACGTTCGATTCGCCGCGCAGGGCGTTGACGCCGCCGCCGGCCACCCCGACGTTGCCCAGCAGCAGCTGGATCATCGCCATGGCGCGGATGTTCTGCGTCCCGACGGTGTGCTGCGTCCACCCCATGGCGTACATGATGGTGGCCGACTTGCCGGCGACGCCCGTGGCGCTGTAGGCGTCGTAGACGGCCATCAGTTTGTCGATCGGGGTGCCGGTGATCTGGGAGACGACCTCCGGGGTGTAGCGATCGAAATGCTTTTTCATCAGATGGAAGACGCAGTTCGGGTCCTGCAGCGACGGGTCGGTCTTGGGAGTGCCGTCGGCGTTGCGCTGGAACGACCACGTCGCGCGGTCGTAGCTGCGCGTCTCGGCGTTGTAGCCCGAGAAGAGGCCGTCGAGGTCCTCGGGCCCCTTGAAGGCGGGGTTGACGAGGAACGTCGCGTTGGTGTAGAGGCGCATGTACTCGTCGTGGTAGAGCTCATTTTCCAGGATGTGGCGGATCATCCCGCCCAAAAAGGGGATGTCGGTTCCGGAGCGCAGCGGCGCGTAGATGTCCGAGCGGGCGCTGCTGCGGGTGAAGCGCGGATCGACGGTGATGAGGGTGGCGCCGCGATCCTTGGCCTCAAGGACGAATTTGAACGAGACGGGGTGGTTCTCGGCGGGGTTGGCCCCCATCATCAGAATGACATCGGCATTGGCGATGTCGTTCCAGTGGTTGGTCATGGCGCCGCGACCGAAGGTGGCTGCCAAACTGGCAACCGTGGCGGAGTGTCATATTCGCGCCTGGTGTTCGATGTAGACCAGGCCGAGGGAGCGCAGGAACTTCTGATAGAGGTAGCACTCCTCGTTGTCCATGGCGGCGCTGCCGCACGAGGCGATGGCGTCGGTGCGGTTGACCACCTGGCCGCGGGCGTTGGTGGTCATGAAGGAGCCGTCGCGGCTCGCCTTCACCTTCTCGGCGATGCGCTCCAGCGCCCAGTCCCACGACACCGGCTTCCACTCGCGCTCCCCCTTGCCGCGGTACAGCGGCTGGGTCACGCGGGCGTCGTTGTGACGCAGCTGATAGAGGGACGATCCTTTGGGGCACAGGGTGCCGCGATTGACGGGGTGGTTCGGGTCCCCCTCGGTGTTGATCACCTCGCCCCCGCGGGTGTGGACGATGAGACCGCATCCGACCGAACAGTACGGACAGATCGTCGTCGTCTCCTTGGCGTACTCGATGGCCAGGGGCTGCGCATAGGCCTGGGCGGAGTTTAATCCCACGCCGAGGACGGAGGCCCCGACCGCGCTTCCCGAAAGCTTCAGAAAGCCGCGTCTACTCAGATTCATTCTTCTCTCCTTTCCGAGCGATTAAAGAGTCAATGCCGGGGCCGATGCCCGGATGCAGCTCGATTGAGCAAATTGCATACCAGTGTTTTAAATTCGATCGGCACGCTGAGATTCCCGACGGTTACGGTGCGGGAGCGAACGGGAGGCGCAAGGAAGGGTTGTATATTTTTGTCCGTACCTGTATACGTGGTATACATGCGATTCGAAAGACGTTTACAAGGTGCGCCGCGGCCCCGGCGCCGCCGCGGCGCACCTAAGAGAGGTTGAATGGAGACGAAGATCTACATCTGCGATGACGAAGAGGGGATGGTCCGCTACCTGCGAAAAGTCCTGCAGGATCTGCACTGCGAGGTGGAAACCTTCACCTCGCCCATCGCGTTGCTCCAGGCGATCGAGCGGGGGACGGCCGAGGGCGGCGTGCTGCTGCTCGACATCAAGATGCCCGAGATGGACGGCCTGGAGGTGCTGCAGAAGGTTCAGGCGTCGCGTCCCGATCTGGCGGTCATCATGATGACGGGGCACGGCACCATTGATTCGGCGGTGGAGGCGATCCGCCTCGGCGCCTTCGACTACCTGACCAAGCCGTTCCCCGAGGACCGCCTGACCACCGCGATCCGCAACAGCCTCGAACGCGGCGTCCTCGTCGCCGAGAACCAGGCCCTGAAGCGCGAGCTGCACAGCCGAAGCGCGCCAGGCTCCATCATCTTTCGTAGCGAGCGTTTCCGCGAGGTCTACGAGATGGCCCTTCGCGTCGCCGCCAGCGACGTGAGCGTGCTGATCCTCGGCGAGAGCGGCACCGGAAAGGAGCTCATCGCCGGCGCCATTCACCACGCAAGCCCCCGCGCCAAGGAGCGCTTTCTCGCCATCAACTGCGGAGCGCTCACCGAGACGCTGCTCGAGAGCCAACTCTTCGGCCACGTGCGCGGCGCCTTCACTGGGGCGGCCCAGGCGCAAAAAGGCTTTTTGGAGGAGGCGCAGGGCGGCACCCTCTTTCTCGACGAGGTCGGCGAGCTCAGCCCCGCCCTGCAGGTCAAGCTGCTGCGCGTGCTGCAGGAGGGGGAGTTCATCCCCGTGGGCGCCACGCGCCCCAAGCGCGCCGACGTGCGCTTCATCGCCGCCACCAATCGCGACTTGGAAGAGGAGGTGGCCAACGGGGCGTTTCGCGAAGACCTCTACTACCGCCTCAACGTCTTCTCCCTCCAGACTCCGGCGCTGCGCGAGCGCGCCGAAGACGTGGAGCCGCTGGCCGAGCATTTCCTGGCGCTCGCCGCCGCCCGCACGGGGCGCCCCTTGCGGGGGATCTCCGCCACGGCGATGACGGCGCTTCGCGCCTACGGCTGGCCGGGCAACGTGCGCGAGCTCCACAACGTGGTCGAGCGCGGCGTCATCCTGGCGCGGGGCGAATACCTCTCGCTGGACGAGCTGCCGCCGAAGATCGTGCAGAGCGTCGCCAAAGAGGAGGTCGCCGCACACAGCGAGCCCCTCACCCTGCGCGACGCCGAACGCATCCAGATCGTGCGCACCCTGCGCCAGACCGGATGGAACAAGAGCCAGGCCTCGCGCATCCTCGACATCACCCGGCGCACCCTCGATCGCAAAATCGTCGAATATGAGCTGAATCCCGATTCGTAGGGGCGCGATGAATCGCGCCCCTACTGAATCGGGACCAAGGGCGCAATGAATTGCGCCCCTACACGGTGGCCTTAATGTCCTTCAGATTGTTTGTCCCATGCATCGTCCTCCTGTCGGTCCTCGCCTCGTCGGCGTTTGCCGACGAGATCGTCTTCGGCATGTCCACCGCCCTCAGCGGTCCGACGGGCGAGCTGGGGCAGGGGATGCGCGACGGAGTACTGCTCGGGCTGGAGCGGGCCAACCGCGACGGGGGCGTGCAGGGGCGCACCCTGCGGCTCGTCGCTCTGGACGACGGATACGAGCCGGCCCGCACCGCCCCCAACGTGCGGCGGCTCATCGAGCACGAGGACGTCCTCGCCGTCGTCGGCAACGTCGGAACGCCCACAGCCATCGCCGCCCTGCCGCTGACCCGCGAAGCGCGCACCCTCTTTTTCGCCCCCTTCACCGGGGCGGGGGTGCTGCGCCGCAACCCGCCCGACCGCTACGTCATCAACTACCGCGCCAGCTACGCCGAAGAGATCTCGGCCATGGTCGACGCGCTCATCGATCACGGCGGGCTTCGCCCGTCCGAGATCGCCTTTTTCACCCAGCGCGACGGCTACGGCGACTCGGGGTACATCGGCGGCGTCGCCGCGCTGCGCCGCCACGGCCTCGTCGACGACAGCGCCATCGTGCATGTGCGCTATCCGCGCAACACCCTGGCGGTCGAAAACGCCCTGGCCGACCTCCTCCTCTCCGATCCGCCCCCCCGCGCGGTCATCATGGTCGGGGCGTACGCGCCGTGCGCCAAATTCGTCCGTCTCGCCAAGGAGGCCGGGCTCGACGCCCTCTTCCTGAGCGTCTCCTTCGTGGGGGGCGACTTTCTGGCGCGCGCCCTCGATCCCGCCGTCCGCAAGGTCGTTGTCACCCAGACCGTCCCTCATCACCGCGACGACTCTTTGCCCATCGTGCGCGACTACCGCGCCGACCTGGAGGCCCTCGCCCCCGATACCCGCCCGAACTTCGTCGGGCTCGAAGGGTATATCGCCGCGCGCCTCCTCGTCTCGGCGCTGCATCGCATCGAGGGGGCGCCGACGCGCGAATCGCTCATCGACGCCCTGGAGGGGCTCGGCGAATTCGATCTCGGTCTCGGCCACCCCTTGCGACTCGCCCCCGACGCTCATCAGGCTAGCCACACCGTGTGGCCGACCCGCCTCAAGGGGGGCGAGCTCGTCCCCTTCTCCTGGGAGGAGATCGGCACCCTGCTCCCCGCGAGGGTTCAGTGAAGGCGCCCAATCACGGCCTCTCGGTCACCATCCTCGTCTGGAGCCTCGTCGCCATCGGACTCCTGTCGGGGGTCATCACCGCCTCTCTGGTCGGCTCGACCCTGGTCGATCTGAACCGCGAGCAGGTGCAGCTGCTGGAGCGCGAAAAGATCCTCTCGCAGCGATCGTCGCGCCTTCAGCAACTCGCCCAGGACGCCCGCGAGGAGATCCAGCGCCTGCTCGAAGGGCGTGCGGTCCCTCCCGGAGCTTCGGTGGGCGAGCTCGCCCTGGTCATCTCGGAGCTGCGCGCCCACTACCCCGAGCCGCTCCCGCGCGAGCTCTTCGATGAGCTCGAGGAGGCCGTTTTGAGCCTGCGGGAGCTGAGGCTGAAGGCGCAGCAGTGGTCCGACCTCTACCGCCCCGTCGCCGAGGACTTGTCCGAGAAGCGCACCCTCACCCGCGCCCGGGTCAAGCTCGAGACGCTGCGCGCGGCGGCAGAGACCCTCGAAGGGCGCCATCGCCTCGACGAAGCGACCCTGCTGTTTCGGTGGCGCCAGGCTCCGTCGGAGCAGACCCCTGCGCTGGCCGCGGCCATCCTCGAGCAGCAGATGCACCACCGGGCGCGAGCGCTGCGCGAGATCCGCACCGACCTGTTCGATCTGTCGCGCCTTGTCGAATCCCTGGCCGGCGAAGACCACTTCGATCACCTCGCCGATCTGAAGGACAATCAGCTCAAGCCCCTTCTGGAGCGCCTCGAGATGCAGATCGTCTCGCTCGAAACCGACGAGGAGTCCCAGGAGTTCGGCTCGACGACGATCGCCGAGCTCAGCGACATCCTCTTCGGGCGAGGGCACGCCGTGGTGCGCGAATACCAGACGATCCGCATCGGCGAGGGGGGGCTGTTCCGGCTCGCCGGCGACGCGCTGACGCTGCAGGGCGAGCGTATCCCCCTCGAAGCGGCGGTGCGCGAAACCTACGGACGCATCGAGGCGGCCCATCTGGTGCTGGCGACCCGGGCGGTGGAGCGGGGGCGGGCGCTGACCGCGCAGGCCGAAGACAGCCTGAGTCGCGGCCTCAACGACCTTTTGCTCATCAGCATCCTCTTTCTCGGCGGGTTCGTCGGGCTGGGGGCCGTCATCTCGTTGCGGGTGCGCCGGCAGGTCGTCGCCCTGGACGAGCTGCAGCGGCAAAAGGACGAGCTCAATCGTTCGCTGGAGGAAAAAGTCGTCGAGCGCACCGCCGAGCTCGAAGCCAAAAGCGGCGAGCTCATCCGGGCGCGCGAAGAGCTCCTTCGCAAGGAGAAGCTCGCCGCCATCGGCTCTCTGGCGGCCGGCGTCGCCCATGAGATCAACAACCCCGCCGCCATCATCCGCGGCAACGTCGAGTTCGTTCTGCGCCGTCTTCCCCCCGACGCCTTCGGCAGGGAAGAGGTGGAGGAGGTGCTCAAGCACACCGACCGCATCGCCCGCATCACCCGCGGGCTCCTCGATCTCGCACGCGACCAGTCGATGACCGCCGCCGTCGAAGAGGTGAAGCTCAACGATCTCCTCGACGAGGTCCTCGTCCAGATCCCCTATCAGGTCCCTCTGGGCGAGGTGCAGGTGCGCAAAGATCTCTCCCCGGAGATCTCCCCCCTTGTCGCCGACCGCGAGAAACTGCGCCAGATCCTCACCAACCTCCTTCTCAACGCGCTGCAGGCGATGCAGGGGGAGGGGACGCTGACGCTGCGAAGCCGCACCGAAGGGGACGAGGTCGTCGTCGAGGTGCAGGACACCGGACCGGGGATCGCCCCCGAGCTTCACGAAGCGATCTTCCACCCCTTCTTCACCACCAAGGGGAACGGCACCGGCCTAGGTCTCGCCACCTGCAGCAGCATCGTTCAGGGGATGGGGGGGATTTTGGAGCTGGAGAGCGAACCGGGGGAGGGGGCGCTTTTTCGGGTGAGGTTGAAAGGCGAGGGCGGAATCCAGGAGCCAGAATCCAGGAGCCAGGCGCCGGGAATCGGGTAGGAGCGCGCTTCCCGGGCTGTACGATAAGCAAAGGCCTCCCGTTCCCGGGAGGCCTTTGCTCGATGAAGAGGGTGCGCGTCGCCTTTGTTTTCAGGGGCTGATGGTCAAGGTCGCGAAAAAGACCGCCCCGTAGGCGACGAGAGCTACAATGAAGCCGTTGAGAAATATCTTCTGCATGATGTGCCTCCCTTTCGCTTTTTTCTGCTTTTACAACGACCGACTGCCGGCCGTGCACTTCAGAACCTGAACGTGGATCAAATCCGATGCGCGCCTGTCAGGAGCCCTGCGCCGTCACCGCCGCCTCTTTCGGCACGGCGCCGGCCTTCGCCTCCTTCCCATGCGGCTCGATGCGGTGGAACTTGTCGGGAATGCTCCGGTCGACCGCCTCGGGGTGGTGCTCGAAGATCGGGAAGTAGCGGGCGATGAGGACGAAGAAGAGGATGTGCGCGGCGATGATGCCGATGGTCACCACCGACTCCAGGATGTTGGGGACGTAGATCTGCTGTCCCGGTTGGATCATGCCGAACATCGAGACGTTGAAGCGGTTGAGCACCAGGCCGAAGATGGCGAGGCTCGCCGCCCGAAGCTGCATCGACTTGTCGGTGCGGATGCGGCTCTGCAGAAACATCCAGAACGGCAGGAGAAGGCCGATGGTGATCTCGACGACGAAGAGGGTCGTCAGCACCGGACGGTCGAACAGCGGCCCCTGCGGCATGGCGACGAGGGGGATCACCTTCGAGACGATGTACGCCCCCATGACCCAGGGGACGATGCGGGTCAGCGTCGCCAGAAGCTTCGACTCGTCGGGCTGCCCCATGTAGCGGTGCACCAGGCTCGCTTCGAGCATGACGATGCAAAGGCCCGTGAAGATCGCCGAGAGCCAGAACTGCAGCGGCAGCAGCGGGGTGTACCACAGGGCGTGCAGCTTGTCGACGGCGATGAGGAAGAAGGTCCCCAGCGTCGACTGGTGCAGGGTCGAGATCATCGCCGCCAGGATGGCGAAGGGGATCTGCAGGTTGCGCAGCAGCCGCAAGGGGATGTGCCAGCCGAAGCGCTCGGAGACCGGATGGAGAAACTCCAGAAAGAGGACGGTGGTGTAGGCCATCACGCACATGGAGACTTCGAACATCGGCGAGTGGATGTTCCAGTTCCAGGGGAAAAGAACGTAGACGCCGCGCTGGGGCTGTCCCAGGTCGAGCAGCAGCCCGACGCACACCAGGGAGTAGCCCAGAAAGCCGGTGACGATGGCCGGACGCACCAGCGGCTCGAGCCGCTCGATGCGAAAGACGTGGGCCACCACCCCGATGGTGAAGGCGCCCGCCGCCAGGGGGACCGCCGTGACGACGTCAAAGGAGATCCACAGCCCCCAGGGATAGGTGTCGTTGAGGTTGGTCGTCGCCCCGAGGCCGAAGATGAAGCGGATCGTCGAGCCGAGCGCCGCCAGTGCGACCAGAAATATCAGGAATTTGATGAAGCGGTGAAAACCGCGGATTTCGTCGATGATGATTCTTGCCGCCGTCATGAGAAGACTCCCTTTTATGGCGTGTTAAAAATCTTGAAATGGAACGCGGATCAAATCTGATGCGCGCGGATCAAAATCTGATTTTTTTGGCTAACCTTTGACCTCTCTGCGTTCTCTGCGACTCGAGTGAGCGGAGCGAACGGGCGAGAGGTGCTTTAATATCAATCTCTCGCCCACTCCTTTCAGTCGTTCGAGGCGCAGAGGCCGCAGAGAAATCTAAGAAAAATGCGGTCCTCGAGTTGCGGCGAGGCCTTGTGCCTGAACAGATTGTTTTTACAAAGCTTAAGATCAGATTCTTATCAGAGCTTTTCCGCGAAGATCCGCGTTCCATTCAGCTTTTGACCTACTCGTCCCCTTCCTGCTGATGCTCCGCCTCTTTGACCTTCTCCTTGCGGTGCTGGAACCAGGAGATGGCCGAGAGGGTGCCGCCGACGCCGAGGAAGATCGCCGGGACGTAGCGCAGGGCGGCCCAGGTGTAGGAGGGGAGCGCCCGCATCGTCACCGGCTTGAAGCCGAGCTCGTCGAAGGGCAGGGCGGTGAGGTAGATCACGCACGTCCCCCCCGCCTCGTGCTTGCCGTAGACCTTCTGCAGATAGCGGTCGGGGTAGGTCGTCAGGCGCCGCTCTGCCTCCTTGATCATCTCGTCGCGCGGTCCGTAGGTGATGGCGGTGGGGCAGGTGGTGACGCAGGCGGGCTCAAGCCCCTCCTTCACGCGGCTGTAGCAGCCGGTGCACTTGCGCACCAGGGGGAAGGCCTTGCTCCATTCGTACTTGGGGACGCCGAAGGGGCAGGCGATCATGCAGAAGCGGCAGCCGATGCACGTCTTGGTCTTGTAGATGACCGGCCCCTCGGGGGTCTTGACGAAGGCGGCCACGGGGCACACCGAGACGCACGCCGCGTCGTTGCAGTGCATGCACATCTCTTTGTAGAAGGCGAACTCGTTCTGCCCGTTCTTCTGGTAGTCGCGGAACTTGATGCGGGTGAAGGTGAATTCGCTCATGGCGGGGGGGTTCTGGTACCCCTCGCCGCTGAAGAAGGTCGTCTGCTCGGCCTCAAGCTGATTCCACTGCTTGCAGGCGACCTGACACGCCCGGCAGCCGGTGCATTTGGTCATGTCGATGAGAAACGCCTTGGTCTTGGACGGATCGATGCGGGTGCTCATCCCTTTTTACCCCCTTTCTCGATGTTGCAGAGAAACGCCTTGTACTCGGGGATGGTGGTGTTGGCGCACCCCACCGCCGCCGTCAGGACGTTGGCGATGTCTCCGGTGGCGAGCCCGGCGAAGCCGAAGTGCCAGGGGAGCCCCACCTGCTCCATCATCCGCCCTGAGACGCGCAGCGGCTTGATGCGCGTCGTCACCAGCGCCCGCGCCTCGATGGCGCCGCGCGCGGAGGAGATGGTGACCATGTCGCCGTTTTTGATCCCTTTCCAGTTCGCCAGCTGATCGCTGATCTCGACGAACATGTCCGGGACGAGCTCCACCAGCCACGGCAGGTTGCGGGTCATGGCGCCGGCCTGCCAGTGCTCCGAGACGCGGTAGGTGGTGCCGATGTAGGGGAACTTCTCGCGGTTGCTGAGCTTGGCCGGGGGGCGCACCGCCGGATTCGTCTGCTGTTTGCACATCAGGTTGTCGGCGGGGCTTTCCATCGGCTCGTAGTGCACGGGGAAGGGTCCGTCGGCCAGCGCCGCCGAGAAGAGGCGCCCGACCCCTTCGGGGAGCATGATGAAAGGCTTCTTCCCCCCCGCCTTGTTCATCGGAGGCCACGGCCCGTCGGGGACGTCCCCCTCCCATCTGCCGCTCGCTTCGTTCCAGGCGAGGAGCGCCCGCTTCGGATTCCAGGGGCGTCCGTCGGGGTCGACGGAGGCGCGGTTGTAGACGATGCGGCGGTTCACCGGCCAGCACCACGTCCAGTTGGGGTAGAGCTCGAGGCCGGTGGGGTCTTCGAGCCCCCGGCGCTTCATCATGTTTCCATCTTCGGTGAAGGAGCCGCAGTAGATCCAGTTCCCCGAGGCGGTCGAGCCGTCGTCCTGAAGGAGGGCAAAGGCGGGGACCTGCTCCCCCTTGCGGTAGCGTTTCCCGGCGATCTCCACGTCGCGGGTGAAAAAACCGTTGGCCTCCCGGGCGACCATCTCGATGTCGGGCTCGTGGCCGTTGCCGTAGTCCCAGGCGAGGTTCACGATCGGCTCGGGGAAGACCCCTCCCTTCTCGTAGAGCGCTTTGATCCGCCGGTAGAGCTGGTCGATGATGAAGGCGTCGCTCTCGGCGTCGCCCAGAGGCTCGACCGCCTTGTAGCGCCACTGCGCCCAGCGCCCCGAGTTCGAGATGCTCCCCTGTTTTTCCACCGAGCTGGCGGCCGGCAGGTTGAAGACCTCGGTGCGGATCGTCTTCGGATCGACGCCGGGGCGCTTCCAGAAGACGCTCGTGTCGGTCTCCCACAGGTCGGCCGAGACCATCCACTTCAAGGTGTCGAGCCCCCGGCCGATCCCCGAGGCGTCCGGCCCTCCGACGATGGGGTTGGTACCCATGCAGAACAGCCCGTCGAATTTGCCCTCCTGCAGCCTCTCCATGAGCATGATGTACGAGTAGTTGCCGCTGCGCTTGGGCAGATAGCCGAAGCCGAAGTCGTTTTCGACCGTGGCGTGATCCCCCCAGAAGGCCTTCATCAGGCTGACGAGGTACTTCGAGGTGTTCCCCCACCAGTTGGCGCTTTGTGGATCGATCGCCACGGGAGTGACGTTCTTCAGGTAGGTCGCCAGATCGACGTCGAAGTGCTCGGGCGACTTCAGGTAGCCCGGCAGGATGTGGTAGAGCAGGGCGTAGTCCGTCGACCCCTGCACGTTGCACTCGCCGCGCAGGGCGTTGATGCCGCCGCCGGCGATGCCGACGTTGCCCAGCAGCAGCTGCAGCATGGCGTATGAGCGCACGTTCTGGGTGCCGTAGGTGTGCTGGGTCGTCCCCATGGCGTACATGATGGTGGCCGCCCTGTCGGGGCGCCCCGTGGCGCAGAAGGTGCGCGCCACGGCCATGTAGTCCTGGATGGCGGTGCCGGTGATCTCGCAGACCATCTCGGGGGTGTAGGGGGCGAAGTGCGCCTTCATCAGCTGAAAGACGCAGCGCGGGTCCTGCAGCGTCTCGTCGCGAAGGGGATGGCCGTCCTTGTCCGTCTTGTATTTCCAGCTCGCCTTGTCGTAGCTGTAGTTCTCGGCCGAATATCCTGAAAAGATCCCCTCGTCGTAGGCGAACCCGTCGTCGATGAGGAACGAGGCGTTGGTGTAGTGCAGAACGTACTCTTTGTGCATGAGGTCGTTTTGCAGGATGTAGTTGATCAGCCCCCCCATGAAGGCGATGTCGGTGCCGGGGCGCAGCTGCGCGTAGATCTGCGCCTTGGAGGAGGTGCGGGTGTAGCGCGGATCGACGCTGATGAGCTTGGCGCCGTGGTCGATCGCCTTCTCGACGTACTTGAAGGAGATGGGGTGGTTCTCAGCGGGGTTGGAGCCGATGGCCAGGATGACGTCGGCATGCTGGATGTCGTTCCAGTGATTGGTCATGGCTCCACGACCGAGGGAGGCCGCCAGACCGGCGACCGTTGCGGAGTGTCATATTCGCGCCTGGTGTTCGAGATACCCAACCCCCATGGCGCGGGCGAACTTGCTCCACAGGTAGCACTCCTCGCTGTCCAGGGCCGCTCCGCCCAGAAAGGCCATCCCGTCGTTGCGGTTGACGGCGTAGCTCTTGCCGTCGATCGTCTCCTCGGCGACGAAGTGGCGGTCGCGCGACTCCTTCATCAGGGTCGCGATGCGCTCCATGGCCCAATCCCACGAGACCTCCTGCCAGCGGTCGCTCCCCGGGGCGCGGTACTGCACCTTTTGCAGGCGCCGCTCGTTGTTGGCCACCTGGTACAGGGCGCTCCCTTTGGAGCAGAGCGATCCGCGGTTGATCGGATGCTCGGGGTCCCCCTCGATGTTGACGATCTTCCCCCCCCGGGTGTGCACGATCATTCCGCAGCCGACCGAGCAGTAGGGGCACACCGTCGTCGTCGTCTGAAGCCCCTTGGTGCGCAGATGCGGCGAGTCGGGGTCGGCCAGCGCCGGCTTGGCGCCCAGCGCCAGGGCGCCCGCCGCAAGTCCCCCTCCTTTGAGAAACTGACGTCTCGATACTCCCATGTCTCTCTCCTTTTGTTCGATGGATCGCCCCGCACGGGCAGGGCATGGCAGTAAAAGCGTAACTTTGCTCATTGGCAACGCGCGTGCCAAAGCGCGTAACGCTTCGGGGTGTGTCGATTAAGTGTCGTGTTTTCAGTGGCTTAGGTGGAGAGGGTGCGCCTTCGCCGATGGGCTCGGCGCCGCCCGGTCAGCGGGTCGTTTCGACGCGCCGGGTCGCAACGACGCGGCAACTTGAACCATTTCCCGCTTGCCGCGCGGGGACCTTTTGCGTGTATGATGGGAGGAACTTTGGGAGTTGGGAGCCAGGAGCCTAACAGCCTTCAACCTATCCACCTAGCCCCTACACAGGAGAATGATGAACGGTCGGATTTTCGTGTGCGACGACGAGGAGGGGATCCGGCGCTATCTGGCCAAGCTGCTGGGGGCGCGGGGTTATCAGGTGGAGGCCTTCGGCAGTCCTTTGGATCTGCTGCGCGCTCTCGAATCGTTCGAGGGGGAGGGGGATCTTGTGCTTCTCGACGTGCGCATGCCCGAGCTCGACGGCCACGAGGCGTTGCGGCGCCTCAAGGAGGGGTATCCGTCGCTGCCGGTCGTCATGATGACCGGCCACGGCACCATCGACTCGGCGGTCGAGGCGATGAAGCTCGGCGCCTGGGACTTTCTCACCAAGCCCTTCCCGCAGGAGAGGCTCTTCGCTCTCGTGGAGAGCTGCCTGGAGCGCCGGCGCCTGACACAGGAGAACAGGACCCTCAAACGCGAGTTGCGCGAACGCACCGTCCCCGACGGCCTCGTCTTTCAGAGCGCCGGATTCGCCCGCGTCCACGAGCTTGCCCTGCGCGTCGCCGAGAGCGACTCGAACGTGCTGATCCTCGGCGAGAGCGGTACCGGCAAAGAGCTCGTCGCGGCCGCCATCCACGACCACAGCCCCCGCACCGGGCTCTTTCTTCCCGTCAACTGCGCCGCCTTCTCCGAATCCCTGCTCGAAAGCCAGCTCTTCGGCCACGTCAAGGGGGCCTTCACCGGAGCGATCAAGAACCGAAGCGGTCTTCTCGAAGAGGCGCAAGGGGGGACCCTCTTCCTCGACGAGGTCGGCGACCTGAGCCTCGGGCTGCAGGCCAAGCTCCTTCGAGTGCTTCAGTTCGGCGAATTCATCCCCGTCGGATCGAACCGTCCCCGGCGCGTCGACGTGCGCTTCATCGCCGCCACCAACAAAGACCTGGAGCACGAGGTGCGCGAAGGGCGCTTTCGCGAAGATCTCTTCTATCGCCTCAACGTCTTCGCCCTGACCCTGCCGCCGCTTCGCGAGCGCCCCGAAGACATCCCCCTTCTCGCCAACCATTTTCTCGCCCGCATGGCCCGAAAGAGCCGCCGTCCGCCCAAGACCCTCTCGGCCGAGGCGCTCTCTCTCATGCGCGACTACGCCTGGCCCGGCAACGTGCGCGAGCTCGAAAACGTCATCGAGCGCGGGACGATCCTCGCCCGGGGCGATGCGATCACCGCCGACGTGCTTCCCTTCGGCAGCGCGGGGATCGCGCCCCATTGCTGCGAAGAGGACGGCCCCATGCTGTCGCTGCAGGAGGTGGAGCGCCGACAGGTCCTCAAGGCGCTTCAGCGAACAGACTGGAACAAAACCCGCACGGCCGAGCTTCTCGGCGTCACTCGAAAGACGATCGACCGCAAGGTCAAGGAATTCCGGCTCGCCCCATGAAATTTCCCGAGCTCCCACCCCCGCGCTCCATCCGGGGGAAGATGGTTCTGGTCGCCCTTCTGCCTCTGGCGCTGACGCTGCCGATCGTCTGGATCGCCGCCTTTTATCTCATCGATCACTGGGTCGTCGGCGAAGCGCAGAACAAGGTGCGTCAAGACCTGGGGGCCGCCCGCGCGGTGCTGGATAACGAGCAGGAGCGTATCGGCGGCGTGGTGCGCTTCGGCACCGGCCACCTCGCTCTTGCCCTCGCCCTTGAGGGCGCCACTCCCGGCACCGTGGCGCGGCAGATGGAGGAGATCCTTCAGCGCGGGCGGCTCGATTTTCTCACCCTCGCCGACCCGGCCGGACGGATCGTGCTGCAGGGGGGCGTCTCTGCGGCGCCGCAGGAGCGCTTCGCGCCGGTGCCCCTCGCCGCGCAGGCAGCCTCGCCGGGGTACTGCGGCCCCGTCGTCCTGTCGGAAGGGGAGCTTCGCAACGAGAGTCTCGGGGTGGCTGCCGCGGCCCGCATCCCCCGCAAGGCTCCCCCCTTCGATACCGAGTCGCGCGGGATGCTGCTCGTGTGCTCTTCCCCCGTCGCCGACGCGCACGGCGCGCTTCTGGGCCACCTGTACGGCGGGGTGCTCCTGAACGGGAACCTCGAGCTCATCGACCGCATCAAAAGGACGGTCTACGGCGCCGAAGACTATCGCGGAACGAAGATCGGCAGCGCCACCCTCTTTCTGGATGATCTGCGCGTGGCGACCACCGTGCGCCTGCGCGGGGGCGAGCGTGCCCTGGGGACGGCCATGTCCGCCGACGTCGCCGCGGCGGTCCTGGGCGAGCAGCGCCCGTGGATCGCCCGCGCCCGGGTTCTGGACGAGTGGCACCTGACCGCCTACGAGCCGATCCTCGGCCCCGGCGGCGAGGCGATCGGCGCCTTTTATGTCGGGCAGCTCGAGCGCCCCTTCACCGTGCTGCAATGGAAGGCGGCCCTCGCCCTGCTGGCGCTGCTGCTGTTCGGCGGCGCGCTCGGCGCTCTGCTCGCCCGGCGGGGCGCGAGGCGTCTTTCGCGTCCCATCCTCGATCTGGAAGAGGGCGTTCGGCGCATCGCCGCAGGCGAGAGGGACTTGCGGGTTCCTGCGGGCGGCGACGACGAAATCGACGCTCTCGGGCGTGCCTTCAATGCCATGAGCGCCTCTCTCGGCGAGAAGGAGGACGCCTTGCAGCAGCTCAATCGCGCGCTGGAGCACAAGGTGCGCGAGCGCACCGCCGAGCTCGAAGAGCAGAGCCGACAGCTTCTGCGCGCTCGCGAAGAGCTCGCCCGCAGCGAAAAGCTCGCCGCCATCGGGTCGTTGGCCGCCGGAGTCGCCCACGAGATCAACAACCCCGCCGCCATCATCCGCGGAAACGCCGAAATCATCCTGGCCCTCCCCCAGTGCCCCGAGGGGCACCGCGAGGAGGCGGGCGAGATCCTGCGCCAGACCGAGCGCATCTCCGCCATCACGCGCAATCTTCTCAATTTCGCACGCCGCCGCCCCGAAGCTCCCCTGCCGGTCGACGTGAGCGCCGTGGTGGCGGACGTTCTCGCCCGCGCCCCCCACCAAGCCCCCCGCGGCGCGGTGAGGATCGAGAGCGATCTCCCTGCCGATCTGCCAAAAGTCGCGGCCGAGCCCGAGCAACTGCGGCAGGTCTTCAACAATCTCGTCATCAACGCCCTGCAGGCGATGCAGGGGCGGGGGCATCTTCGGGTGACGGCTCGGAGCGACGGCGACTCGGTGCTCGTCGAGGTCGCCGACGACGGCCCGGGCATCCCCGCCGACAGCTCCGAGAAGATCTACGATCCGTTTTTCACCACCCGCCGCGACGGGACGGGGCTCGGCCTTTCGGTCTGCTACGGCATCGTGCAGTCCCTCGGCGGAAGCATCGACGTCGAGAGCGAGCCCGACCGGGGGGCGACCTTCCGCGTGCGGCTCAGGGCCGACAGGGGTGGATGAAAAGCGGACGAAGTGGGTATCTATTCCTTGTGAGGGGACGCGGCTCACATGACAAGGGCGTCCGGCGCTATGGACGGCGCCGGTCAAGCGGCCATGGACGGTGAAAAGCGTCCCTTGGCATGGGAGTTTGGACCCCATGCTGAACAGTCACCAAAGTGGTATAATTAAAACCTCGGATGAGACAATGCACCTTTTGAAATTTCCTTTGCTTTCGTTGCGGAAGCGGATCGCATGAGAGAGTCGACCACCAGAGCGAAAGAGCAGGGGAGGTTCCCCGACTGGCCCCTTAGCCTCCCCAACATGAAATTCATCCTTTTCGCGGTCGTCGTCATCTTCGCGGCGGTCGCGGGACGAACCTTCATCACCTCCTTCTTCGCCCCCCCCACTGCCTGGCTCAGGTTCGCCCTTGAAGGGGTCGTGGTCGTCTTTCTGCTGTCGCCGCTCTATTTCCTCTACCACCTGCCTTTGCGCAGCTATTACGCCGACCATCTCAAAGAGCATGGCGAGATCCGTTCGCTGTCGCAAGAGACGCTCCGGATCATGGAAGGAGAGCGCAGAGCTCTGGCCAAAGAGCTGCACGACAACTTCGGTCAGACGCTCACCGCCCTGCAGTTTCGCGTCGACATCCTGCGTTTCTCCCTCCCCCCCGAGCGCGCCGACCTGCAGGAACAGTGCGATCAGATGCAGGCGTGCATCGGCACCCTGGGCGACGAAATGCGCGGGATGTGCGCCCATCTTCACCCCTCGATGCTGGAGACGCGCGGCATCGTCCCGGCGATCGAATGGCACCTGCAGCGTCTGCGCGATTACGACTGTGGCGTCGAGCTCACCTTCGAGGGCGCCGACTGCGGCGAAGACCGGCTCTCACCCGAGGCTAAAATCACCCTCTACCGCATTTGCGAAGAGGGGCTGAACAACGTGCTGCGCCACGCCGGCGCCTCTCGTGCCGTGGTGCGCCTCGAATGCGCGGGCGACGCCGTCGTGCTGACCATCGTCGACGACGGCCGAGGATTCGACTCCGCCCAGCCCGTCGGCATCGGCATCCCCGGCATGCGCGAGCGCGCCGCCGCCCTCGGAGGCACCTTCGAAATCGTGTCGGCCCAAGGGCAGGGGACCGTCGTGCGGGCGCAGATACCGGTGTGAAGCAGGGGGGAGCTACCGGCATTCCCCCCTTTGAAAAAGGGGGGCGAGGGGGGATTTGGCGGAGGTGACACCAGGAAATCCCCCTAATCCCCCTTTGTCAAAGGGGGACTTCAATCGCTGGAAGAGGGTGCCCGAAGGGCAGGTGAGGGATGTTCTCAACGACAATCGACGGCCGCGTAGCGACCGGACTGGATAGACACTATGATTCGCATACTGATCGTCGATGACCACGACCTGATCCGCAACGGCCTGCGCCAGCTCATCCACACCCAGTCCGACATGGAGGTGGTCGCCGAGGCGGCCGACGGGGTGGAAGCTCTGGACGTGGCCCGCCATCTCAAGCCCGACGTCATCCTCCTCGACATCGCCATGCCCCGCATGAACGGCCTCGAAGCCGCCCCCCTGCTGAAAGAGGTCGCGCCTCGCAGCCGCATCGTCGTCCTTTCGATGTACGAAAAGGAGGCCTACACCCGCGAAGCCCTGGCCGTCGGTATCCGCGGCTATGTCCTCAAAGGCTCCCCCAGCCGCGACGTGCTGAAGGCGATCCGCGTCGTCCATTCGGGCGACTACTTCTTCGGCACCCGCATCCCCAAGGAAGAGATCGCCGCCCACCCCGAAGACTTCGCCGGCGAGGGATCGCTCGTGGTCGACTACGCCCAGCTCTCCGAACGCGAGCAGCAGGTCTTCAAACTTCTCGTCGAAGGCAACACTCTCTCCCAGATCGCCGACATCCTGTGCGTCAGCTACAAAACGGCAGAAAAACACCGCGGAAGCGTCAGCAAAAAGCTCGGCATCACCAACCCCGTCGAGATGGTGAAATACGCCGTGCGCATCGGGATCGTCGATGCAGAGTTCTGGAAAGGATGAAGATCTTCAATGGTTTGAAAAAATTAATAATTTTTCTGCATCCAAAGTCGTACCTTTCTCCCCAAAAGTAGGGAATTCCCGCATAGACGCTTCTCCCCTCCTCTGTAAAACTTTCATCAGGACGACATGTGTATTTATCGTAGTTCAGTGAAATGACCGGAAATGTCCTGCCGGTTTTTCCCGTCAGGAGGCGAGATGAGCATGCGTGTCCCCCTTGTTGCGCTCCTTTGCATCTTTTGGACGCTTTCGTCCGCCCAGGCCGCGCTGGATTCGGTTTCGGGAGTGCCTCAGAACACTGAACTGTCGGAAGTCCGCGAAGAAGATGATCCCGCCCGTGTCGCCTACAGCCTCGCCAACGGTTTCCCCATCTGGTATCAGGACGATAATGGCCTGAAGCTGCAGCTCTGCATCGATCAGGCGGTACAGAAATCCGAAGTCTCCGGTGGCGGAACCTTCTTCCCCTGCTTCCTTGAGAATCCCTTCGCCGGCCCCGTTTCCTTCCCCAACAACTTCGGTCCCGAGGCCTTCTGGTACGCGAGCAACGCCGCGACTGTCTTCGACAGTCGGTTGGACGGAAACGTGATCCCACAGGCGGGCGACATGCTTTACCGCGGCGATCTCGAAGCCGCCTTCGGCCTCGACCTCGGCGCCTTCGACGGTGACCAGATCGCCTTCGGGCGCATCCGCCTGCGCATCAGCGTGCCGGTCCGGGGCATCTACGAGGTGACGCACCCCTACGGTACGTTCACCTATCGCCTTGAAGATGTCGGGCGCCGCGTCATCAACCAGACGCAGGATATCGGCAACAAACCCGGCCCCTCCGGGCCGCCCCCCGTCGGCGGCGATTTCACTCTTGCTCTGGAAGACGGCGTGGCTCCCTTCGGTGGCAACGCCCCCCCAACTGGATTCGACTTCTCCGAAAACGCAGAAATCGTCGACGAAGATGGTCGCAGCATCGGCCCCTTCCTCCTCCCGGCCGATGAACCGGGGGGCGATCTTCTTCCTCTGATCGAGTCTGTGGCCGGCGATCTCTATCTTTTCGATCCCGGCACCGAAGCCATCCGCCTTGTCGGGCCAGTGACCGGAAGCCCCACCGGAGACAATTTCTTCCAACTCAGGCTCATCGCCCTTCTCGAAGACGACGGCAACGGAACGCTGGTGGAAGTCGATCCGGCAACGCGCGACTTTTTCCTCAACGCGGCCGACGACTCCCAGATCGTGCGGGTCGACGACTTCCAGATCATGGGCAAGCGCTTCCTCGATCTGCCCAACCAGCCGCCGGTCGCTGATCCGGTCTTCGTCGCCACCGCTCCGGGCAGGACGGTGACCGTCGACGTGCGCGACTTCGTCCGTGACGATTTCATCGAGGGGGTCAACGAATACGGTATAAAGCTCCCCCTGCAGGCCATCGGCCTTCCAACTGATCCCGACGATTTGACCGCGGAGATTCGTCTCACGCGGCCGCACACTACCGACGAAGAAGGACGGGTGCAGCGTTTCACCACCGTCTCCACCGGCACATCGGTCTTTCGCTACACCCCCGACGCCGATTTCGTAGGTCTCGACACTTTCCACTATGTGGTGCAGGACGAAGGTGGGCTCATCAGCGCCCCCGCGCAGGTGACGGTGCTCGTTGAAGAGGTGACCATCGACCGCGCCGAGTACCGCCCCCGCACCGGCAAGTGGCGCATCGAGGGGACGAGCAGCTTCGCTACGGAAAACACCATGACGCTGCACGGCGCCCCCCGAGCCTCCCTGAGCGGCCTGACCGCTGCCGAGGGGCGCATTGCGCTCTTCCCGAGAGAGGACGCCCTCGAATACCAGCTCGATATCGATCCCCTCCCCGTCACCGCCGTGCAGCGGGTGCATGTGCGACTCGGAACCCCCGAGGAGCCGGGGCCCGTCATCTTCGAGCTCTTTTTCTCCGGTATTCACGGGCCTTTCACCGGCAGCCGCAGGGCCGTCGTCACCGGGCATGTTCCGCAGCCCGCCTTCGGCATCAACTCCTTCGCCGAGGCGGTCGAGGCGATCCTGGCCGGGAACACGCACATCAACGTCATCACCGCGGCCAATCCCGGCGGCGAGATCCGGGGCGAGATCGTCGTCCCCGAGATCGGCACGGCTCCCGTCGATCCCCAGGGGCGCTGGGTCTTCGAGGGGAAATCGACGGCTTCGCCCGGCGCCCTCCCCAACGTGAGCGCCGAGTCGATAAACGGCATCCGGTTCCCTGGAGCGCCGCTGCGAATCAGGTAGGGGTGAACCTCGTGTTCGCCCGTTTGGGAACTTAAATGAACAAGATCTGTCGTGAACCCCTTTTCAGGAGCCCGATCTTCGGGCGACATCCAATGCAGTGAGGTGGTTATGAACAGACGCGAGTTTCTCAAATTCAGCTCCTGCGGACTCACCTTCGTCGCCGTCGGCACGACGGCCTTCCCCCAGTTCTGGCAGGGGACGTCCAAGGCCTTCGCGCAGATCAGCTCCCGTCTCGACATTGAAATGGTCGAGGTCTTGGCCGAGATGGTCGACGGGAGGCCGGTCCCGATGTGGGCCTTCAAGATCGATAACGGCGAAATCGCGCCGCAGGGCGCCCGCATCCCGGGGCCGGCCCTCATCGCCTTCGAGGGAGAGCGCATCCGCCTGCGCATCACCAACAACATCCCCAACGGCGGTCCCCACTCCTTCTTCATTCCCGGCGTCGTCGACAGCGGCCCCATCCCCTTCGAGGATGATGTCGATGTCGAATTCGAGGCGCCGACCGCCGGCACCTACCTCTACTACGACAACCGCAACGGGGCGGTGAACCGGGTCATGGGGTTGCACGGCGCGTTGGTGGTGCTGCCCAATCCCGTCGGAAATTTCACCCCCTACAGCAACCCGACCGAGAACGTGCGCCGCCTCTTCGGCGATCTCGGCACGACGGACCATTTCCCCGGGGGGCCGTGGCGGCAGGGGCGCAACGCCGTGTGGGTCTTCAATACCATCGACCCGGATAAGAACGCGGAGGCGGCGGCAAGCGCCAACGGCATCAATCCCTCGACGTTCACGCAGGCGTCCGGGCCGGGGCGGTATCTCCCCCAATACTTCACCATCAACGGTAAAAGCGGCTTCTTCGCCGCCCAGCATCATCACGACGGCGACGAGGACGACGACCATCACGATGTCCCCCTCGGCTTCTCCGGTCGCTTCAGCTCCTTCGATTTGCAGGCCAACATCTCCTTCGGCGGGCGGATCGGCGAGCCGATGCTCATCCGCAATCTGAACGCGGGGCTGATGTGGCACTCGCCCCATATCCACGGTCAACACGTCTACGAGATCGCGGTGAACGGCGTCGTGAAGGAGAATCTCCTGCTGCTCGACACCTGGGCTATCCCTCCTTTGGCACGGGTCGATCTGCTGCACCCTTTCATCCGTCCGCCGGATATTCCGCTGCAGGCATGGCCGCCGATGCAGGAGAAGTTCCCGCTCCTCTACCCTATGCACGACCACAACGAGATCTCCAACACCGCCGCCGGGGGCAACTACCCCCACGGGATGGCGACCCACTGGCAGATCGACGCCGATCTCGACCCCGACGCGGCGGTGATCCGCGTCGACCGGGCCGAGTTGCGGGTGCGCGGCGGACAGTTGCACTTGGAGGGGAGCAACACGACTCAGAATATCCACTTGACGATCCACGCTGGGGGGCACGATGGGCCGGTGATCGGCGAGGCTCACGTCCACGGTGACGGCCGATGGTCCTTCAGAGGGCGGGGGCTGAAGACCCTTTCGAGCCGGATGGTGACCCTCGTCTTCCATGATGCAGACGATCCCGACATCGTTCACGGCGATCTGATGGTGCCGCTGAACCTTCGCTGATAAGGAGTTGAGCCATGCCTGAATTCATTTCGCGTGAAATCGGAAATACACCGTTGGGAGTCGAGGACCCGTTTGAAGATCAGGAATTCCAGGAGTTCAGCTGCCCGCCGAACACCGAGGACATTGCATTGGACCTGCAGAATCCGGAAGCCGTGAACAGCAGGGCGCACAGGCTCTTTGACCCGAGTCTGGTTGCGGGGTGGAACGTGGGGGACCCCCTTCCCACCCCCGACGCTGTGATTCCTCATGTCACGTTCGATCGTCAGGGGCTTCGGGATACGGACCTCATTGTTCCGGGGCTTAATGAGCCGATCGAAGTCTGGAGCTTTCGTGACCGTGATTTCGATGAGGATGATGGTGTCGGGACAGAGCGGACCGTGTGGCCGGCTCACACCATTCGGGTCAAAGAAGGGCAGATCGTGCATACCAACATGAATTCCCGCAGGGACATGCACACGATCCATCACCACGGCATCGAGCCGACCCCCGCCAATGACGGGGTGGGGCATCTCACCTTCGACGTTCAGCACAGTCACTACAACTATCAATGGCTGGCGGCAGAATCAGGGACCTACTTCTATCATTGCCATGTCAACACGACGATGCACTTCGAATTGGGAATGTACGGGATGCTCATCATTGATCCCCCCCACGAGGGCCCGGATTATCGCGACGGAGGACCGGGTACGGTCTACCGCGAAAGCGACATCGTCCCCTACCAGAAAGAGGCCATCTGGGTCGCCGACGACATCGACAGGCGCTGGCACGCCGAAGCCGACCATGGTCACCAGGGGGATTCGGGAGTCTTCTGCGACCATTTCGTCACCATTGACTCCGACCATAACCCACGTCTGCACGATTTCAATCCCGACGTTTTCGTCGTCTCGGGCGTGCCGGCCGCATGGAATCCGGCGCTTAACCGCACCGAGCCCAACGCTCTTGTTGTGCTCGATCCGCAGGGCCAGGGCTCGGTGGTCACACCTCGTGTCACGGTGGGCGAAAAACTCCTGATCCGGGCGCTGAACGCCAGCTACACCACCACCCGTTGGAAGTTTGCGTCCTCCATTCACGGCGAGGTGATCGCAGCCGACGGCCGTACTCTGGGGCATGCGCCCCCCGGTCACCATCCGTTCGGCCAATATTCTAGCCCCTTCACATTGGCTTCCGTCGGAAACGAGCTCGAACTGACCACCGCACAGCGACGCGACATCTTGGTCGATAGCACCGATATGTCTGTGGGGACGCACGATGTGGAGATCGGCTACTACCATTGGATCACCAACAACCTGATCCAGCGCATCCGGGTGCGGATCATTGTGGAGGCGTAGAGGAGACCCCCGGCCCTTCGGACACCCCCCCCTGTTTTACAGGTGGGGCAAAAAGCGCATTGTCCCCCCTATGAAATAGGGGGGAAGCCGCAACGCGGCAGGGGGGTCATGGATAGCACAGGGCAGAGTGGGCAAGGTGACACGCAGCGCATGAACCAGGAATTCTCGGAGGAAGCATGAAGTCGGCAGTATTGAGAACCACTCTTTTCGCATCGGCGGGCCTGGCTCTGTGGCTGGGGGCGACTCAGGTCGCCGCAGACCCCGTCACCCTGGCCGAGGTCGAGATCCCCGAGCCGCGCAACCTGCACATGTTCGTCCAGGACAGAGACGCCGCCGTGCGGCTGGGCAAGGCCCTCTTCTGGGACATGCAGTTGGGGAGCGACGGCATCACCGCCTGTGCGAGCTGCCATTTCCACGCGGGCAACGACAACCGCCTGCACAACTCGGCAAATCCCGGGCTGCTGAGGCGCAACCCGGATGATTTATCCCAGACCGATCCCGACGTCACCTTCCAGACGACGGCGGGGGCGGACCGCAAGCTCACTCTCGACGACTTCCCTCTCTTCCAGCTCGAAGACCCCGAAGACCGACACAGCGCGGTGCTGCGCAACAGCAACGACCGTGTCTCCTCCCAAGGGGTCCCCTTCAAGGAATTCGAGCGGGTGCGCTCCGGCAACGCCGTCGATCTCGGCCGCGACGTGCGCGACGACGTCTTTCACCGCAACCTGCGCAACGTGCGCCGGGTCGAGCCCCGCGCCACCCAGACGGTCATCAACTCCATCTTCAACTTCGCCAGCTTCTGGGACGGCCGCGCCAATCACTTTTTCAACGGCGTCAACCCCTTCGGCCCCATGGACACCGAGGCCCGGGTCTTCATCAATACCGCCAACGGCCTCTCGGCCCTCGACCTCACCGGCGATATCGTGAACAACCCTTACGCGCTCGACAACGCCAGCCTCGCTTCCCAGGCGGTCGGGCCGCCTCTCGATAGTGTCGAGATGTCGTGGATGGGGCGTACCTGGCCGGACATCGGCAAAAAGATGCTCACCCTTCGCCCGCTGGCGAAACAGATCGTCCACCCGCAGGACAGCAGCCTCGGGGGCATGGTGCATGAGAGCGGGCGCGGGCTCGACGCCACCTACGCCGACATGATCCGCGCCGCCTTCCGCGCCGAGTTCTGGAACGCCGATGAAACGGTCAGCTTCGCCCGCATCGGCGACGAGCTGATGAGCGCCACCGAGGGGGACCCCCGAACCCTGATGCGCAGCGCCGGAAAGCCCGTCCTCCAGGGAGACGGCGTGCGCCTGCAGCAACTCGACGCCGAAAGCGCCTTCACCCAGATGGAGGCGAACTTCTCACTTTTCTTCGGGCTCGCCCTGCAACTCTACCAAGCGACCCTCGTCTCGGACGACACCCCCTTCGACCGCTTCATGGCCGGTGACGACACGGCGATGACCGAGCGCCAGCAGCGGGGGATGAGCCGCTTCAACTCCGGAGGCGCCGCCTGCACCGAGTGCCACATCGCCCCCGAATTCACCGGCGCCACCGTGCGCTTCGCCCGCGACCCCGGCGAGGCTGGGCTCATCGAGCTCATGGCGATGGCCGACGGCAACCGCGCCAACTACGACATCGGTTTTTACAACATTGGCGTCCGCCCGACCCATGAGGATTTAGGGCGCGGCGGATCGGTGCTGGGTCTTCCGCTCTCCTTCAGCCGCCAGTACTTGATGAGTTTGTCCGGTCAACTCCCCTTCGAGCCGATCGCCCAACCCGGCTGCGTCAACGACTTTCTTGCTGATCCGCCCACCATCTGCCCGCCGGAGGACAGCGTCGAGACGCGCGTCGCGGTCGACGGCGCCTTCAAGACGCCGGGGCTGCGCAACATCGAGCTGACCGGCCCCTATATGCACAACGGAGGTATGGCGACTCTGATGCAGGTGGTCGATTTCTATGTGCGCGGCGGCGATTTCCATGAGGCGAACATCGAAAACCTCGATCCGGCCGTCGAGGACATCAACGGCATGAAGGACGATGTCGAGAAAAAGGAGGAAATGGTCGATTTCCTCCTGGCCCTCACCGACGAGCGCGTGCGCTGGAAGATGGCCCCCTTCGATCATCCCCAGCTCTTTATCGTCGACGGGCATCTCGATCGCATCGACGGAAACCCCAAGACGACCCGGGTTCTTGCCGACCGCTTGGTCGAGATCCCCGCTGTCGGCGTCGCTGGACGCGCCGCCGAAGGGCTCGGGCCGATCAAGCCGTTTCTGGCCGACGACCTAGAGGGGGAGGACCTGGCGAACTTTCATTTCAGACCGTGAATTGATGCAGGGGGATGGTAGTCTAAACTAAAGCCTATAGGGCGCCGCGAAGCGCCTGAACAAGGACACCTCGCAGCGACTGTAAAGGAGTCTTCTTATGAAACAGATGAAATACTGGCAGGCGTTGATTCCCATGGCGATCTGGGCGCTCGTTGCGGCAGGCTGCAGCGGTAGCAGCAGTCCCGGCGCCACACCCGAAGGTCCTCCGACCGAACCGGAAGTGGTCGAGCTCGAGGAGGTGACGCTCCCCTCGTTGGTGGCAGGCGGGGCGTCCTACGCCGTCGCCGTCAACAATGAAAGCGCCCCCCGCATCGCAGGGATCGCCATCAGCGACGAAGGGGTCGCCAAGGGGGTCGTTTGGACCGTCGACGGCAGCGAAAGCTCAACGCCGGCCCTTCTGGAAGCCCTCGACGACGACAAGGCGAGCGCCGCCTACGGCATCAACAGCAGCGGCATCGCCGTCGGCGAAGCCGAAAATGGCGACGGGTCCGTCGCGGTCTTTTGGAACGGCAACGGCGCTCCGACGGCTCTCAGCGCCAACGGGTTCCTGAACAACGGCCGCAGCGCCGCCTTCGCCATCAGCGATGATGGGTTTATCGTCGGCGAGGCGCAGGTGAGCAACGGGCGTTTCGTCCCGGTTCTTTGGACCTCGACCGGTGCCGATCCGCAAGAGCTCCCCACCACCGGCAACGGCTCGGGAGCCGCCTTCTTCATCGACGACGGCGGCTGGATCGTCGGCGAAGTCAACGGCGAGGCAGTCTACTGGACCCTTGATGCAAACAACGATGTTGCCGGCCCCTTGGCACTGCCGAAACTGAACGGCCATGAGCGCAGCGTCGCGCTGGGCGTCGACGGCGCAGGGCGCATTGTCGGCGAAAACGAAATCGACGGGGCCGTCCACGCCGTCCTCTGGGTACAAAACGGCAACGGCTTCGAGGCCATCGATCTCGGTCCGGCCAGCGCCCAGACCATCAACGACGCCGGGCACGTCGCCGGCTACACCGAAGGGATCGCCCCCGCCTCGCGGGCAGCGATCTGGACACAGCCCCAACTCTTTCCGACCGAGCCTGCCGCGCTTCTCGAAGACAACGTCTTCAGTCAGGCGTACGGAATGAATCAGGCGAATTTCATCGTCGGCACCAAGAACCACGAGGCGTTTGTCGCCGTACCGCAGTAGGGGCGCGATTCATCGCGCCCAGGGAGCGAACCCTCATGGTGCAAGAATTTTGCTTGAAGAATGCTTTTTGACAATGACGTCAGAAAGAAACCGCACCTCAATTGGAATAGGAGGAGAATCGATGCTAAAAAGAGCGGCAGCACTTATGGCGGGTCTATTCTTGGTCGCCGGAGTGGCCCAGGCACAACACGTCCCCGACTATATCCCGTTGGCGGAAGTCGGCCCTGTACACACCCTGCACGGCTTTCCCATCTGGTACCAGGATAGCACCGGACTTCAACTCGAACTCTGCACCGACCCGGGTGATGCGATGTGCGCGGCAGACCCGGTCGACCCAACCTTCCCTTTCTCGGGAGAAATCGGCTTCGGTGCGGAAGCTTTCTGGTGGCTCGCCGAGGCGGCAATCGATGATGCCCTCGGGCCTGGCCTAGACGCTGAGCTCGGTCTCGCCTTGGAGGCTACATGGGGCGGAGAACACGAGATTGAGCCGGGCAATCAGATCGCTTTTGGAAGGGTTCGGATCCGTATCGACGTGGATCAGCCCGGAACCTATACCGTGATTCACCCTTTCGGAACGTACGAGCAGGTAATTACGCAAGGCGAGATTGGCGACGGCAGAGAGATCAACTTCACCGACGATATTGGAATCGGCGATTTTGCAGCCGTTCTTGATGCCGGCATAGGCCCATTCCTGCGGCCGTCTGACACGCCTGGAGGGGCAGCGTTACCTGTAATTGCGGCTGGCGGCAACACCTACATCGCCAATCCTCTGACTCCGGTGAATGTAACCGGCAGCCCGGCGGGGAATAACTTTTTCGAGATCCTCCGTGACGGCGTCCGAGTAGCCTTTACGGACGATTTCTTCGTCATGGGCAAGGTAGCAAACTGCGCGCCGGAAAATATCGCACCAATTGCTTTCCCAAGTTTCGGCGCGGCTTTGGGAAGCGCGGCCACGATCGCCGTGCTGACCAATGACCAGGCTGGGACGATCGGGATCGACCCGAGCGGAATCACCATCGACTCGCAGGGGGACCTGGGAACCGCGACCCGCAACCCCGACGGCACTGTGACCTACGCCCCTAACCCGGGCGTCTCTGGTGTCGACATCTTCAACTACACGGCTCGCGATTTCTGCGGTATTCCCTCCGCCTCGACGCCTGTCACCCTCTTCGTCGAGCCGGAAGAGACGCTGAACGTCGAGCGTGCCGACTATCGCAGTCGCACCGCCAAGTGGAACGTCAAGGGAACGAGCGATCTCACCGAACCGGTCGTGCGCCTGAGCGGCGCCGAGGAAGTTCCCCCTGTCACCACCGACATGAGCGGTTTCGCATTGGTGGAGATTAACGCCACCGATACGGCCATTGAATATGATCTCATGATCGATCTCCCGGCGGTAACGCCAATCACCCAGGCGCATATTCATGTGGGCGCAAGGGGTGAAAACGGCCCGGTCATCCTGTGGCTCTGCAATACCTCAGCGACTCCGCCCACAGGGATCCCCGGACCCCCTCTCTGCCCTGACGGAACGGGCGTCGTCTCCGGTACGTTGACGGCGGCCGACCTCGTAGCCAGACCTGCTGATGGTATTGAAACCTTCGCTGACGCAGTTGCTGCGATTCGCGCAGGCAACACGTACGTAAACGTCCATACCGAGCAGTTTGGCCCTGGCGAAATCCGCGGCCAGATCGGCAACTTCGTCAATCTGCGTACGGGATCTGATGCCATGGTCGGCGCGGGTGTGGTACAGCCGGATCAGACCTGGAGCTTCGAGGGGAAATCGATCGCTTCTCCCCGTGGCGAGATCATCGAGGGGACCTCGGTTCAGGGGCAGGAAGTGACGATACCTCTGCGGCTGAGATAGGCATGGCCCGGGCGGAGGAGGGCGATTCCCTCCTCCGCCCCGAATTCGAATTCTAAAGCTTCAAGGAGGCATATTATGAAAGACACGAGAATTCTGATTGCGGCCATGCTCGCAGGAATGGCCTTGGTCGCGGCCGGCTGCAGCAGTAGCAGCTCGCCCGGCGCCCCAGCCGACGCAGACGGCGACGGCGTCCCCAATGTGGCGGACTCCTTCCCCAACGACCCTGACCGCTTTGCCGCTTTTCTCTCGCACGAGCTCGTCGTCCCGCAGGGGGTGTTCTCGCTTGCCCTCGGCGTCAACGACGATGCAAATCCTCTCATCGTCGGCTCGGCCGAGCGCACCACCAGTGCTGGCATTCTGCAGGCCGTTCATTGGACCTTTGACTCCGCTGCGGGCAATCCCGTTTCAGCGAATCTTCTGAGTGCCGTGGACGGTACCTACAGCGCCGCCTTCGCCGTCAACAACGACAATGTGATTGTCGGAGAGGCACAAAAGGGAGCCGATTTTGTTCCGGTCTATTGGACCCCTGACGGCATCACCCCCGTCGAGCTCAGCCTTGCCGTCGATCGTTTTTCCGTTGTTGAAGAGAATGGGGAGATGGTCCCGATCACCATTACCGACGATCCTCTGGCGCGTGGTGCCGCGTACGGCATCAACAATCTCGGCGAGATCGTCGGTGAGCTTGAAAGGGCCGACAGAACCTTGATGGCGGTGCTGTGGCGCCCTGCCGAAGAGGGCGTCTATCTTAACCCCGTTGAGCTGCCGAGCCTCGGCGGCGCAAACGCATCCGCCATAGCCATAAGTGACGGCGGATGGATCGTCGGCGAATCCGTCACAGAGGGGGGAGGCGAGCGCGCCACTCTGTGGGAGCTCGGACCCAATGGTCTGCCCGGTGACGAGGCGATCAATCTCGGCACCCTTACCGGTGGTGTTCGCAGTATCGCCTTAGGCGTCGACAACGAAGGACGGATCGTTGGCGAATCGGAGGACAGTGCCGGCCAGATCTCAGCCGTTCTCTGGACACCTGCCCCTGGCGACGGTGAAGTGGCCGACGGCCTGTACACTCGCCAGTCGCGCGGACTCCATGCCAGCGCCCAGGCGATCAGTGACGAGCACCGCCTTGTTGGCCACGCTGGTCAGGGCAATGACGCCCGCGCCGTCGTCTGGGACGTCCGCACGGTTCAAACCAGCAATTTCGATCACGTTGTGACGGGGCCTGCTCCTGATTTCACGCCGGCCGACATCTTCAGCCAGGCCTACGGCATGAATGAGGGGAATATGGTCGTCGGCATAGCTGGAAACCAAGGATATCTAGCTGTCCCACAGTGACCGACTCCTGAGTCGGATTTGGTTGCCACCTCTTTCGCCCCGGAGCAAAATTCCGGGGCATTTTTTTGTCCTGTCACAGGTCCGAACTATTTTTTTTCTTCACCAAAAAGTAGGGAATTACCCCATAGACGGGGCAAACTTTCGAGGGACAATTAGTACAAGAAAAGTCCCAGTTTTCTTCTCTCTCAAATCCCGACCGGGATTGTCTGTTTTCTTGCATCACAAATAGCCCCCTCGTTCCTGGCGGGTCTGGACTCCGCAAGAGCGATGCAAAGGGAGGATAAGCAGTGCTTACTTGTACCGCTGTAGGGAAGACCCGAAGATCGGCTGTTGGGTCGATACTTTCATGCAACATCGAGAAGGAGTGAAGACTATGGTGAAGAAGTGGTTTTCAATTCTGGCCGCGCTGCTGTTTGTGGCGGGAGCGGGTCCTGTGGGGGCACAGCTGGTCGACCTGGGGCCTCCGATATCGCCGCACGGTTATCCCGCGTTCTATGAGGATTCCAACGGGCTGCAACTCGACCTCTGCCTTCCGCCCCCGGCCGGCACTGCGACCCGGCCTGACCTTTGTGTGTTCGATCCGATCGATGAAGATACTGATCTGATCGTCACCGGAGAGAGTTTCTGGTGGCTGGCGGAGGCCACCATGCCGATGCCCGGCGGAGGTGACGCCGATCTGACCCTCGCCGTAGAGGCGACCTTCGGCGGCGACCATGACCCTGTAAACGGCAATCAGATCTCCTTTGCCCGCACCCGAATCCGCATCGATACGTCGGTCGCCGGTACCTATACGGTGTACCTGCCTTTCGGCGACCCGATCGTCTTCGAAAACGTTCCGGCCGACAGCCGTGGAATAAACTACACCTCGGATATCGGCTCCACGAACTTCCGGGACCCGGAAGCCGCTTACAGGGGGACGCTGAACGGGGGGGTAGGACCGTTTCTGACCTGGCCGGATTTTCGCGAGAACGAAGCGCTGCAGGTTCTCGAGCTCGATGAACTGGGTGAACCTACCGGCGTCGTGCTGGAGCAGTACATCGGCGATCCCAATATTGCCAGCGTGGTCACCGACGGAACTGAACGCGAAATCATTTTCCGCGTGGTCGGACCCGAGGGGAGCGAAATCGATGTCCAGACGAATCTTTTCTTCGTCATGGGCAAGGAATTCAACACGCCGCTGGATGAGTTGGTCGCCCACGAATTCCCCGAGGTGCCGGATACGACCCTCTTTGCGGTCGGCCCAGTGAATCGGGTGTCGCCCTTCGCCGCCGATCCCGGCGCGATCGATCTTCTGCTTCAGCCTGCAGGTCTGGTTACCGGAGTCGACCATGCCTACCCCGTCGGGTACCCGCTGTGGTATCAGGAGGCGCTGACCGAGATCGACGAATTGGCCGAAGCCCCTGTCCTGGTCGGCGGTCTGCAGCTCACTCTCTGCCCCCCCTTCGATCCGATGTGCATCGGTGACCCCATCGACCTGACCGACGATGCCATGTTCGAGCTCCGTTCGGGGGGCGAGCAGTTCTGGTATCTCGCAACATCCGAAGTCCGGATAGGTGACAACCGTTTTCTGCTGACTCTCGCTGTCGAGGCGACTTTCGGGGGCGATCACGCGATCGTGGACGGAAACCAGATCGCCTTCGGGCGTGAGAGACTTCGTATCGACACCCCCGTGGCCGGCACCTACAGGGTGACTCATCCCTACGGCCAGAGGGTCTTTGAAAATCTCCCGGCGGGCAGAAGGGCCATCAACTTCACGTCGGACATCGGCATTACCGACCCGGCCGACCCCGACAGCGCCATGGTCGGTACCCTTTTCAGCGCAATCGGGCCGAGATATCTGACATGGCCGGAATACGAAACCGTCGACAGCTTGAAAAGATTCCTTGATCCCTCCAGCCCCGAGACGTCACCGGTGATTCAGTACATCGGTAATCCGGCGGTGCTCTCGCCGGTCGTGGGGAGCCCATTTGATACCAACTATTTCCAAGTCGAGCGACTGGTAAGCGGCGATGTCGAAAACGGACAGTGGGAAACCGTTGCTTTTACCGACGATTTTTCGGTGATGGGGAAGGTTTTCGACCAAGAGACTTTCGCCGCCTATGATTTCGAGCAGCCTTTGCAGGGGCCTGCCGTTGTCTCCCTTGCCGGATCTCTCGATATGGCAGTGCAGCAGTCGATCGCCTTCAATGTGCTCGCCGGCGCAACCTTCGAGGCTCCGGCGACGATCAACATCGTCTCGCAACCGGTTGACGGTACGGCGGTCAAGGATGACGCAGCGGGTACGATAACATACACGCCTTCCGCAGCTTTTGCCGCCGAAGGCGGAACCGATATCCTGACCTACAATATCGTCGACGCCACCGGACTTACCTCCAACCAGGCGACGATCACCGTGACGGTGGTGCCCGTCGTTCCCGACGAAGCGATCACCATCGGCAAAGCGCGCCTTGCGTTGAACAAGCTGCGTTGGGATCTCTCCGGCGACAGCAACCGGCCCGGATCGACCCTCACGGTCTATGCGGGGCCGACGATCAGCGGCACCCCCATCGGAACGGCCGTGGTGAGCAACAACGGCAAGTGGCGCTTGCGTGCGACGACGACGACCAACCCGAACGTGACCAGCATCAGCATCAGTTCTTCGGCGGGTGGACAACTGCTCAATCAACCCCTCGACGTGCGCTGAGCAAGGAGGCGATAGATGAAAACGCTCATGAAACCTCTCGGACTTGTGTTTGCTCTGACGCTCCTTCTTGCGGGGTGCGGGGGCAGTAGCAGCAGTAGCCCACCGATAGCACAGCCATCCGACAGTCTGGAGGCGGGGGGCAGCGGAATCTCTCTGACCGAAGCCGTAGACGATCAGGGGGGCGCCGTGACGGTGAACTTCTCGATGGCCATCGACGTCAATGACTTCAACGAGATCATCGGCTATGCCGAGCTGACTCCGGGGGCACAATTTTCCGCCGCGTTGTGGAGCATCGATACGAGCGGCGGGGTGACCCTTGCCCCAAGAAAACTGGCACCCATCGCGGGCAACACGTTCAGCGCCGCATTTGCCGTCGATGAAAGCGGAACCGCCGTAGGGCAATCGGCGGACGGCGCCAAACTCGTCGCGGTTCTGTGGGAAGCCGGGTCAAGCACCCCGTTGCCGCTGCCCGCCCTGACCGCCGACGGCAACAGCAAGGCTTTCGGCATCAGCCCCGACGGGACGTTGATCGTCGGTGAAGCCCAGGATGCAACGCTGCGCACGCGGGGGGTCATCTGGATCTGT
>JBJHBH010000024.1:30992-39678 GCA_050485365.1 Desulfuromonadales bacterium | reverse complement strand
GATCGGCGATGAGGAAGCCGCCGCTCACGGGGACCATGAGGCCTCCGGCCCCTTCGACGATGAGGAAGTCGCTTCCTTCGGCGCGACGGCGCACCGCCTCGGCGAGATCGGTCGGGTCGATGCGCACTCCTTCGCGCTTGGCCGCCTGGGCGGGAGCCAACGGAGCGCGCAGCCGATAGGGACAGATCTGATCGAGGGGCGCCTCGTCGTCGGCGGCCCACCGCAGCAGCGCCCCGTCGGGGCCGAGGCCGCTCGGGTCTTCAACCCCGGTCTCGATCGGCTTCATCACCGCGACTTTCAATCCCATCCTGCGCAAAAAGAGGGCGAGGGACGCAGCGACGACGCTCTTGCCGACGCCGGTATCGGTGCCGGTGACGAAAACCCCGGCGATCTTCTCAGCAGGCATGGACCTTCACCTCCGCGTCGCGAAACATCTGCATGTCGGTTTGTCGGTCCCGACCGGCCGTCGTGAGGTAGTTTCCGACCATGGTGCCGCTGGCGCCGGCCATGAAAATCCACGACTGGAATTCCCGGAGATTCTTCTCGCGCCCGCCGCAGACGCTGATGCGCTTGTCGGGCAGGGCGTAGCGGAACAGGGCGATGGTCCGCAGGCAGTCCATGGGGGTCAGCGAGTCCTCGTGCTCCAGCGGGGTTCCGGCGATCGGATTGAGGAAGTTCAGGGGGACCGAGTCGACGTCGAGCTCGCGCAGCGTCATGGCGAGCTCGACGCGCTGATCGAGATTCTCTCCGAGGCCGAAAATTCCTCCGCAGCACACCTTCATCCCCGCCGCCTTGGCGAGTCGCACCGTCTCGACGTCCTCTTCGTAATCGTGGGTGGTGCAGATTTTCGGAAAGTGGGAGCGGGCCGTCTCCAGGTTGTGGTGATACGTCACGCATCCCGCCTCAGCCAGGGCGCGCGCCGTCTCGGCATCGAGGATGCCGAGGGAGGCCGAGGGATCGATGGAGGTGGTGGCACGGATCTGTCGAATCGCTTCGAGGATGCGCTCCATCTCCTCGCCGGGGCGGATGCGGGTGCCGGCGGTGATGATGCCGTAGCAGTGGGAGCCCTCGGCTTCGGCGATGCGCGCGCCGGAGACGAGCTCCTCCAGCGATTTCAAGGGGTAGACCGGGGCCGCCGTCTTGTAGTGGGCCGATTGGGCGCAAAACGCGCAATTCTCGGCGCAGCGTCCCGATTTCGCGTTGATGATCGAGCACAGCTCGACGACGTCGCCGAAGCGCTCCTGCCGCAGGCGGTGGGCTCCGGCCAGGGCGAAGCTCAGATCGGCGCCGCGGGCCGCGAGAATGGCGCGTCCCTCGTCCTCGGTGAGGCGATGGCCGTCGAGAATGCGGTCGCTCAAGGTGCGAAAAAGATTCATGGGGGGGTCTCCGGAAGGTGATTTTCGGCCGACAGAGTACAGAAGTGCGTGCGCCCTTGTCAACCTCAACATTCCTCTGGGGTTGACGAATGCATTCAAAATTACCATGTCTGCGCTCCGCATTTTACATATCTTATTGACACTTTTGCTCCGTTGATATAAAACACCTTCTCATTTCGATCAGGAGGGCTTATTCGGTGGTCAAGAAACTCATCGGCAAGAAACTCAAGATGACCCGGCTGAAAAATGACATGACGATCCAGGAGCTTGCCGCCCGTTCGCGCGTGTCGTCGAATATGATTTCGCGCATCGAACGCGGCCTGACCATCCCCTCGGTGGAGATTCTGATGAAGCTCGCCGCCGCCTTCGGCATGAGCATCAGCTATTTCGTCGAAGAGGCCGAAAAAGGGATGACGGTGGTCCTGACGCGCAAAGGGGAGGGGGAGCCGATCTTCTTCTTCGAGGACAAGCATCAGATCACCAGCCTGACGCAGGGTATCCGCGATCCGGGGTTTGCGGTCTTCTACGACACCCTCGAAAAGGGGGTCGACAGCGGCGAGGGGTGCATGGTGCACACCGGCGAGGAGTTCGCCCTGGTTCTGCAGGGGAGGATGAGCTTCATCATCGACGGCGACGACTACGCGCTCAATGAGGGAGACTCTCTGACCTTCAAGGCGTCTTTGCCCCATCGTTGGGAAAATCTGTTCGACGGACAGACCGTCGTCCTCTGGGTCGTCTCGCCGGCCCCCAACGTGTCACAGTAGTCGCTCGGCTGCAGTGGGGTTGTCGCGCACCGAAGCGGTGCAGCGTCTCTTTCGGAGAATACGATGCGGATCAAGAAAATCGTCGGGAAAAAACTCAAGGCCATTCGCCTCAAGAGCGACATGACCATCCAGGAACTGGCAGAAAAATCGAAGGTGTCCTCCAATATGATCTCGCGCATCGAGCGCGGGCTCACCATCCCTTCGGTCGAAATCCTCATGAAGCTCGCCGGCGTCTTCGACAAGAGCATCAACTATTTCGTCGAAGAGGTCGTCACGACACACGAGATCGTGCATACTCTTCCGGGAGGCCGCGACACCACCGTCTACGAGGACGAACGCAACATGCATACCGAGTCGTACACCTCGGGGTTGCGTGACCCGCAGTTCACCTCCTTTTTGTGCACCATCCCCGAAGGGGGGCACAGCGGCGTCGAGCACATGTATCATCCGGGCGACGAGCTGATCGTTCTTCTGGAAGGGGAGCTGCGCGTCGTGATCGCCGACGAAACCTATCTGCTCAAGCCGGGCGACAGCCTCTCCTTCAAGTCGCATCTGCCGCACCGCTGGGAAAACATCGGCGACGGCGAAGCCAAGGTGATCTGGACCCTCTCCCCCTTCACCACCATCTGAAAGGATTGCTCCTGTGAGCTTTCTTCGCAAAATCTTCGGCACCTCCGATCCCGTCGAACCGTTGCGCCGCGCCAAAAGCCGGATGGCCTGGGCCGACATCCTCGCCAGGGCCGAGCAGATCGATCCGGCCAGGCTCGATGCGGCTGCGCGCGAGGAGCTCGACTCTCTGGTGTGCGAGGCGGGCGATGCGCTGGCCGAAATCAATCTCGCAGAGATGGAGGCGTGCCTTCGCGCCGGCGACTCGGTGCGCGCCGCCGAGCACTTGGCGCTGGCGGCCGATCAGGCCCGAAGCGAAGGGCTTCGGCGCAGAGTGAGCGAATCCCGGACCAGCCCCAGGCCGGCAGCCGCGGTCACCGCCGCGCCGGCAGTGGCCCCGGCGGCTGCGGGGTGCGGCGCCGGATGCGGCTCCGGGGGACATGGCGCTCCCTTGGAGGGGCACGACGACGATCTCGATGACGAGACGCGCCTTGAGCTGATCCTCTCGGGCTATCCCCCGGCCTGGCGCGAGCGCTATCTCGCCATGGGAAGCGCGTTTCGCGCCGCCTTCTTTTTGTCGCACGAGGGGCGCGAGCGTGAGGCGCTTCGGGCCTTCGAGGCGGTGCCTGATCAGGAGCGCGACGCCGTATTTCATTTCGAGCGCGGCACGCTGCTGTCGCGCACCGGTGACCACAAGAAGGGGGTGCGCGACCTGCAGGAGGCCATCTCGCGGGACCCCGAGCACCTTCTGGCACACAAGGCGCTCATCGACCTCGAGCTCTCCTTGGGGCAGAGCGATTCGGCCGAATCGCGCCTGCGCGCTCTGCTGGCGCATCCCGAGGCCGAAGAATTCTGCCACGGGCGGCTGTGCGCCGTCGAGGCGCGGCGCAACAACATCGAGAAGGCGATCGAGCACGGTCTGCGCGCCGCTTCGGGGGGAGATCCGCAGGTTCTGGTCATGACCGCTTCGCTGCTGGAGAAGACCGGCAGACTCGCCGAGGCCGAAGCCTTGCTGACCCGACTCCCCGCCGGGGGGTGCAAGGGGGGGCCGAGCCTGCCTCTGGCCGAGTTCTGGGTGCGCCACTCTCTCAACCCCGACAAGGCGCTGGGGGCCTTCAAGGGGGCGCTGCGGCAGGAGCCGGAGAACCCGCGCTGGCTCCTTCGCATCGCACAGATCTACTCTCAGAAGGGATGGAAAAAGGAGGCCCTTCCGCTGCTCGAAGGGATCGTGTCGCGGGGGGGGATGGAGCCAGAAATGCACCAGGAGGCCCACCGGCTGCTGATCGCCTGCCGAACCAATGGAAATGCTTGAGACTTTTGCGCCGCAGAGGTTGACACGCCTGTCGCCCGTTATATAGTTGAATCTAAAGGAGATGGAGTTTTCGCCTTCATTTTCGGGACAGTAAGAGAGTCTTCTTACTTCGATTCGCACCGGGAGGCGTCATGAACAAGTCTGAACTGGTGGAAGCGCTTGCCCACCGCAAAAATCTCACCTACAAGAAGTCCGAGGAAATCGTCAACACGATCTTCGACTCCATGATCAATGAGCTCAGTCACGGCGGACGGATCGAAATACGGGGGTTCGGAAGCTTCATGGTAAAGGATTACAAATCCTACATGGGGCGCAACCCCAAAACCGGTGAGGTCATCGAGGTCAAGCCCAAGCGGCTTCCTTTTTTCAAGGTCGGCAAGGAGCTCAAGGAACGCGTGAACAGGGACGAGCACTGATCCCTCGACATGCCCGAACAATGACGATTCGCGACGACGCCAGGGTGCGCCTCAAGGGGACGCCTTGGTGTTTTCGTTTTTCCAGGGAGGTTTCCCGCATGTTGTTGCCTTACCGCGGGCGTCTTCCCGCGATCGCTTCCGGTGCCTTTGTCGAGAAGAGCGCACGGGTCATCGGCGAAGTGTCCGTCGGCGAAGAGGCGAGCATCTGGTTCAACGTCGTTGTTCGCGCCGACGTGAACGCCGTCTCCATCGGCCGTCGTACCAACATCCAGGACGCCTCGGTCATCCATGTCTCAAACCGGCATCCGACCGTCGTCGGCGACGAAGTCACCGTCGGCCATCAGGTGACGCTGCACGGATGCACCGTCGGGAACCGCTCGCTGATCGGCATCGGAGCGATCGTCCTCGACGGCGCCGTCGTCGGCGAGGAATCGATGGTCGCCGCCGGCTCCATCGTCGCACCCGGTACGCACATCCCCCCGAGGTCGCTCTTCGTCGGCTCTCCCGCCCGTTTCAGGCGTCACCTGACCGAGGATGAGATCGCCCACCTCGCAGCGTCCGCTGAAAATTATGTTCGCCTGAGGCTCGATTATCTGCGCGGTTGATTTTCTCCCTTCGATAGTGGTATCAAAACATCTGGTGTCCGCCTCGTTGGAAACGTCCCCTTTTCGGATCGCAAATGGATCGATCGATTGTCGAGATCTTACAAAGCTGCTCTTTGTTCAAGGAGATGTTCGAAAAAGACCTGGAGGCGCTGGCCCCGCTGTTCACGGAGAAGGACTTCGCAGCGGGGACGACGGTCTTTCTCGAGAACATGCCGGGAGAGTCGCTCTACCTCATCCGCACGGGGAAGGTGCAAATCTCCAAAATGGTCGCCGAAGGGCGTGAGGAGCCCCTGCATACCTTCGGCCCCGGCGATTATTTCGGAGAGATGGCCATCCTCGACGGAGGCGAGCGCTCAGCAACGGCGCGCGTCCTCGAAGACGCCCGTCTGCTGAGAATCCGCAGAGGCGACTTCGAAGCTTTCTGCGACAGTCATCCCCGCATCGCCCTTCGCTTCACGCGCAACATCGTCAAGGCCTTCAGTCGCAGGATTCGCGCGAATTTCGACGCTTACAAACAAATGCTCTTGTGGACCCTCGACAAATCCCAGTCCGAATGAAGGCTCCCGCCGCGCTTTTCTCCGCTTGTGGTACCTATGCCGAAAGTTCCCCTTTGCAATTGAAAACCGAGCATCTTTGCTGTATAGTCAGCGGCGCTCTGAGCGGGATTAACCTCTCGGGTCGCCTCTGGGGCCCTTCCAAAAAGAGGGAATGATGTCTCTTTTTTACAGCCAGGCATTTCTGTTCACCCTGTTCGGCGGCTTGGGGATCTTCCTCTTCGGAATGAAGATCATGTCCGAGGGGCTGCAGAAGATCGCCGGCGACCGCCTGCGACAGATTCTGGCCGCCCTGACGAACAACCGGGTGATCGGGACCCTGGTCGGCATCGGCGTCACCGTCATCATCCAGTCCTCGAGCGCCACCACCGTCATGGTGGTGGGCTTCGTCAACGCCGGACTGATGTCGCTCGTTCAGGCCATCGGCGTCGTTCTCGGTGCGAACATCGGCACCACCATCACCGCGCAGATCATCGCCTTCAACATCGCCCATTACGCGCTGCCGGCCATCGCCCTCGGGGCAGGCCTCAAGCTCTTTTCGCGCAACCGCCGCTGGAGTTACGTCGGCGAAGCGATCCTTGGGTTCGGTTTTCTCTTCTTCGGTCTTACCCTGATGCGCGAAGCCTTCATGCCGCTCAGGGGGAGCGAGGAGCTGCGGCAGTTCTTCTTTCTGATCGGCGACAAATACTACCTCGGCATCCTTGTCGGAGCGCTCGTCACCGTCGCGGTGCAAAGCAGCACGGCGACCCTCGGCCTCACCCTCGCGCTGGCGTCCAGCGGCCTCATCTCCTTCGAGGCGAGCGTGGCGCTGATTCTCGGCGAGAACATCGGCACCACCGTCACTGCGAACCTCGCCGCCATCGGCACCAATCTCGCCGCTCGGCGCACCGCTCTGGCGCACTTTTTGTTCAACAGCATCGGCGTCGTCTACATGATCGTGCTCATGCCGGTCTTCATCGGGATCGTCACTTATCTGACGCCGGGCGACCCTGACTTCGTGATACAGAACGCCCAGCAGGCCCAGGCCTACGGTGGGCAGATCGGCGACAAGCCGTTCATCGCCAGGCACATCGCCAACACGCACTCGTTGTTCAACGTCATCAACGTTCTGATCTTTCTCCCCTTTATCGGTCTTCTCGCCAAATTGACGACCTACCTCATCCGCGGCAAGGACGAGGAGTTCGAGTTCCATCTCAAATACATCGACACCCGCGTTCTGAACACGCCTCCCATCGCTCTGGGGCAGGCGCGTGCCGAAACCAAGCGGATGGCCAACATCTGTGTCGAGATGCTCGATGGGACCACGGAGTATCTGCGCGATCTGGACGAGAAGCGGATCGCGGAGCTTGAGAAGAAAGAGGAAGCGGTCGACCTGCTGCAGAAGGAGATCACCAACTTCCTGGTGGCCCTCTCGCAAAAGTCGATTACGCAGGAGATGTCCGAGGATATCGCTTCGATGATGCACATGGTCAACGATCTCGAACGCGTCGGCGATCACTGCGAGAACCTCTGGCGACTCGGCCAGCGACAGAAGAGCGGCCGTATCGCGTTTTCGGAAACGGCCAACGCGGAGATCGAAGAGCTCGCCGGAAAGGCGCGTGAGTTCCTGCGCTTCATCAGCACCGCCCTCGACCGCCGCGACGCCTCCATCATCCAGAAGGCCACCTTCATGGAAGACGGCATCGACGAGCTCGAAGACGCGCTGCGCAACAACCATATCGCGCGCCTCAACACCGGCGAATGCGGCGTGCAGCAGGGACTGATCTTCATCGACATGCTCCATAATTTCGAGAAGATCGGCGACCACACCTATAACGTGGCAAAAGCTCTGGTCGGGGCCAAAAAGTAGTGCTCGCGGCCGTCGACGTCGGAACCAACACCGTTCGCCTCCTCGTCGGGGAGGTTCTGCACGGGTCGATAACGCCTGTGCGGGTCTACCGGCGCATCACCCGTCTGGGCGGCGGATTCACGCCCGACATCGGCCTGGCTCCCGACGCCTCGGAGAGGACCCTGGAGGCGCTGCGCGAGATTGCGACCATCTGCGATCAGGCAGGGGTGTCCCGCGTCAGGGCGGTCGGGACGGCGGCCCTGCGAAGCGCTCCCAATGCTGGCGCCTTTGTCGAGAAAGTCCGCGCAGAGACGGGATTGTCCCTCGAGATCATCGAAGGGACCGAGGAAGCGCGTCTGAGCGCTCTCGGAGTTCGCTCCGCCCTCGATCCGAATCCGGCCGACGCCTTTATCGTCGACATCGGGGGAGGCAGTACCGAATTCGTTCTCGCCCAAGGGGAGGATATCCTCTTCAGCGGCAGCTATCCTCTGGGCGTCGTCTCTCTTTGCGAATCCTTCCCCGAGACGCCCGATCAGACGCAGCGGATTTCGGCGATCCTCGACCGACTCTGTCACGATGTGTCGTCCGCGACGACCGCCGAATCTCTCCCGCAGGGATGCGTCATCGTCGGAACGGCCGGAACCGTCACCACCATCGCCGCGTTGAAGCTGCGCATGTCCGAGTACGACCCGCAGCGCGTCAACAACCTGCGCCTTAGTCGCGCCGATCTCGATGGGCTCAGCCGCGAGCTGGCATCCCTTCGCGTCGAGGAGCGCGAGGCGCTTGCTGGGATGGAGAAGGGGCGCGGGGATCTCATCCTCCCCGGCATACGGATCGTTACGGCCGTTCTGGATCGCTTCGAGCGCGACGACCTCACCGTCAGTGACGCCGGTCTGCTCGAAGGGATCCTTCTGGATCTCGGCCGTTACCGATAAGTTGTAGCATCAAACCTTCGGCCGGCCCTGTGGCGCCGGCCCATTTTCCTTAGAAGGATGGAAATACCCATGGAAAAAGCCATTCTCTCCGGCAACGAAGCCATTGCACGCGGAGCTTTTGAAGCCGGCGTCCGGGTCGCCTCGGCTTACCCGGGGACCCCGAGCACCGAAATCCTCGAAAACGTCGTCAACTACCCCACCATCGACGCCTCGTGGGCTCCCAACGAAAAGGTCGCCCTCGAGGTCTGTATCGGGGCTTCCTTCGGCGGCGCGAGGGCGCTGGCGACGAT
>JBJHBH010000024.1:0-30982 GCA_050485365.1 Desulfuromonadales bacterium | reverse complement strand
ATGTCGGTCTGAACGTCGCGGCAGACCCCCTGTTCACCCTTTCGTACATCGGTGTGCGCGGAGGCCTCGTTCTGGTCGTCGCCGACGATCCTGAGATGCACTCCAGCCAGGACGAACAGGACAGCCGCAACTACGCGAAGTTCGCCAAGGTGCCGATGCTCGAGCCGGCTGACAGCGAGGAGGCGCGCCACTTCACCCGCCTGGCGTTCGACATAAGCGAGCGTTTCGATACGCCGGTGTTGCTGCGCTCCAACACCCGGATCTCGCACGGCAAGTCGATCGTGAACCTGCACGATCCGGTGCAGGGGCTTCCCGAGCCGTGCATCGTGCGCGACCCCGCCAAACTCGTCATGCTCCCCGCCAACGCCCGTCGCCGCCATCCGCTGGTGGAGAAGCGCATCGTCGATCTGGAGGCCTGGTCGTGCGACCAGCCTTTCAACCGCATCGAGGAAGGGGAGGGGGATATCGGCATCATCACCGCCGGGATTTCGTACCAGTACGCCCGCGAGGTCTTCCCGACCGCCTCGGTTCTCAAGCTCGGCATGGTCTATCCGTTGCCGAAAAAGCTCATCCGCGACTTCGCCGCCCGCTTCAAGACCCTCTACGTGATCGAAGAGCTCGACCCCTTCCTCGAGGAGGCGATCAAGGCGATGGGGATCGACGTCATCGGCAAGGAGATCTTTCCGATCTGCGGCGAATTCACCCCCGGCAGGGTGGAGACGGCCGTCAGCGGCAAGGAGCCCGCCGCCGCCTACCCGAGCCCGGCCGATCTCCCCGGCCGGCCGCCGAACATGTGTCCCGGTTGCTCTCACAGGGGGGTCTTCTACACCCTGAAGCAGCTCGGCGCCTTCGTCACCGGCGATATCGGCTGCTACACCTTGGGGGCTCTGCCTCCCATCTCCGCCATGGACACCTGCGTCTGCATGGGCGCTGGAATCAGCAACGCCACCGGGCTCGCCAAGGTCCTCCCGGAGGCCGAGCGCCACAAGGTCGTCGGCGTCATGGGCGATTCGACCTTCCTGCACACCGGGGTCAACAGCCTGATGGATCTGGTCTACAACCAGTCGACGGCCACGATCCTCATCCTCGACAACCGCGCCACGGGGATGACCGGCCGCCAGGACAACCCCTCCACCGGATGGACCCTCATGGGGGATCCGACCCACATCGTCGACATCGAGGCGCTGTGCCGCTCCCTGGGGGTGAAACACGTCCAGGTGATCGACCCCTACGATATGGATCTGGTGCGCGAGGTTCTGCAGACCGAGATGGCGCGCCCCGAGCCTTCGGTCATCATCGCGCGGCGCACCTGTATGCTGGAGCGCCGCGGCGGCGCCGAAAAGAGACCCCCTCTGGCCATCGACCCCGAGAAGTGCGTCTCGTGCCGGGCCTGCCTCAAGGTCGGGTGCCCCGCCATCGAGTGGGAGCGCACCACCGACGGCAAGGGGAAAGCGGTCATCAACGCGCTGCTGTGCGTCGGCTGCGGCCTGTGTCAACAAACGTGTAAATTCGATGCGATGGGAGAAGCCCATGGAAAATAACGTGAAGAACATCCTTCTCGCCGGCGTCGGCGGACAGGGGACCCTGCTCGCCAGCGAGGTCCTCTCCGAAGTCCTGATGCTCGCCGGCCACGACGTCAAAAAGAGCGAAATCCACGGCATGTCCCAGCGCGGCGGCAGCGTCACCTCGCATGTGCGTTACGGCGCCCGGGTCTACTCCCCCCTCATTCCCGAGGGGAAGGCCGACATCCTCTTCGGTTTCGAGCTTCTCGAAACGTATCGCTACCTCCCCATGCTGCGTCAGGGAGGGGCCGTCGTGGTGAACAATCTGAAGATCGCCCCCGCCCCGGTGGCCTCCGGGCTCGTGGATTATCCCGACGACATTCCCGGCAAGCTCGCCTCGGCCGTCGCGGACACCACCATCGTCGAGGGGATGGAGCTCGCGCTGCAGGCCGGCAACTACCGCACCGTCAACACCGTGCTCCTCGGCGCCCTTTCCAACCGGATGGAGATCGCCGAGTCCCTGTGGCTCGCCGCCCTGAAAAAGCTTGTCCCCGAGCGCCTGTTGGAAGAAAATCTCAAAGCGTTCGCCCTGGGAAGGGGCGCTGAAGGCATCAAGGCGACAGCTATCGGGAGTTGACGATGCTCTGGAATGACGAGTTCGAGACGCTGCCCCGCGAGGCGATCGAATCGCTGCAGCTCAAACGACTGCAGCAGACCGTCCAACGGGTCGGCGCCACCGTGCCGTTCTATCGGGAAGGGTTTCGCAAGGCGGGGGTTTCGCCCGACCAGATCAAGTCCCTCGACGATCTGCGGCGGCTTCCCTTTACCCTGAAGCAGGACATGCGGGAGAACTATCCCTATGGCCTCTTCGCCGTTCCGCTCGATCAGATCGTGCGCATTCACGCTTCCTCGGGGACGACGGGCAAGCCGACGGTGGTCGGCTACACGCGGCGCGACATCGAGACGTGGGCCGAGCTCATGGCCCGCTCCTTCGTCGCCGCCGGCGCCCACCGCGGCGACGTCATCCACAACGCCTACGGATACGGTCTCTTCACCGGGGGGCTCGGCGCTCATTACGGCGCCGAGAAGCTCGGCGCCTCCGTCATTCCGATGTCGGGCGGCAACACCAAAAAACAGATCATGATCATGCAGGACTTCGGTTCCACCGTACTGACCTGCACCCCCTCATACAGTCTGTATCTCGCCGAGGCCGCCGCCGAAGAGGGGATCGACTTTCGCGACCTGAAGCTCAGGGTCGGCATCTTCGGGGCCGAGCCGTGGAGCGAGTCGATGCGCCGCGAGATCGAGGAGAAGCTCAACATCAAGGCGATCGATATCTACGGCCTCTCCGAAATTCTCGGGCCGGGCGTCGGCATCGAATGCATCGAGGCTCAGACGGGGCTGCACATCTGGGAGGATCACTTCATCCCCGAGATCATCAATCCCGAAACCGGAGAGGTTCTGGCGCCGGGAGAGCAGGGGGAGTTGGTCATCACGACCATCACCAAGGAAGGGATCCCGATGATCCGCTACCGGACCCGGGACATCACGCGCCTGATCCCCGAGCCGTGTATCTGCGGACGCACCCATATGCGCCTCGCACGGATGAGCGGGCGTTCGGACGACATGCTCATCGTACGGGGGGTCAACGTCTTTCCGTCGCAGATCGAGAGCGTCCTGATGCAGATCGACGGCGTCGAGCCGCACTATCAGCTTCTGGTCGACCGCGAGGAGAACCTCGACACCCTGGAGGTGCAGGTCGAGGTCAATGAGCGCACCTTCTCCGACGAAATCAAGGTGATGCAGGATCTGTCGGCCCGTATCCGCAAGGAGATCAAGGATCTTCTCGGCGTCACCTGCAAGGTGCGCCTGGTGGAACCCCGAAGCATCGCCCGCAGCGAAGGCAAGGCACAGAGGGTGATCGACAAACGGCCAAAATAGACCGTCCGCAAAGGGGGTACTTATGAAAGTCGAGCAGATTTCCATCTTCATCGAGAACAAGTCGGGACGCCTCGCCGAAGTTACTCACGTCCTCGGAGCGGCGGGCGTCAACATTCGCGCTCTTTCACTGGCCGACACATCCGATTTCGGCATCCTGCGCCTGATCGTCGACAAGACCGATCTCGCCAAATCGGTGCTCAAGGAAAAGGGGTTCACCGTCAACAAGACAGAAGTGGTCGCCGTCGAGGTCCCCGATCGCCCCTCGGGGCTCTCGGGGATACTGCACGTTCTGGACGAAGCGAAGGTCAACGTCGAGTACATGTACGCCTTCGTCGAGCGCTGCGGCGAAAATGCCGTCATCATCTTCCGCTTCGACGACACAGAAGGCGCGATCAAGGTTCTCACCGGCCGCGGAATCACGATCCTGTCAGGAGAGCGAGTCTACGGCATGTAGGCTTTTTCTTTTCAGAAGTGGCATTTACATGCGATTTGCGAGAAAAGACATGAGGTTGGAAGAGGGGCGGATCTGGGATCCTTTGAACGAGTGCCTCGGACGTGAAGAGCTTCAGATGCTGCAGCTCTCGCGACTGCGTGACACGCTGAACCGCGTCTCGCGCAACGTCCCTCGGTACCAGGAAAAGTTTAAAGAAGCCGGCGTCGACCCGAGGGGCATCCACACCCTGAACGATCTGGCGCATCTGCCGTTCACGACCAAGGACGATCTTCGCATCGGCTACCCCTACGGCATGTTCGCCGTTCCGATGAGGGATGTGGTGCGCATTCACTCCTCTTCCGGAACGACGGGCAAACCGACCGTGGTCGGATACACCCGCCAGGATCTGCAGACCTGGACCGAGCTCGCGGCGCGCTTCATGACCGCCGCAGGGGTCACCGAAGACGATATCGTCCACATCGCCTTCGGCTACGGGCTCTTCACCGGAGCCTTCGGCCTTCACTACGGCGCCGAGCGCATCGGCGCGTCGGTCATCCCCATGTCGAGCGGCAACACCGACAAGCAGGTGATGATCATGCAGGACTATCGCTCCTCGGTCCTCGTCTCTACCCCCTCGTACGCTCTGACCATCGCCGACCGCTTCGAAAAGCTCGGAATCGATCCCGCCACGCTCGAGTTGCGGGTCGGTCTTTTCGGCGCCGAACCGTGGAGCGAGGAGATGCGCCGCGAGATCGAGACGCGCCTCGGGATCATCGCCACCGATAATTACGGGCTCTCCGAGGTGATGGGGCCGGGGGTCGCCGGCGAATGCACGCACAAGTGCGGCATGCATATCTTCGAAGATCACTTCATCCCCGAGATCATCGATCCCGACAGCGGCGAGGTTCTCCCCCCGGGCTCCATCGGAGAGCTGGTTCTGACCACCATCACCAAGGAAGCCTTTCCGATGGTGCGCTACCGCACCCGCGACATCACGCGCCTCGACTACGAAACGTGCGCATGCGGCCGCACCTCGGTGCGCATGGCCAAGACCATGGGACGCTCCGACGACATGCTCATCATCAAAGGGGTCAACGTCTTCCCCACCCAGATCGAGGAGGTCCTCTTTCAGGTCGAGGGGTGCGAGCCCCACTATCAACTGGTCGTCGACCGCATCGGCAGCGGCGATGTGCTCGAGGTCCATGTCGAGGTCCACGAGAACATCTTCTTCGATGAGATGAAGAAACAGCGTGAATTCATCGATCTGGTCGAAAAGAAACTCTTCTCCACCCTCGGTGTCGGCGCCCGCGTGAAACTCGTCGAACCCTCGTCCATGCCGCGGCATGAAGGCAAGGCAAAGAGAGTGATCGACCGCCGCCAGCTTTAACGACGACTCGGCCGCGCCAAGATGAAAACATTTATGAAATCAACACGTTGCAATCTCGGCAAGGGACGAAAAAATATCAAATTCCCCTTGACAATCTACCCCGGATACACCATAATCCCCTCTCGTTGATTGACGGGGCGTAGCGCAGCCTGGTAGCGCACCAGCATGGGGTGCTGGGGGCCGGAGGTTCGAATCCTCTCGCCCCGACCAACGAGAAAAGAGCCGCAGATGAATTTCTGCGGCTCTTTTTTATGCCGAATTCAGGGCAGGGGAGGGGCCGCTGCGGCGGCCTGACGGATTACTGCTTTCTGAGCGCGGTTCGGAAGAGCGGAGATACCAGATAGATCAGTGCGGCAATATACGCCATGATCAGAGGCGCAAGGTACTGGTCGCGGCGCACGCCCAGCGCCAGCAGAAACAGGAACGCCCCCAGGGCGAGGACCCGTACGACGTTGGGAACCTTCGGTAAAATGGATCGCCCGAAGTGCGGATAGGGGACGCGCGAGATCATCAACAGCGCCGTGGCGACGACGATGACCCCCATCACCATCTCATTGGCGATCAGAACGCAGGTCGTCCCGGCAAGGAGCGCTCCGGCTGGGGACGGCATTCCTGAAAAGGTGGACACCCCGCCGAGAACCCCTTCCTTTCGCTTCTCCACGACGAAACGCACCAGCCGGTAGACGACCGCGATCACATAAACCGCGCCGATCAGCGCCCCGATCCAAAGATGTGAGAACGCGGTGGCGACAATGAGGCCCACGGTGAGACCGAAGCTCGTGCCGTCGGCGACATCGTCGAAGATCTCGCCCCGCGGCGTCGACCCCCACTTCTCTGCGGCCCGGCCGTCGAACAGATCGAGGAACTGTCCGAGAAAGACAAGTCCCAGAGCGTACACGGGCGGGTGCCCGGCCAGGATGACCCAGACGCCGATCAGCCCGCACACCAGGTTCATGATGCTCAGGATGTTGGCGTACCAGTAGTTGGGAATGAACTTGAAAGCTGTCGAGCAGAAGGCGAGACAGGTGCAGACCACCAGCAGGGGAGCGATCGTGCGGCCGAAGATCGGCAGGGGACCGTAGATCCACTCCAGGCCGACGACGATCAGCAAAACGACAACGAGAAACGTCTTGGCCTTTCCGAAGAGATTCGCCGCCTTAAGCTTGGTGAAGTGGCGCGAGACCTGGCCGATGAAGTCGAAGGCGATGAACAGGCCGACAAAGACGGGGCTGAGCCATCCGAGCCACGAGAGATAGATCAGCATCGGCGTATACATGAGCTTGTCGGAGAGGGGATCGATCGATTCGCCCTCGACCGTGTGCAGATCGCACCTGCGAGCGATTTCGCCGTCGGTAATGTCGGTGATCATCCAGAAAGTGAAGAACAAAAAGCTCAGCCGCGGAAAGCCCAAGTGAAGAAAGGCAACCGAAACGAAGCCCATCGGATATCGCGCGCGGCTGATCGAATTCGGATGAAGCCAGGGGCGTGCGCGCACCCAGGCGATCTGGGCGGGGGTTCGCAAGAAACGAGTCACGGCAAAACGTTCCGCGCCAAGCATCAGAAGGACGGGAATCGCGATCTCGATCACAATAGCACTGTACGTTGTCATGCCTGCCTGAAATGGTAGGGAGTGTGAGCGGAAAAAGATCTGGCGTCGATATTAATCCAAGGCTTTGCTTATCCCATGGCCGAGCCCTCTGTCAACCTAAAAGGTAGGGCGGTGGGCTTGCCTTGAGCCGAGGGGCGACGTAACTCTCGATTGACGAACTCGTGCTTCGGGCAAGCCCATGTCGCGGTAATTATGTTACGTCCCTTTTACGTCGCATAATAGATATTATGTAAACAAATCTGTGCGCGGCGTCGGATTGGACAATCGGCGAAGAGACGATATGAATTTCATAAGGGGCCTCCCTTTCTGGTCGGATCTCGTCTGGAGGCCCTGAAGCAAAAAAGAAAAAGGAGGTACGCAATGAAAAAGCTCGTCGCAGTCGGTTTATCACTTCTTCTGAGCGTCTTTCTGGCGGCAGGTTCGCTTTTTGCCGGCGAAGGGGCTTCTGAGTTTCGCGAAGGCGCGGCACACTCGGCCGGTGAAATGCTGACTCTGCCCGTGCATGACCAACAAGGACAGGAAATAGGGATTCTTGAAGACATCATGCTCGATCTGTCGACAAACCAGGTGGCGTATGGGGTGGTCAGGGTCGATGAATCTTCGCATATCGTCCCCTGGGCGGCTTTCACGAGTCCCCATGAAGGCCCCTTCCTCACCTTGGAGGCTCATCGTCAGACCGTAACGGCCGCTCCCTCTCCGCCTTCACCGGGCCAGCTTGACCAGGCATTCGGGCAGGAAGTTCATGAGCACTTCGGCATCTCCCCGTACTGGGATGAAGAAGCACGTGAGCGCCCCCGTACGCCGGTGCATCCGACCCATCGTCCGGCAATGCCCGGACCGCCCGGTGAACCGCCCGTGCGAGGCCGCTGATATCCTGTCTCTTTCCAGCTTGCAAGCCGACCCGAATAAGGGTCGGCTTTTTTACATCGCGTTTTCCTGCGGGGACAGCCGCACCAGCGTCGCCCCCCAGCCCCCGGCGTCGTGCCCGGCCAGTTCGAAAGAGACCACCTCGGGAAGGCGTCCGAGAATCGAATGGACCTTTCGCTGCAGCACCCCCGTCCCCTTACCGTGAATGATGCGTACATCGAGGATTCCGAGACGGCGGCACTCCGACAGATAGGCCGGAATGAGAATCTTCACCTCGGACGGCCTGAACGTGTGCAGATCGAGAATGCCGTCGATGGGGATTTCAACCTCCTCCGGCATCTCGAATTCGTGGTCATCGTCTGACATGTCCGATTCACCCCTTCAGCAAGGCTTTAAGTCGTTTCTTGAAGTTTGTTTGCGAACTGGTTGGAATAGAAAGCGAATATTTGTCATTGGGTCGCCTGTCTGATTTGTATGCGTGCGCCGTCTTCGAGCTCTCGTGGGGGGTGAACGATCACGATATCTCCTTCGGCGAGACCATCCAGAACGCGGGTGAATCGCCCTCCCCTCTGCGTGGTTTCGACCGTGCGCTGCCTCGCGCGTCCATCTTCTGCGACGAAAACGGCCCACCCCTGTCGATGGCGAAACAGTGCGCTGGTCGGAACGCGCAGGACGTCATCCGCCTCCCACAGCACGAAATGGGCGTTCACCCGAAAGGCATCGCCGAGCCGGAGCCAATCGTCCGGGGGTGAGGTGATGTCGACGATGACGAGCACCCGCTGCTCTTCAACGCCGAGCGCCGAGATCTTCGTAAATCCGCCCGGCTCGATGCGTCGCAAGACTCCTTCGAGGGAGTGCGGGCGGCCCCAGCGCTCGAAAAATACACGCATGCCCGGTTCGATGCGTACCGCGTCGGACGACAGGACCTCCACTTCGACCTCCAGTCGGGTCGCGTCGCCGATCTCCAGAATCGGTTCGCCCGGCTGCACGACCTGTGCGCTCTCAAAATATCTGCGAAGGACGGTTCCGTTCACCGGAGAGCGCAGATCGATCCTCCCGCTGGCACTGGGGTCTTGGGCGCCGGCAAAGGCGAGAGCGGTGCGCGCCTCCTCAAGCTCGCTTCGTGCGGCCCTCACCCGGGCCTCGGCCCCCCTTTGCTGGGAGACGAGGGTGAGCGCCTCGGCCTGCGCGGCCTCGACGTCGCGCGGCGCGATGAGATTTTCCTCCGCCAGCCGCCTGATGCGCTGCGCCTCAGCCTGTGCGAACCGAGCCGCTTCGGCGATGGCCTCGGCCTCGCTCGTCGCACTCTGAAGCGCCGCAGTGGCCGTTTCGACCCGCGCGCGGGCGGCGGCGACCGTTCGCGCGTCGAGGGGCGGCGAGGCGAGCGCGTCGAGCACGACGAGGAGATCCCCCTCGGCGACCGGATCGCCCGCCTCGAGGGTGATCCGTCTCGTCTGGGCGCTGAGTGGGGCGGAAATCACATAGCGCTCCATGACGCGGGTCCTCCCCTCTTCCTCGATCGTCTGCGCCATGGCGCCACGGCTCACCCCTTCGGTATCGACCAGAAGAGGACGCGGCCGAAAAATCACGACAAGGAGCGCGAGCACGATGATTGCGAGAAGGACCTTGGGGAGATGTCTGCGCCATTGCATAAAAAACCTCGTAATTATTCAGCAGAGCTGTAGAAGGGTCTCGCGCCCCCCACTCCGAGGGACGCCATGAACCCATCCTTGGGGGCTTGACTGGCGCCGTCCGGGCGCCAGACACCCTCTGCGTGGGCGCCCCGAGACCCTATGGTGAACAGTTACAAAACCTCTTGTTATTCGCGGGTCTTGAGCACCGCCACCAGGTCGAGTCGGTGCAGGCGGCGCCGCACGATGAGCCCCGAGAGGACCGCCGAGAACGTCACGACCGTCGCGGCGATGGCGTAGGTGGAAGGCTCCAGGATGAGCGGGACGCGGTAGAGATCGGAGCGCATGCCGATGGTGAGATACCAGCAGAGCCCCCGACCGATCAGAAATCCCAGTGGAATCGCCGCTGCCGTCAATACGGCGAGCTCGCCAAGGAGGATGTAGCCGATTTCGTCGCGCGTCAGACCCAAGACCCGCAGGCTCGCCAGCTCGCGCTCGCGCTCCGAAAGCGCGATGCGGGCGCTGTTGTAGACGACGCCGAAGGCGATGCTCGCCGCCAGCAGGGTACTGATGAAGCTGAAGACGAGCACGGTTTCCGCCATGGTGTGACGGAAACTCTCGATGGCGGCGAGGCGGTGGGTGATCCCCGCGACCCGGGGGGAGCCCATCAACTGCGACGTCACCGCATCGCGCATGGGAAGATCGATGCTCACGAGCGCCCCGCTGACGGCGCTCCCCTCCCCGAGTTGGCGGTTCAGGGCGTCGATCTCCATATAGGCCGAAACGCCGACGAATTCGGCGACGAGCCCCTCCACGACGAGCTGAAGAGTCTGCCGACGCCCTTCGAGTACCTCGACGGCGACGATGTCGCCGGCCTTCACCGCCAGCAGCTCGGCAAGAAAATCGGTGAGCATGACGCCGTCGACGGAGGGCTCCATGATGTTCAGGTTCTCATCGAGCACTCGTCGCAGATCCCCCTCGGCCACGACGCCCTGCAGAGACGTGCGGAAGGTGCGGTGTCCGTGTTGCAGGACGACCGGCACCGTGCGCTGCGGCTCGACCGCGACGACTCCTTCCATCGCCTCGATTTCGTGCAGGACGCTGCGCGAGGTGGGCTCTACAAATGTTACCGCGACATCGTAACGGTTGGCCAGACCGAACTGGACCTCGATCATATGATTGACGGCGTCCTGCTGGAAGTTGCCGACGATCAGAATGCCGCAGGCGAACGCGATGCCGATGATCGACAGCAACGCCTTGAAGGGACGGCGCTCCAGATGACGCAGGATCATCCGGGTCGGCTGCGCGAACCAGCGCTGAAGGCCGAGCCGCTCGATCACGGTGGGGCGATAGGTCGCGGGGGGCTCGGGCCGCATCGCCTCGGCCGGGGGCAGGCTCGCCGCGCGCCGTACCGCTCCCAGAGCGCCGAGGATCGCCGCTGCGCCGGTCACCAGCGCTCCGATGGCGATGACGTGGGCGGAGAGATGGTAAGTCAGATACGGAAACCGAAAGAAATCGGCGTAGATCCCCCCGAGCAGCCGTCCGAGGACGTATCCGCCCGCCGTGCCGAGAACCATGCCGAGCAGGGTCATCAGCAGCACGAGCTGTCCGTAATGCAGTCCGACCTCCCAGTTGCGATATCCGAACGCCTTGAGCACGGCGATCTGCTCGCGTTGGGTCGCGATGAGACGCGCCAGGACCACGTTGAGCAAAAAGGCGGCGACGCCCAAAAAGATCGTCGGGAAGACGCGAGCCATGGTGGCGAGCTGGTCGAGCTCGGCCTCCAGATAGCTGTGCGAGAGCTGATCGTCCCGCCCGACGGCGCCGACCCCGCCGTACGGCTCGAGAATGCGATCGATGGCGTCGATCACCTCCCCTTCCGAGGCGCCGCGCCCAAGCGTCAGGACGAGGTCGTTGAATGCCCCGTCCATGTCGTGGGCCGCGGCGAGCGGCGAGCGGTTCATCCACAGGATGCCGTAGCGCTCCGGGTCCGGGAAGAGGTCGCCCGGTTTGATCTGGTAGATGTGTTCGGGGGTCAGGCCGATCCCGACGACGTTGAGGGCTTGCCTTCGCCCCTGGATGACGGCGCTGAAGCGGTCGCCGGGGACGAGGCCGTGCGCCTCGGCGAACGGTTCGCTGATGACGACCTCATCGGCCCTCCCCGCCTCGGGGAGTCTGCCGAGGCGAAGAAAGATGCGGTTGAGCTCGGGGTTGCGGCCGTCGGGGATCGAGATCACCAATCCGGTGGCCGGGTCGGGAAAATCGGGGACATCGAGAGTCGCCGCCGCGACGACCCGTGACTCGACCGTCTGAATGCCCGGGATCGCCTCGATGGCGGACAGAACCTCTTCCGGCGCCCTTTTCAGCGAGGCGAAGACCTCGGCGAAGCGATAGTCTCGGTAAAACGTGTCGCGGGTGATGCGCAGCGATTCCAAAGAGGAGAGCGACATCAGCAGCGTCGCCACCCCTCCGGCGATAACGACGGCGATAGCCAGCGCCTGCCCCCGCATCATCCAAAGCTCGCGCCAGAGCTTGCGGTTCAGCGCCCTCACCAGGAGAGCTCCCGCGCCGAGCACTTTTCGCGATTGACGTCGACGGCACCGATACGGCCGTTGCTCAGGTGAATCACCCGGTCGGCCATGCGGGCGATGTCGGCGTTGTGGGTGATGACGACGGTGGTGGTGCCGAGCTCGTGGTTGATGCGCTCAAGAACTTCCAGAACGACGATGCCGGTGCTCGAATCGAGGGCGCCTGTCGGCTCGTCGCACAGAAGGACGGCGGGCTGCTTGGCGATGGCGCGGGCGATGGCGACGCGCTGCTGCTGCCCGCCCGAGAGCTGGGCGGGGAAGTGATCCATGCGATCGCCGAGCCCCACGAGCTCGAGCGCCTTCGCGGCCGGCATCGGATTGCGGGCGATTTCAGTGACGATCTGCACGTTTTCCCGGGCGGTGAGGCTCGGAATCAGGTTGTAAAACTGGAAGACGAAGCCGACCATGTGACGGCGAAACTGCGTCAGCTCCTGATCGCTTGCCTGCACCAGGTCGTTGTCGCCGCAGACGACCTTTCCGGCGGTCGGCGCATCGAGCCCGCCCAGAATATTGAGGAGGGTCGACTTTCCGCTCCCCGACGGGCCGAGCAGGACGACGAACTCGGAGCGGTACAGATCGAGATCGACTCCCGCGAGGGCGCGCACTTCGACCTCTCCCATGCGGTAGATCTTGGTCAGACCCTCGGCGTGGAAGACGACGTTGTCGGGTTGTTGTTCCGCTTGATGCTTCATCTTGATCAACCAAAAAGCAAAACCGGCCTCACGCGACGACGCGACGACGCAACGTGAAACCAGGATCAAAAGGTCAAAAAAATGGTATCTATTCACCTTGTGGGGTCGCGGCTCACATGACAAGGGTGTCTGGCGCCATGGACGGCGCCAGTCAAGCGGCCATGGACGGCGAAAAGCGTCCCTTGGCATGGGAGTTGGGCCCCCATGCTGAACAGTTAGAAAAAATGAAACATGGGACTTGATCCTGACCTTGTCTTTTCGTCGCGTCGTTGCGTCGTCGCGTGAAAACGTCTTGAGATTTTCCTAAAGCTTATCATTAATTCCGGAGACTTGCGTTACACGCCTCCACAACGATCCTGTATCTCCGACAGGAGCAAAATTGCTGCGACAGCGTTGGGGGAATTCTTCCTTGCGTCCGATCATGAGGAGCCCGCCGGGCTTGAGGGCGCGGGCGAGGATGGCGACGGCGGCATCGAGGCGGCGGCCCCGATAGTAGGTGAAAGGGAGGTATCGGCACAGAAGGAGGTCGATCTCTTCGGGAGGGGGATCGCAGAGGAGATTGTGCCTCCGGAAGCGAACCATACGGCGGATCGGTGGAAGAGGGATGTAGGGACCCCCCCGGCGCTCGAACCAATTGTCCCGAAGTCCCTCGGGAACCTCGCGCAGAGACGCCGGGTGGTAACGAGCCGTCAGCGCACGGTGGAGGCTTTCCTCGTCGATATCGGTGGCGAGGATGTCGAAATGGATATTCGGAAAACGAGGGGCGAAGCGATCGAGCCACAGAGCGGCCAGGGAATACGGCTCTTCGCCGCCGCAGCAGCCGGCGCACCAAACCCGAACGGTATCTGTGTCCGCGCCGATGACCGTCGGCAGATACCGTGACAGCTCCTCCCAGCACTCCCGGTCGCGAAAGAACCGGGTGACGGTCACCCGCATGAGGTCGGGGAAAAACGCACCCTCTGCTTCATCGGCCAGGAGCTTTTCCCGATAATCCCGCCACGATTCGATCCCGAGCTCCCGCATCCGCTCCGAAACGCGATGGCGGGCCGATCGACGGCGGTATTTGCGCCAGTTCAAGTCGAATTTCGGACAGACGCTGCGGAGGAACTCGTCGAAGGTCATGGACGCTCTCAGTCCGGAATCAATCCTCTACCCGCCGGCGCGCTTCACCGTGTAGCCCCGTTTTTGCAGCTCGGCAACGAGGAGATTGGCGTGATCCCCCTGAATCTCCACCATCCAGTCCTTCACCGTCCCCCCCGTGCCGCAGCGGCGTTTGAGCTCGCTGGCGAGTTTCGTCAAGCCGTCGGCATCGAGGGGAAGTCCCGTGATCACGGTCACCGTTTTCCCGCCCCGCCCCTTCGATTCCCGCCGTACACGGACGATTCCGTCCCCGGCGGGAGGCGGTGGCGCTTTAACGCATACGCAGCAGGAGGGTGTTTTACCGCAGTTGGGGCACAGGCGCCCCTTTTCGGAAGAATAGACGGGTCTGCTGTTGTTTCTCACGTCGGCACCAATTTCGCAGTCAGTCGTAAGATCAGGAGGTGAGCCGTTCGAGCTCGGCGAGATAGATGATGGCCTCCAAAGAGCTCCGCCCGCACATCTCGGGGCTCGGGCGCAGATTCACGCATACCTTCGGCCGCTGGGGCATGCCGAAAAGGCGACAGCGGTTCTCGTCCGTCAACTGCACGCAGCGAACCCCTGCCCTTTTCCCGCCGGGCATGCCGGGAATCGGCGAAGAGATCGAAGGCGCGATGCATCAGGCCGCACAGCCGATCCGGCATCTCATTCGAGTCTCCTCCTCTTTCATTGGCGAGCGACTAGGAATTGTTGGCGCAGCAAGGTAATCTATATTACTCTAAGACGGTTGAATGTGATTCGATACTATTTTCTTTCCGGGAGCACCTGATGAAGTTCTTTTTCGGATTCGCCCTTGCGACGATGCTGCTGATCTTGACGGGGTGCGCGGAAGACAGCGCACCGAGCCGCCCCATCGACTTTCTCCCCCTCACCGACCTCACCATCGAATCTCAGTACCCGCAGATCGCCAACCTCACCACCAACCAGTTTTCGGCGAAGGGCGATTTTTCGGGGCGATTCACTGAAGACGTCACCGACCGCGCCCTCTGGAGCGTCGATAACCCCGAGGTTCTGCAGATCGATGCGAACACCGGGTTCGCGACGGCCCTCACTCCCGGGACGGTTACGGTCACCGCCACCATCGACGACGTCAGCGCCGAGCTCGAGTTCACCGTCAGCGACGCGGTCATCGTCCGGATGGATGTCGAGCCTGCCGTCGCCTCCCTCCCCCTGGGACTCACCCGACCTTTTACCGCCAACGCCACCTTCAGCGACGAAACGACGCAGGACCTGACCCGGCTGGCGACATGGACGTCGGGGGATTCGCAGATTGCCGTGGTGGACGAGACAGGGATTGCAAGAGGAGTTGCCGTAGGAACGACCAACATCGAAGCGACATTTCAAGAAACCACGGGACAATCGACCTTGGTTGTTACAGGTGCCATTCTCGAAGCACTTACCATCGAACCGGGGGAACTTAACATCGCGCCGTCTGACACCTTTCAGCTAAGCGCGAAGGGATTCTTTTCAGACGACACCACTCTGGACATAACCCAGCAGGCACAATGGTCATCTTCGGCTGAGTCAATCGCGACCGTTTCGACAACAGGCCTCCTTACTGCGGTCGCACCGGGTGAAGCGAACATCACCGCAACACGAAACAGCCGCACCTTCACCATCACTGTCACCGTCGCAACGCTGCAGGAAATCGCGATTTCGGTGGAGGAAGGGGCTGTTCCTTCCGTAGCACAGGGTCAAACCCTCCAACTTGTAGCGACAGGTCATTTTTCCGGAGGCCTGACGTTCAATATTACCAATCAGGTTGAGTGGTCGATAGTGCCTCCTGCCGGCAATGCGACCATAAGCAACCAAGATGGCGAGAGGGGGATCGTCACCGGCCTTTTTCCTGGTGCGGCGACAGTTCGAGCGGTTCGTAATTCTGTCTCCAATACATTCAACATTACAGTCACACCTTGATCTATTTTTCAGTCAGGAGAGCATGAAATGAAACGTATCGTCATTTGCGCTGGGCTGCTGCTCGCATTGTTCGCGCCGAAACTCGAAGCCGCCGAGAGTGGCGTCTATCTCGGTCTTTTCGGCGGCCTTTCCCTGGTGGACGGCGCACGCAACGAGAGCGGCACCGGAACGTTCAACTTCGACTTCAATACCGGGTACGGCGCCCTCGCGACGCTCGGATACGATCTGCGGGAGGATTTCCCCCACATCGGCATCGGGCGGGTCGAGATCGAGGCCGCCTACCGAAGCAACGGGCTCGACGAGGTCTCCTTCGCCCAGGCGACCCTTCCGACCGAGGGGGACGTGCGGGTCGCCAGCCTCATGCTCAACACCTTCGGCGAATACCGCGACACCCTCCCCATGCTCCCCTATATCGGCGGCGGCATCGGCCTTGCGCGGGTGGAGCTCGACGGCGTGCGCTTCGGCGACACGCTCCTGTTCGACGACTCCGACACCGTCTTCGCCTGGCAGGTCGGCGCGGGCATCGGCTGGCAGGCCGCGCGCAATCTGGTTCTCGATCTCGGATACCGCTACTTCTCCACCGTCAACCTTCGTTTCACCGACGCCGAGGGCGAGCGGTTCAAATCGAAATACGACAGTCATCTGATCCTTCTCGGAGCCCGCATCGGCTTCTGATCCGGACGCAAAAAGAGGGGGTACGGTCGATTCCGTACCCCCTCTTTTTGCGTCGTTGAACTTCAAGTCGTTACAGTTTGGCTTTGGCGGGGTTGCAGAGCATCTCGGATTTTTCCGCAGGACGCCCGCAAGTTCCGCACTCGAATTCAAGCGACTGCACCATGGTCGAGCACATCTCCGCTGTTTCCAAGGTCGAACCGCAATAGTCTTCCTTGCCGTTGATGGGACGGGGGTTGCACAGGTGTCCCTGACTCTCCGTCACCACGCCGCAGACTCCGCATTCATACAGGTTCATAAGACGTCTCCTTCCTCGGTTCGGACTCCCGGTGATGAGATTGATTTTCATTATTCTAGCAAAGGTTTCGCCGTGCGCCACTATCCACGGCGATCTCAGCCGACGCTCGCCAGCTCGAGCCGGCTCCCCCATCGGTCGATGAGCGTCATTCTCACCTCGCTATACGCGTCGTCGGTGCAAAACGTGGGATCTTCAGCAAGGGCAAAGGCGTCCTGACGCGCCTCCTCCAGAATGCGGCCGTCGCGAAGCAGATCGGCGACGCGAAAATCGGGGAGTCCGGCCTGCCGGGTGCCGAGAAATTCTCCAGGCCCGCGGATCTGAAGATCGGCTTCGGCGATTCGAAACCCGTCCGTCGTCTCCTCCATCACCCGCAGCCGGCGCAGGCCGTCTTCGCTGCAGCGATCCGCGCGCAGCAAAATACAGGTGCTGCGCCCCTCCCCTCGGCCGACCCGCCCACGCAGTTGGTGGAGCTGGGCCAACCCGAAGCGCTCGGCGTGCTCGACCACCATCATGGTGGCGTTGGGTACGTCGATGCCGACCTCGATGACGGTGGTGGAGACGAGGATATCGATATCGCGGTTTTTGAACGCCGCCATGACCGCCTCCTTCTCCTCCGGTCGCATCCTGCCGTGCAGAAGGCCGACCTTTCGCTCGGGGAAGATATCGCTCTGCAGCGCGCGGGCTCCTTCCGAGGCGGCGCCCAGATCACTCTTTTCAGACTCTTCGACAAGGGGGTAGACGATATAGGCCTGATGGCCCAATGCGAGCTCACGGGCGATCAGTTCGTAGGCGCGGATGCGCTGACGCTCGGACAGGACTTTGGTTTGAATCGGCGTGCGCCCCGGGGGCATCTCGTCGATGACGGACAACGCCAGATCGCCGTAGAGGGTCAACGACAGGGTCCTGGGGATCGGCGTGGCGGTCATGACGAGAATGTGGGGGTTCTCCCCTTTGCGGCGCAAAACGCCCCTCTGGCGCACGCCGAAGCGGTGCTGCTCGTCGATGATTCCGAGTCCGAGGCGGCGAAACTCGACCACTTCCTGCAACACCGCGTGGGTGCCGACCACGAGGTGGATCTCTCCGGCGGCGATCCCTTCGAGCGTCTCGCGCCGGTGCCGCGCGGCGCTCGAACCCGTCAGAATAGCGGCGCGAAGTCCCAGAGGCTCGAGCCATCGGCGAAACTGCAGATAGTGCTGTTCGGCCAAAATTTCCGTCGGCGCCACGACGGCGACCTGGGTCTCGTTTTCGATGGCCACCAGGGCCGCCATGAGGGCGACGACGGTCTTGCCGCTGCCGACATCCCCCTGAATGAGGCGGTTCATCGGATGGGGGCGCATCAGATCGTGCTTGATCTCGCCCAGCACCCGTCTCTGCGCGTCGGTCAGCCGATAAGGGAGCATTTTCGCCAGAGGTTTGGTGTAGCGGTGGGCCACCTGAAAGGGGATCCCTTCCTCAAGGACGACTCCCCGGCGGCGAAGAGCGAGGCCGAGCTCGAGAAAGAAGAATTCGTCGTAGACGAGGGTGCGGCGCGCGGGGTCGCGCCCCTTCTCCAGATCGGCGATGGAGGCGGACTCGTCAGGCCAATGCGCCTGCAGCAGAGCCTCGCCGAGGGGCATCAGGGAGCGTCGTCGGCGGATCTCCTCCGGTACCCGGGAGACGGCCAGAGGAGCGAACCGATCGACCAGATCCTTCCAGATCTTGCGGGCCGTCTTTTGCGCAAGCCCTTCGGTGAGAGGATAGACCGGAAGAATGCGCCCGAACGTGAGGGGATCGTCGCGAAGCTGCTCTTCGGCCGAGCGTCCGGGTTGCACGAATTCGACTTCCGGATGGTGAATCTCCTTCACGGCGCCGAAGCGTTTCACCTCTCCGATGAAAAAGGCCTGTCTGCCGACGATGAAGCGCTTCTTCATCCAGTCGGCGCGGAAATGAAACCATTTCAGGGAGATCTGCCCCGAACCGTCCGAGACCACGACTTCGTACAATTTTCGCCGCGAGCGCGAGGTGAACGACTCCGCCGCCGCCAGGATCTGTGCGCAGAATACGGCCCCCTCCCCTTCGCGCAACTCGCCGATGCGCGCAAGGGTGCGGCGATCCTCGTAGCGGAAGGGCAGCGTGTACAGGGCGTCTTCCACGGTGCGCAGCCCGATGCGGGCCAAGGCTTCGGCGAGGCGGGGGCCAACGCCGCGGACGGCGGTCAGGGGAGTTTGCAAAGGGAGTTGGGACGGATGGGGCGAAGGGGGGGCGGGAGGTGGCGCGACGGGAGAGGAATGAGGAGAAAACGATTCGTTTTTACCGCTTTTTCTCCTCACTCCTCACCCCTCGGTCCTTACTTGTTTTCGAAGATGGCGTTCAGGTCCCGAAGGAGGTCGTTGACGTCGAGGCCGTGGGCGGTGGCCCCCCCCTCGATGCTCTCGTTCATGGCGCCCATGCAGCCGACGCAGCCGAGGTTGTAGCTCCCCAGGACTTTGGCGACTTCGGGGCTCATCTGCAGGATCTGATGGAAGGTCATGTCTTTGGTGATTTTCTGGCTCATCGGATGTCTCGCAAAATAGTGGTTTCAGGTTGAAGGGTGCAGAGTTTTCACTCGTAGCGAATGTCCGTGACTTCGTAAACCCGCGTTCCGGAGGGGACGTTTACGCGAACCTCGTCGTCGAGGCGATGCCCGATAAGGGCCTTTCCCACGGGGGAGTTGATGGAGATCTTGCCGGCCTTGATGTCGGCCTCGTCCTCGCCGACGATCTGATAGGTGACTTCGGCGTTCGAATCGACATCGAAGAGGGTGACGGTGGCGCCGAAGACAATCTTTTCGAGATCGAGCTGCGCCGGGTCGATCACCTGGGCGCGGGCGATCTTGTCGTTGAGCTCCTTGATGCGTCCCTCGATGAAGGCCTGCCGCTCCTTTGCGGCATCGTATTCGGCGTTTTCAGAAAGATCACCGTGGCTGCGGGCTTCAGCAATATCCTGAACGACCTTCGGACGATCGACGCGGATGAGCCGCTTGAGCTCTTCCTGCAGGCGCTGATACCCTTCCCGGGTCATGGGGATGCTGGACATTGATTCGATACCTCGTCATGAAAATCAGCCGGGCGGGAAAATACCCGCCCGGTCTCGTTGATCCGTCTCGTTTTATTTCTGGAACAGAGCTGCAGATAAAGAAAAAAACCCTGCCGTCCCGATCAGGGTTTCGGGGGATAATACTCCTGAAGGGGCGTAACGTCAAGCCTTTCTCGCCGCATGGCCAGAATCCCGTCGACCGCGGCGATCATCCCTGCGATGGTGGTGTAGTAGGCGACGTTGTTCATCAGGGCCGAGCGGCGGATCGAATAGGAGTCCGCAACCGACTCGGCGCCGAAGGTGGTGTTGAAGACCATGGCGATTTCGTGGCTCTTGATGGCGTCGACGCAGTGGGGACGCCCCTCCTTGACCTTGTTGATCGCAGTGACGGCGATCCCCTTTTCGGACAGGAACGAAGCGGTTCCAGAGGTGGCGATGATTTCGAATCCCGCCTGCTGAAGCTTTCTCGCCGGCTCGACGATGAAGCGCTTGTCCGAATCCTTCACCGAGACGAAGACCTTCCCTGAGAGGGGCAGCTTCACTCCGGCACCGAGCTGCGCCTTGGCGAAGGCCTTGCCGAAGTCGAAGTCGATCCCCATGACTTCGCCGGTCGACTTCATCTCCGGCCCCAGCAGGGTATCGACCCCGGGGAACTTGACGAAGGGGAAGACCGACTCCTTCACCGCCACGTGTTTCGGGACGATGTCGCCCGAGATGCCGAGCTCGCGCAGCGATTTCCCCCCCATCACACGGGCGGCGATCTTGGCCAGTGGGCGCCCCGTCGCCTTGGAGACGAAGGGCGAGGTGCGGCTCGCCCGCGGGTTGACCTCCAGCAGATAGATCACATCGTCCTTGACGGCGAATTGGATGTTCATCAGCCCCACCACCTGCAACTCCAGCGCCAGGGCGACGGTCTGGCGCCTGACCTCGTCGATGATCGCGGGCTTGAGGGAGAAGGGCGGCAGGGCGCAGGCCGAGTCGCCGGAATGGATGCCGGCCTCCTCGATGTGCTGCATGATACCGCCCATGACAACATCGGTGCCGTCGGCCAGTGCGTCGACGTCGACTTCGATGGCGTCTTCGAGGAACTTGTCGATGAGGATCGGGTGCTCCGGAGAGGCTTCCACGGCGTGTTTCATGTACGCCCGCAGTCGCTCCACGTCGTAGACGATCTCCATGGCCCGCCCGCCCAGAACGTAGCTGGGGCGAACGACCACGGGGTAGCCGATGCGCTCGGCAACCACTTCGGCCTCCTCGAAGGAGCGGGCTAGGCCGTTTTCGGGCTGTTTCAGCCCGAGCTTGTGCAGTAGCGCCTGGAAGCGCTCGCGGTCCTCGGCCCGGTCGATGGCGTCGGGCGAGGTGCCGATGATCGGGACGCCGGCCTTCTCGAGGGCGACGGCGAGCTTGAGCGGCGTCTGGCCGCCGAACTGGACGATGACTCCCTCGGGTTTCTCGACATGGACGATCTCCAGAACGTCTTCGAGGGTCAGGGGCTCGAAATAGAGGCGGTCGGAGGTGTCGTAGTCGGTCGAGACGGTCTCGGGGTTGCAGTTGACCATGATCGTCTCGAAGCCGTCCTCGGTCAGGGCGAAGGCGCCGTGCACGCAGCAGTAGTCGAACTCGATCCCCTGGCCGATCCGGTTGGGGCCGCCCCCCAGGATCATGATCTTCCTGCGGTCCGTCGGCTGGGCTTCGCACTCGGTCTCGTAGCTGGAGTAAAGATACGGCGTGTACGCCTCGAACTCGGCGCCGCAGGTGTCGACCCGCTTGAAGACGGGGCGGATGGCGTTTTCGTGACGCAGCGCCCGGACGCGGTCCTCGCTCGTCCCCCACAGGGCGGCGAGGCGCCGATCGGAGAAACCCATGCGCTTGGCTTCGAGCAGGATCTGCGCCGCGGCCGGGTCGTCCGCTGCGGGAGCGACCCCTTTGAGCGTTTCCTCCATCTGCAGGATCTGCTCGATATTGTGCAGAAACCACGGATCGATGTGGGTGAGCTGGTAAAGCTCCTCCAGAGTGAACCCGGCCCGCATCGCGTCGGCCAGATACCAGAGGCGCTCCCAGTTGGGGACGCGCAGCTTCTCCTTGAGGCGGTCGATCTCCGCCGGAGCGAGGGCGCGCCGCTCGTCCTCTGGACCCTGGAAGAGGCGGCTCTCGAAGCCGTGGGAGCCGATCTCCAAGCCGCGCATGGCCTTCTGGAGGCTCTCCTTGAAGGTGCGCCCGATGGCCATCACCTCCCCCACCGACTTCATCTGCGTCGTCAGCGTTGCGTCGGCCTGCGGGAATTTCTCGAAGGTGAAGCGGGGGATCTTGGTGACGACGTAGTCGATGGTCGGCTCGAAGGAGGCGAAGGTCTCTCGGGTGATGTCGTTGGGGATCTCGTCCAGGGTGTAGCCGACGGAGAGCTTCGCAGCGATCTTGGCGATGGGGAAGCCGGTCGCCTTGGAGGCGAGGGCCGAAGAGCGCGAGACGCGCGGGTTCATCTCGATGACGACGATGCGGCCGTCTCTGGGGTTGACGCCGAACTGCACGTTCGAGCCGCCGGTCTCGACCCCGATCTCGCGGATGATCTTCAGCGAAGCGTCGCGAAGGAGTTGGTATTCCTTGTCCGTCAACGTCTGGGCGGGCGCGACGGTGATGGAGTCGCCGGTGTGGACCCCCATCGCATCGAAGTTCTCGATGGAGCAGATGATGACGACGTTATCGGCCGTGTCGCGCATGACCTCCAGCTCGAACTCCTTCCACCCGATGATCGACTCGTCGATCTGGATCTCGTTGGTGGGGGAAGCGTCGAGGCCGGCCAGGACCATCTGCTCGTATTCCTCGCGGTTGTAGGCGATTCCGCCGCCGGTTCCGCCGAGGGTGAAAGATGGGCGGATGATGGCCGGAAAGCCGACGTACTCGATGATCTCCATCGCCTCCTGATGACTGTGCGCCAGCCCGCAGCGGGGGACCTCCAGCCCGATCCTCTCCATCGCCGCCTTGAAAAGAGTGCGGTCCTCGGCCATCTCGATGGCCGGAAGCTTGGCGCCGATGAGCTCGACGCCGAACTTTTCGAGCGTTCCGTCCTTGGCGACGGCCACGGCGGTGTTCAGGGCCGTCTGCCCGCCCAGGGTCGGCAGCAGAGCGTCGGGGCGCTCCTTTTCGATGATGCGCGCCAGAACCTCCGGCGTCACCGGCTCGACGTAGGTGCGGTCGGCGAATCCGGGGTCGGTCATGATGGTGGCGGGGTTGGAGTTCAGCAGAATGACCGTGTACCCCTCCTCCTTGAGCGCCTTGCACGCCTGAGTGCCGGAATAGTCGAACTCGCAGGCCTGTCCGATGACGATGGGGCCGGCGCCGATGATCAGTATCTTCTGGATGTCGGTTCTTTTAGGCATACAAAAATCCTGGCAATGGGCAATAGGCTATGGGCAAATACGACATGGGGGCAGAGGCACTCGGTGAGTTGAAGGAAGCTTTTCCTATGACCTAGTGCCCATCGCCTCTTGCCTGCTTTTCCTTTTCCATCATCTCGATAAAGCGATCGAACAGGTATCGCGCGTCGTGGGGGCCCGGAGAGGCCTCGGGGTGATACTGCACCGAGAAAGCCGGCAGCGTCTTGTGAACGAGTCCTTCGACGGTGTTGTCGTTGAGGTTCATGTGGGTGAGAACCGCCTCTTTGTCGATGGAGGCGCCGTCGACGGCGAAACCGTGATTCTGGGCGGTGATCTCAACCCGTCGGTCGTCGCCGCGCTGCACCGGTTGGTTGCCGCCGCGGTGACCGAATTTGAGCTTGTACGTCTTTCCACCCAAAGCGATGGAGAGGAGTTGGTGCCCGAGGCAGATGCCGAAGAGAGGTTTTTTGCCGAGGATCTTGCGGATGTTCTCCTGGGCATAGACGATCGGTTCGGGATCGCCGGGGCCGTTGCTGAGAAAGATCCCGTCCGGATTCATCGCCAGGACCTCTTCGGCCGGGGTGTCGGCGGGGACGACGGTGACGTCGCAGCCGGATGCGACGAGGTTGCGCAAAATGTTGCGCTTGATGCCGAAGTCGTAGGCGACGACCTTGAAACGGGGCGACTCGCCGTTCGGTCGGTACCCCTCGGCGAGATCCCACGGCCCCTCGCTCCAGTGATACGGCTCCCGGCAGGTGACCTCGCGCACCAGATCGCGTCCGACGATGGAGGGGGCCTTGCGGGCCTTCTCCACCAGAGAATCGACGTCGAGGTCGACGGTGGAGATGATGCCGGTCTGGGCGCCCTTGTCGCGGATGTGGCGCACCAGGGCACGGGTGTCGATCCCCTGGATGCCGACGATGCCGTTCTCCTTCAGGTAGGCGTCGAGGCTCATCTTCGAGCGCCAGTTGCTCGGGTAATCGCTCGCCTCCTTGACGACGAAGCCGCGCAGGTGGGGGCGCGACGACTCGACGTCTTCGAGATTGATCCCGTAATTGCCGATGAGCGGATAGGTCATCGCGACGATCTCCCCCGCATAGGAGGGGTCGGTGAGGATCTCCTGATACCCCGTCATGCTGGTGTTGAAGACGACCTCTCCGGTGACTTCGCCGGTTGCGCCGAGCGCCGTGCCCTGAAAAACCTTGCCGTCGGCAAGGGCGAGAATGGCTTTCACTTCGTGGCTACTCCTTGGAAACTGGTTTATCAAATGCAGAATAAGGGATCGACAAGGTTCACCTTTTCCAGGCCACCTTGCCGCCGACGATCGTGTAGAGGGCCGCGCCCTTCATCTTCCAGCCGCCGAAGGGGGTGTTCTTGCTCTTGGACTGCAGCGTCTGAGGCTCCACCGTCCACTCGAGCTCGGGGTCGATGATCGTCACGTCGGCGGCGGCACCCTCGTTAAGCGATCCGCGGGGGATGCCGATGGCTCGGGCGGGGCCGGCGGTGAGACGATCGACGAGATCGGCGAGGGGCAGAACCCCCTCCGCCACCAGACGCAGCGCCAGCGGCAGAGCCGTCTCGAGGCCGACGATGCCGTTCATGGCGATGTTGAACTCGACGTTCTTCTCGTCGATGTGGTGCGGAGCGTGATCGGTGGCGATGGCGTCGATGGTGCCGTCGGCCAGCCCGGCGCGCACGGCGGCCACGTCCTCGGCGCTGCGAAGAGGGGGGTTCATCTTGGCGTTGGTGTTGTAGCCGCGCACCGCCTCGTCGGTGAGGGTGAAGTGGTGGGGGGTCGCCTCGCAGGTGACTTTGACGCCGCGCGCCTTGGCCTGGCGCACGATCTCGACGGCGCCCCTGGTGGAGACGTGGGCGATGTGAAGCCGGGCGCCGGTGTATTCGGCGAGCATGACATCGCGGGCGACGCAGGCGTCTTCGGCGACCCACGGAATCCCCTTGAGTCCGAGCTCGGTCGCCACGAAACCGTCGTTCATCACCCCCTCGCCGACCAGCGAGAGGTCTTCGGCGTGGGAGATGACGGTCACGCCGAAGGGGCGGGCGTATTCGAGGGCGCGGCGCATCAACTCGCCGCTGACCACCGGGTGGCCGTCGTCGGTCACCGCGGGGCAGCCGGACTCCTTGAGCTCGCCGATCTCGGAGAGGGTCTCCCCCTTGAGCCCCTTGGTGATGCTGCCGACGGGGAAGACGTTGACGAAGCCCTCTTTGGCGGCCTTCGCGATGATGTAGTCGACCACCGACTTGCTGTCGATGACCGGCTTGGTGTTGGGCATGCAGGCGACGGAGGTGAAGCCCCCGGCGGCGGCCGAGCGGGTGCCGCTGACGATGTCTTCCTTGTACTCGTAGCCGGGGTCGCGCAGATGGACGTGGATGTCGATGAGCCCCGGCGTGACGAGCTTCCCCGCCGCGTCGATCGTCTCCCCCTTCCCTTTCAGGCCTTTGCCGACTTTGGCGATTTTGCCGTCTTCGATCAGTACATCGAGAACCTCGTCGATTCCCTGCGCCGGATCGATCACCCTGCCGCCTTTGATCAGTATGCTCATGGTCACCTCTGGTGAAATTTTGAATTAATGTTCAACTCTTCAGGCTGCTACTCTTTGCTCTCGCCGCCGGCGACGAGGTAGAGCAGCGCCATGCGGACGGCGACTCCGTTCTCGACCTGTTCGAGGATGACGTTGCGCGGGCCGTCCGCCACATAGGAGGAGATCTCGACGCCGCGGTTCATCGGCCCCGGATGCATGACGATGGCGTCCTCCTTGGCGAGCTTGAGATTGTCCTGATTGAGCCCGTAGAAGCGCGCGTATTCGCGCAGCGTCGGCAGAAGCGTCTTGCCCTGGCGCTCGAGCTGGATGCGCAGCATCATCACCACGTCGGCCCCGCGGATCGCCTCGCGGATGTCGGTGTAGACCTCGGCCCCGAGGCGTTCGATCCCCGGCGGGATCATCGTGCCGGGTCCGGCAAGGCGCACCTTGGCCCCCATGCGGGTCAGGGCGTAGAGGTTCGAGCGCGCCACCCGGCTGTGGGCGATGTCGCCGATGATCGCCACCGTGAGCCCTTCGAAGCTCTGTTTGTGCTGGCGGATGGTCAGCAGGTCGAGCAGTGCCTGGCTCGGGTGCTCGTGGGCGCCGTCGCCGGCGTTGATGACCGAGCAGCCGATGCGCTCGGCCAGATAGTGCGGGGCGCCGGATGCCGCGTGGCGCATGACGATGATGTCGGGGCGCATCGCCTCGATGTTCTTGGCGGTGTCTTCGAGCGTCTCGCCTTTGGAGACCGACGAGCCCGAGGCGCTGATGTTGATGGTGTCGGCCGAAAGCCGCTTCCCGGCGATCTCGAAGGAGGTGCGGGTCCGGGTGCTCGCCTCGTAGAAGAGGTTGATGATCGTCTTGCCCCTGAGGGTCGGCACCTTCTTGATCTCGCGGGTGCTGATTTCGCGGAAATTCTCGGCGGTATCGAGAATCATCCGGATATCGTCCTTCGAGAGCTGCTCGATTCCAAGGATGTGTTTGTGCCGGAAAGCCATGGAAAACCTCCGAATGCGAAATGAGTATGGGGAGCCCGGCGCGCGGGAGTTTTGCCCCTTACGGTTTTTGAATTCTGACCTCGACGGGGTTCAACTCGGCGTCGAACTCCACGTCGATCTTCTCTTCCCTGGAGGTCGGCACGTTGCGCCCGACGTAATCGGGGCGGATCGGCAGCTCGCGGTGTCCCCGGTCGATCAGAACCGCAAGCTGAATGCTGCGCGGGCGGCCGAGATCGATGAGCGCGTCCATGGCGGCGCGGATGGTGCGCCCGGTGTACAGCACGTCGTCGACCAGGACGATGCGGCGACCGTCCAGCGCGAAGGGAATGTCGGTCTTGCCCACGGGGAGGCTGCCTCGGGTGCTGAAGTCGTCGCGGTACAGGGTGATGTCGATGGCGCCGAGGGGGACCTCCTCCCCTTCGATTTCAAAGATCCGCCGCTGCAGTTGCGCGGCGAGATGATCTCCGCCGGTGCGGATCCCCACCAGCACCAGCTCCCCGACCCCTTTGTTGCGCTCCAGAACCTCGTGGGCGATGCGGGTCAGCGCCCGCCGAATGCCGGGCTGATCGAGAATGACGGTCTCGCGCTGTGACATGGACTCCTCCTGGGAAGGGATTGAAAAGCGTTTTCAGTCATCCCTGCGGGCGAAAAAAAAGGTATCCGCTCGCCGGAAAACGGCGAAGGGATACCTGTGGATATACGTGGGGTGCTTTGTTTCCAACCGGGCCACCTTTGCTAATCTCACGGGATTAACTTAAAAGGGCGTTAAAGGATTCGGCGCACTATATGCCGGGGGCGAGGGGAAAGTCAAACCAAAAAACGATCGGACGGTAACGTCCCTTTCGCTAATTGATCGTCCTTCCGATGCGGTTCCAGCGCGGACGGGTCTCCTCCCTGTCCCACGACCAGTACTTGATGAAGGCGCGTCCCTTGATGTCGGTGTCGTCCACGAACCCCCAGAAGCGGCTGTCGTAGGAGCGGTCGCGGTTGTCGCCCATGACGAAGAACTTCCCCTCGGGCACCGTCACCGGCGCCATGAAATCGCGCGGCGCCACCTGCGCGGGGATCACGTCGCCGTCCTTGTGGACCTCCTGGGGGATGACGTAGTGTTCGCCGTTGATGTAGAGATCCTTGTTGCGCATCTCGACGACGTCGCCGGGTTCGCCGACGACCCGTTTGATGAAGTCGCGCCTCTGGAAGAAGGGCTTGTCGCGGTCCTCGGGGAACTCGAAGACGATGATGTCGCCTCGCTGCGGGTCGCGAAAGGAGAAAAAACGCGTGTCGACGAAGGGGATCTGCAGGCCGTAGGCGAACTTGTTGACCAGCAGGTGATCGCCGATCAGCAGGGTGTCCTCCATCGATCCCGAGGGGATCTTAAAGGCCTGTACGACAAAGGTGCGGATGATGAGCGCCAGGATCGCCGCGACGATCAGCGCTTCGGCGTACTCGCGATACCACGGCTTTTTGACCAGGGGGTCCTTCGTCTTCTTCTCGGTCATTTCTGCTCTTTCACTTTGAGGATGGCCAGGAACGCCTCCTGCGGCAGCTCCACGCTGCCGACCTGCTTCATCCGCTTCTTCCCCTCCTTTTGCTTCTCCAGCAGTTTGCGCTTGCGGCTGATGTCGCCGCCGTAGCACTTGGCCGTAACGTCCTTGCGCAGCGCCTTCACCGTCTCGCGGGCGATGACCTTGTTGCCGATGGCGGCCTGAATGGCGACCTCATACTGCTGGCGGGGGATGAATTCCTTCATCTTGGAGACCAGATCGCGCCCTCGGAACTGAGATTTTTCGCGGTGAACGATCAGCGACAGCGCATCGACGACCTCGCCGTTGATCAGAACGTTGAGGCGCACCAGATCGCTCTGGCGGTAATCGAGGTGTTCGTAGTCGAGGGACGCGTAGCCGCGGGTGATCGACTTGAGGCGGTCGAAGAAATCGAGGACGATCTCGTTGAGGGGGAGCTCATAGATGATCATGACACGATTGGCGGTCAGGTACTTGATCTCGCGCTGGATTCCGCGCTTCTCCTCGCACAGGGCGAGAACCGCACCGACGAACTCGTTGGGGACGTGGATGGAGGCGAGGATGAACGGCTCCATCGTCTTTGCGATGTGCTGCACCTCGGGGAGCATGTTGGCGCTCTCCACCCAGAGCTCCTCTCCGCGCACCGTGACGACGCGATAGCCGACGGTCGGGGCCGTGGTGATCAGGTTGACGCCGAACTCGCGCTCCAGACGCTCCTGAATGATCTCCATGTGCAAAAGTCCGAGAAAGCCGCAACGAAAGCCGAACCCGAGAGCCATCGAATTCTCGGGCTCGAAGGTGAACGATGCGTCGTTGAGGCGCAGCTTCTCCAGAGCGTCGCGCAGCGCGTCGTATTCGCTGGTGTCGACGGGATAGAGACCGGAGAAGACCATCGGCTTCACTTCCTTGAACCCCGGCAGAGGCTTTTCCGCAGGGCGGTGCAGGTGCGTGATGGTGTCGCCGACCTTGGCGTCCTGCACGACCTTGATGCCGGCGATGATGAAGCCGACCTCCCCGGCTGCGAGCTGCGTCACCTCGACGGGGTGCGGCGAGAAGACGCCGACTTTCAGCAGCTCGTAATTTTTCCGGTTGGCCATGAACTGGATCTTGTCGCCCTTGCGCAGCGTCCCCTCGACGATCCGCACCAGGATGATGACCCCCTGGTAGGGGTCGTACCACGAATCGAAGACGAGCGCCTTCAGTGGCGCCTCGGCGTCTCCGCCGGGAGGGGGGATTTTCTTCACGATCGACTCGAGGATGTCGTGGATTCCGATCCCTTCCTTGGCGCTCGCCACGACGGTGTCGCTGGTGTCGAGCCCGATGATCTCCTCGATCTCTTCCTTGACACGCTCCGGTTCGGCGCTCGGAAGATCGATCTTGTTCAGGACGGGGAAGACCTCGAGGTTCTGATCGATGGCGAGATAGACGTTGGCCAGCGTCTGAGCCTCGACCCCCTGCGTGGCGTCGACGACGAGGAGCGCCCCTTCGCAGGCCGACAGGGAGCGGCTCACCTCGTAGGTGAAGTCGACGTGCCCGGGGGTGTCGATGAGGTTCAGGATGTACTTCTCGCCGTCATCCGCGACGTAATCCAGACGCACCGCCTGGGCCTTGATCGTGATCCCCCGCTCGCGCTCCAGATCCATCTTGTCGAGGAACTGGTCGGTTTTCTCCCGCGCGGTGAGGGTTCCGGTCTCTTCCAGGAGACGGTCGGCCAGCGTCGATTTGCCGTGGTCGATGTGGGCGATGATGGAGAAGTTGCGGATGCGATTCTGGTTCATATATGGGTGTGATCTCCGGAACTTGAATTCTGAACAAAGACATTCAGATATAACAGAATGCTGCGATTAATGTAAAGGGAAAAGCCCTGAACCTCGGCGTCTGCGGCGGGGATGGAGAGGGCCGCCGATGGGACGGGAGTGCCGGTCAAACCGAAGATTTCTTGCATTCGGACGAATCTTCGATATGAGAGAAACTAAATCTTGCTCGCCCCTCTGGGGTCGCGAACAGGGAAGGTCTCTTATCGAGGCCCAACGCTCTAACCCGTTTGAGGAGGTTTAACGATGAATCGCTATCTGGCAATACTCGGACTGCTGGCCCTACTTGTCGCCGCGGGATGTGAAAGAGAGCCGACCCAACCGGCTCAGCCGCCTCAGGATCGTCCGATGCAAGAGCCGGCGCAGCCGGCACCACCTCCGGGTCAGCCCGGACAACCCGGGCAGCCTGCGCAGCCGGGACAACCCGGTCAGCAGTAACGCGCCACGGGCGGATTCGGCACGCCGAATCCGCCCGATTCAATGCGAAATCAATTTAATCCACCCTCCCCTCCTTGCAATCGACTTTTTTTAAGCTATCAATTAAACCGTTTTGTAGCGTTAATCTGATTCCAAAGCAGGAGGTCCCCATGTTCAAGAAAATCGCAGTCGTCGCCATTCTCGCTCTGGTCATCGCCGCATGCGAGCGTCAGGAGCCGCTCCCGGTCGAAACGCCGACCGCCCCGCCGCCGGCAACCGAGCCCGCCCCCGGCACCGCCGTCGAGCCGACCGACCCCGAGGACGAGATCGGCGATGAGCCCGCCGTCCCCGAGGAGGCCCCCGTTACGGAGCCCCCGGCCACAGAGCCCGCCGACGCCGCCGCCCTACCCGCGGACATCACCTTCGAGGCGCGAAACGGCAACGTCCCCTTCCCGCACCAGGCTCATATCGGCATGTACGAATGCAGCGCCTGCCACGCGCAGGAGCCCCCTGCCGCGATCCCCAACTGGGGACGTGACGTCGCCCATGCCCTGTGCATCGACTGTCACCGCGCCGAAAACGCAGGTC
>JBJHBH010000023.1:0-40009 GCA_050485365.1 Desulfuromonadales bacterium | reverse complement strand
GTCTATCGTTGTCGCAACTCCCCATTAAATCACAGGGAAGGGGTCGGTGTCATGAAAAATGTGTCGAACAGGCACTCGGAGCCTTGGCCGACAATACCCCCCTCATTGCTCCTTCAGCACCTTTTCAACGAGCCGGTGCACTTCTGTCACCCTGGTAAAAAGGGAGGGGCGGTCGATGGGGGTTGTGAGAAGTTCGAGAGGTTCATACCGAAACTGGACGGCGTAGACATTCAGACTGATCAGGTCTCTAAGGAGCGTGATTTCGCAGCCGAGCTCTCGCAAGGTCAACAGCAGCACTCGAAGATCGTGGGTGAATCCGAACGTTCCGCCGATTGCCGCAATCCATGCCTTGAGGTCTTTCTCGACCGCCTGCTGGGCGTGAAAGCCGAAAATCTCATCGTCAAACGCCTCGGAGTCGATCATTGCTCCCAATGCCCTGACGTCCTTGTCGGCCATGGCGTGAAGCGTCCGTGCGTGCTCAATGGCGCTCATAGAGAACTTTCCCCTCTTTCAGCGCATGCGCCACGACATGATTAGGGGCATCTTTCCATTTTTCGATTTCCTCCGGCGAGTAAACGAGAAAGTCGAGTGGAACGGCATAATCGAAAAAGATTTCCCACAGTCGGGTCATCTCCGCTTCTCGCGTTCTGCCGGGGCCGAAAGGGCCGTCCTCGACCACGAGAAAATCGAGATCCGATCCTGGTTGGGCGTCGCCCCGCGCCCGGGAGCCGAAGAGGATCAGCATCCGGGGGTTGACCTCCCGAACGATGATGTCGGTCATTTCCCGAATGAGTTGATCGGTGACCTTCAACATGGTGGTTTCCTTGTCTCAGGTGGTAGAAGGTGAACGGTTTCTTGTTGCATCTTAGTGAAATTTCAATCAATTTTCCAGCTAAATAGCGGCAGTTGAAAATCTCTCGGTCATGCCGGGCTTTCTTGTTTTTTTCGATGCCGCCATGTTACATTCTCGCTCATTGTACCGAACAGCGAAGGAGAAAAAGACGATATGATCACCACCTCCGACCTCAAGCGCGGCGTCGTCATCCAACTCGACAGTGCGCCGTGTCTCGTTCTCGATGTCAATTTCCAGTCCCCGTCGGCGCGGGGCGGCAACACGCTCGTCAAGACGAAATACCGCAACCTTCTCACCTCGCAGGTGCTGGAGAAGGCCTTCAAGTCGGGGGATCGGCTCGACGAGGCCGATTTCGAGCGCCACAAGGGGCAGTTTCTCTATGTCGCAGGCGAGGCCGGGGTCTTCATGGATCTGGAGACCTACGAGCAGTTCGAGATCGGCGAAGAGCTCTACGACCCGATCAAGGGCTATCTGCTGGAGGGGACAGAGGTGCAGCTCGGCCTCTTTCAGGGGCAGGTGGTGAGCATCGACCCGCCGCTGAGCGTGGAGCTCCTCGTGTCGGAGACGCCCCCGGCCATCAAGCACGCCACCGCCACCGCGCAGACCAAGGAGGCGATCCTGGAGACGGGGCTGCGCCTGCAGGTCCCCGGCTATCTGGAGGCGGGCGAAAAAATCAAGGTCGACACCCGCGAGGGGCGCTTCATCTCAAGGGCGTGACGATTGACTTATCGTCGTGCGGAGGGTAGTTTTATCGGAACGATTCAGCCGCCGTGCGGCGGCTGCGCGGGAAGGAGAGACGAGTGAACGCCAGGCGCCGCCATCATCTGACCCTCCTCGGGCTGTGCTCCATGATCTTTTACGGCGTGATGCTGGGGAGCGGGCGCCTGAGCATCGACGTCCTGCCCCAGTTCGTCATCTCCGCCATCATCTTTCTGAGCTCCGGGCAGATCCTCAAGCGAGCCGCGGTGCGCACCGGCGAAAAGAACCAGGCGAGGGAGAAGACTCGCCCGAGCCGTCCGGAGGCCGACTGGCCGTGGCTCTCCGGATTTCTCAACTGGACGGCGTCCCTGCTCGTCGTCGGCACCGTGGCCCTGATTCTGATGAAGCCCCCCGGAATGACCTTCAAGGACGCCGTCTCCCACACCCAGGCCGACCGGCACTTCTACGGCACCTCCATCCCCTGAAATCTTCGATAGCCGACAGCGCCGAGCGACGATGATCGGCGCGCCTGACAGGACAGCGTCGTCAGAGACGCGGCGAACGGACGTCGCCGGTACGCCAGGACATCTCCTGCGCGGCCGGTTGCCTGCGCGCCTGCGGGCGCACTTCGGCCGTGCTCAGCCGGGGCGTTCGGGTTCGGTGACGGAATCGGGGAGCGAGAAGGCGCGCCGGTACTGGCCGATCTCCATCACGGCGATCTTGATGATGCTCGCCACCGGCACCCCGATGATCATGCCGAGCACCCCGTAGAGCCTCCCCCCCATGATGATCGCCAGAATGACGATGAGGGGGTGCAGGTTCGAGACGCGCGAGATGAGGATGGGGATGAGGATGAAGTTGTCGACGATGACCTGCGCAATGAGGAAGTAAACGGTGACGATCCACCAGAACTGGGGGCCGACCCCCAGGTCGATGAGCGCGATGAGGATCCCCGGCACCATGCCGATGAGCGGGCCGATGTAGGGGATGAGGTTCATCACCCCGGCGAAGGCGCCGAGCAGCGGCGCGTAGCGGATGTCGGTGAAGGAGAGGCCGATGGTGACGACGAGGCCGATGATGAACGCCTCGATGATGCGGCCGCGGATGAAGGTCGACATCTGGCGGCTCACCAGAAACGAGAGGTCGTGGGCCATCTCGAAATAGCGGTTGGGCACCAGGCTGATCAGCCCCCGCATGATGCGGTCGCCGTCGCGCAAAAAGAAGAACGAGAAGAGGGGGACTAGAATCAGCAGGCTGCCGATGCGCAGGGCCGAGCGCGGGGTCTGCACCAGAATTTCGGCCAGCAGCCCCTCGGCCATGGGGCGGATCATCGCCGTCAGATCGTACGCCGTCAAAAAGGGGATGCGCTCCTGAAGGGTCGCCTCCAGATCGCGGATGAAGGCGAAGAAGCCGGCAGTGTAGCGCGGCAGGTCGTATTCGAGGGAGGCCCACATGTGGCGCCACGGCGGAAAGAGCCAGGTCACCGCGGCGAACAGGGTGAGGGAGATCAGGGCGTAGACGATGAAGATGGCGGCGGTGCGGCTGATGTTCTCACGCTCGATGAACTTGACCGCCGGATCGAGGACGAAGGTGAGGATCAGCGCGAGGATCAGCGGCAGCACCAGCCCCGAGGTCGCCATCTGGAACATGGCGATGGTGGCCGAGACCGAGGTGAAGATCGCCAGTCCGGTGGCGATGGCCGCCGTCAGGGCGAGAAAAAGGAGCAGATACTGGGCGCGGCTGAAGCTCTGCATCTAGGTTTCCGCGTCGAATGTTGCGGCGGCGCCGATGGCGGCCGCCGCGTCCTGGGCCTGGCGCAGGCGCCGGATCTCCTGTCCCGCCGCCTGCAGCCGCTCGCTCACGATGCGGGTGACGCCCAAAAGGATGCGGTTGGCGGTGGCGGGGTGCTTTTGCGCCAGCTCCAGCAGGTCGGCGCGGAAGAGGCCGACCAACTCCGTCGGCTCCAGAGTGCGGGCGCTCGCCGCCCGGGAGGCCGGCGCGGTGAGGGTCGTCTCGCCGAAGAAGTCCCCCGCGGAGAGGACGGCCAGCTCTTCTTCGCGCCCCTCGGCGCGGGTGAAGATCTTCACCCCGCCGCTGCGGATGACGTACATCCCCGATCCCGGGTCCCCCTCCTCGAAGACGATCTCCTTCGAATCGTAGTGCCGGATGTGGACCAGCGACTCGAGATAGTGGAAATCGCGCCCCTTGAGCTCCGAGAAGAGCGGGACGCTCTTGAGAAAGTAGGCCAGGGAGTCTTCGTCGGATTTTTTGCGGAAGATGTTGCTCCAAAGGGGATTCACGCCGCCGCTCCAAGATGAAAAAGCCATGAAAAAGAGCCATGATTATAACAAGTAAGAGGGGAAAGACCAGAAAATTGTGGTGGGAAGCGGCGGCGGGAAGATATAGTCGGGGGGAGCCGGAAGCCATCGCCCCATCGCCTCTGGCCGATAGCCTATAGCCTGACTTTTTCTAACTGTTCAGCATGGGGTCCCGACTCCCATGCCAAGGGACGCTTTTCGCCGTCCATGGCCGCTTGACTGGCGCCGTCCATGGCGCCAGACACCCTTGTCATGTGAGCCGCGACCCCACAAGGTTGAATAGATACGCCTTTTTTGCCATGACCGATTTCGATCCGAAAAAATATCCGACCGCCCCCGGTGTCTACATCATGAAGGGGGAGGACGACGGCGTCCTCTATGTCGGCAAGGCCAAGAGCCTTCGCGCGCGCCTTCGCAGCTATTTCTCCGCCGCGGGAGACGGGCGCGCGCACATCCGCTTTCTGGTGAGTCGGGTGCGCCGCATCGACACCATCGTCACCGACACCGAGAAGGAGGCCCTCCTCCTCGAAAACACCCTCATCAAAAAGCACCGCCCCCGCTACAACATCGACCTGCGCGACGACAAGACGTACGTCTCGCTGCGCCTCGACCCCCGCGAAGAGTTCCCCACGCTGCAGATCGTGCGCCGGGTGCGCCGCGACGGCGCTCTGTACTTCGGCCCCTACGCCTCGTCCAGCGCGGTGCGCGAGACGCTCAAAGAGATCTACCGCATCTTTCCGCTGCGCCACTACCCGATGCAGACGTGCCGCCGCCGGGGGCGGCCGTGCCTCTTTCACCAGATCGGCCAGTGCAGCGCCCCTTGCCACGGCAAGATCGACGTGGCCGGATACGCGCAGCTCGTGCGGGGGGTCGTCGCCTTTTTGTCCGGTCGCGAGGGGGAGGTCATTGCGCTGCTGCGCGAGCGGATGACGCAGGCCGCAGCGCAGATGCGCTACGAGGAGGCGGCCCGGCTGCGCGACCAGATCCGCGCCGTCGAGCAGACGACGGAGCGCCAGAAGGTCGCCGAGGCGGGCGGAGGGGACCAGGACATCGTCGGTCTGCACCGCGAGGGGGGGGAGGTGGAGATCGCCGTCCTCTTCATCCGTGAGGGCAAGCTCATCGACCGGCGCACCTTCGCGCTGGAGTGGCGCATGGACGAAGACGCCCTCCTCTCGTCGTTTCTGCGGCAGTTCTACGGCCGCGACGTCGTGCTGCCCGACCAACTCCTCCTCCCCTTTCTCCCCGAAGACGCCGAGCTCATCGCCGAGTGGCTCTGCGAGCGCCGGGGGAAAAAGGTCGCCGTCGTCGCGCCGCAGCGCGGGGCGCGGGCGCAGCTCGTCGAGATGGCCGCCGGCAACGCCCGCGAGGCCTTTCGCGAAAGGGGGAGCCGCCGCGAGGCGCGCCAGGGGATCTTGGAGGAGATCCGGCAGCGGCTGCACCTGTCGCGCCTCCCCCGCCGCATCGAATGCTTCGACATCTCCAACGTGCAGGGGAGCTACGGTGTCGGGAGCATGGCGGTCCTCGTCGACGGCGAGGCGGCCAAAGAGGCGTACCGGCACTACCGCATCCGCACCGTCGAGGGGGCCGACGACTACGCCTCGCTCTACGAGGTTCTCAAGCGGCGCCTGGGGCGCGGGGCGAGCGAGGGGGAGCTGCCCGACTGCATCCTCATCGACGGCGGCAAGGGACAGCTCTCGGTGCTGGTGACGGTCCTCGACGAGCTCGGCCTCTCCGGGCGCATCGACGCCGTCGGCATCGCCAAGAGCCGCATCCGGGCCAACGTGCGCGGCAAGGCGGTGGAGCGCAGCGAAGAGCGCTTCTTTTTGCCGGGGCGAAAAAATCCGGTGGTGCTGCGCGCCGGCTCCCCGGCCCTGTTCATGCTGGAGCGCCTGCGCGACGAGGCCCACCGCTTCGCCGTCACCTATCACCGCAAGGTGCGCGGCAAGGAGGCTCTCGCTTCGGCGTTGGAGGAGATCGAAGGGGTCGGCCCCGGTCGCCGCCGGGCGCTCCTCAAGCATTTCGGCAGCCTCAAGAGGATCAGGGAGGCGACGCTGGAGGAGCTCGTCAATGCGCCAGGCGTCCCCGAGGCGGTGGCGAGAAGGATCTTTGAGGAGGTGGGAAAAGGCGGGGGGTAGGAGCCGGGAGCCAAAAGCCAAGGAACAGAAATTCAGAATTACATCGCCCATCGCCCCTTGCCCCTTGCCCCTTGCCCCTTGCCCCTTGCCCCTTGCCTAAGAACGAAAAAAGCGTTTCTGAACCAACGGAGGTGTGATATCGTTAGATATTTCTAACGCTCTGGCCTGGAGAGCCCCATGCGGATGCGCCTGACGACGAAGTTCGCCCTCATCACCAGCGTCGTTCTGCTGGCGGGGGTCGGGTTCTTCGCCTATTTCAGCATCAAGACCGTCGAAGAGATCTGCATGGAGGATGCGCTGCGGGGGGTCGAGACGCTGAGCGAGGCGGTCATCCGCACCACGCACTACCAGATGCTCGAAGACGACCGCAAGCGCGTCTACGAGATGATCGAAGAGCTCCAGAGCCTCAAGGAGATCGAGCTCATTCGCCTCTTCAACAAAGAGGGGATCATCGCCTTCTCCACCGACCCGAACGAGATCGGCGCCCGCGTCAACCCCGAGGCCGAGGGGTGCTACGGCTGCCACCTCGGCGACGTGGTGCTCACCGACGCGCCGGCGGCGAACCGCAGCCGCATCTTCATCAACGCCGAGGGGAAAAAGGTCCTCGGCGTCACCAAAGAGATCCCCAACCAGCAAAGCTGCTCCACCGACACCTGCCACTTCCACCCCTCCGACGCCGCTTTTCTCGGCATCCTCGACGTGCACGTCTCGCTGGTGGGGATGAACAACCGCGTGTCGGCCTATCGCAACGAGATGGTCCTGTTCACCGCGGGGATGCTCCTGACGACGGCGCTGTGCCTCGTCGCCCTGACCCGCTGTATGGTCAACGAGCCGGTCAACCGTCTGCTCGACCACACGCGAAGGCTCGCCGAGGGGGATTGGAGCGCGACCATCGACTACCGGCACCACGACGAGCTCGGCGAGCTCTCCGACGCCTTCAACGAGCTGACCATGCGCCTGAAGAAGGCCCGCGAAGAGCTCGAGGGGTGGGGGCATCAACTCGAAGAGAAGGTCGAGCAGCGCACCCGCGAGATGCGTCAGATCCAGGCCCAGCTCATCCGGTCGGAAAAGCTCGCCTCGCTGGGAGAGCTCACGGCGGGGATCGCCCACGAAATAAACAACCCGCTGACGGGGATCCTCGTCTTCTCGTCGCTCGTCGACCAGGACTCGAGGCTGCACCCCGAGCTGCGCAAGGATCTTCAGGTCATCATCGACGAGACGGGCAAGTGCGCCCGCATCGTCAAAGGGCTGCTCGACTTCTCCCGCGAAAACGCCCCCCGGCTGCGGCCGGTGCCGCTCAACGCGCTGATGGAGAAGGCCCTCGGCCTCATCGAGCACCAGGCCTTTTTTCAGGATGTGGAGATCATCAAGGAGCTCGATGAGCGCCTCCCCGAGGTGATGGTCGACCCGGGGCAGATCGAGCAGGTCTTCATCAATCTGCTGGTCAACGCGGGGCAGGCGATGGAGGGGGCCGGGCGGCTGGAGGTGCGCACGCGGCTGAGCGAGCAGGGGCGCTTCGTGCGCGTGACGGTGGCCGACAGCGGGTGCGGCATCGCGCCGGAGAATCTGGAGAAGGTCTTCGATCCCTTCTTCACCACCAAGGAGAACGGCGGGACCGGGCTCGGCCTGTCGGTCTCCTACGGCATCGTCGAAAACCACGGCGGGCGCATCTTCGTCGAGAGCGCCGTCGGCGTCGGCACCTCCTTCACCCTGACGCTCCCCATCGACGCGGCGGCGCCGGGGGCCTGAGCGCGAGGGCGCCCCTTACGCGGCCCGGCCGGCGGAGGCGGCGCGGCGAAGGGCGTCTTCCTCCAGGCGTATGCGGCGGCGAAGGAGGATCAGGTTGGCGACAAAGAAGACGACGAGGGTGATCGGCGCGCGCATCAGCAGGGGGATGAAGGCGAGCTCCAGCACGACGACGAGGTAGTTGGGGTGGGGGAGGAACCGGTACGGTCCCCGCGCGACGGGCGCCTCGCCGGGGACGACGAGGATGCGCGTGTTCCAGCGATCGCCCAAGGTGACGATGCACCAGTAGCGAAGCCCCTGCAGCAGGGCGAGGGCGGCGAGGCACGCCAGCGTCAGGGCGTCGAGGGGGATGCGCCACGGCCACGACTCGACGATGAGGGCGGCGAAGAACAGAACATGCATCGCCACGATGGCGCGGTACGTCTCGGGGGCGACCTCCACCGCGCCGCGCGCCATGACCCGGCGCCGGTTGCGCCGCGCCACGACGAGCTCGATCCCCCGCTCGATGAAATAGAATCCGAAAATCCACCACAGGGACATAAAGACCTCTGCAAAGGCAGCAAGGGCAGGCGTTTGAGCCTGAACAACCCCTCCCCCCCGGCTATTCCTCCACCTGGAACAGCAGCAATTCGGCCGAGAAGCCCGGACCGAAGGCCGACAGCAGACCGTGACCGGGGCGCTTCGCCTGCGCCGAGGCGAGCCACTCCTCCAGCACCATCAGCACCGAGACCGACGAGATGTTGCCGCAGCGCCGCAGGATCTCCTCGGAAAGGCGCAGATCGTTGGGGCCGAGCCCCAGCGCCGCCCCGTAGGCGTCGAGGACCTTGGCGCCGCCGGGATGGGAGAGGAAGTGAACCAGGTCGTCGCGCTCGAGCCCGTTAACGGCGAGAAAGTCGCGCACGATCCCCCCCAGCTCCTCCTTCACCAGGGCGGGGAGGCGCGGCGACAAAACGAGCCGCATCCCCTCCTCGACGAAATCCCACCCCATGATCCGCTCGCTGTGGGCAAAAAGATGAGAGCGCGTCGCCGTGATGCGCGCTCCGGTGTCGTTGGCCGAGGTCACCAGCGCCGCCGCCGCGCCGTCGGCGAAGATGGCGGCGCCGATCACGTTCTTCTTGGTCAGATCCTCGGCCATCAGGGTGAGGCTGCAGCACTCCAGGGCGACCAGCAGAACGAAGGAGCCCGGGTGGGCGCGGCAGTAGTCGTAGGCCCGCGACAGCCCGGCCGCCCCGGCAGCGCACCCCAGCCCCCAGATCGGAAGACGGCTGGTGCGCGGCGACAGCCCTAGGGCGTTGATGAGGCGGGCGTCGGGCGAGGGGGTGCCGAGCCCGGTGGTCGAGACGAAGATGATGTGGTCGATGCGCCCGGGGGCGACGCCCGCGCGCTGCAGGCACAGGCGCGCGGCCTGCGCGGCGAGGGGCACCCCCTCTTCGAGGTAGACGGCGTTGCGCTCGGCGAAGCTTCTGGGCGCCAGATACCAGTCGAGGGGACGCATGAAGCGGCGGGAGTCGATGCGGGCGTTTTCGAAGACGCCGGCCAGCGCTTCGCGCCCGGCGACCGATTCGAAAAGCTGCAGCGCCGCGTCGCGCACCGCCTCCTGGGAGGCGGCGTGGGGGGGGAGGGCCGAGGCGGCGCTCAGAATTCGGGGCATGAAGACGTTCTCCGGGTCGCGGCCCGAATCCCCGAAGGGTGGGCGAGGGGCCGCCGAAGCTGAATCGATGACGGGCGGGGCAAAGACGTCAAGGATAGCATAAAATCGCGGCTACGCCTGCGCCGGCTCGGGATGAACCAGCCCGCTGCGGGGGAGCTTCACCACGAAGGTCGTCCCCTCTCCCGGCGCGCTGTCGACCTCGATCTCTCCGCCGTGCTGCTGAACGATCTGGTAGCAGATGCTCAGGCCGAGCCCCGTCCCCTGTCCGACCTCCTTGGTGGTGAAGAACGGCTCGAAGATCTTCGAGAGGACCTCGGGGTCGATGCCGCACCCGCTGTCGCTGACGGCGACGGCGACGCGCTCCCCTTCGGTAAAGGAGCGGATGCGGATCGCCCCCTTGCCCTCGATCGCCTGGGCGGCGTTGAGCAAAAGGTTGATGAAGACCTGCCACAGCTGGTGCCGATAGCCCTGGACGGGAGGGAGCGGGCGGAGGTCCTTCTCCAGGGTCGCCTTGTACTTGATCTCGTTGCGCAAAATGTTCACCGCCGACTCCAGGCAGTCGTTGAGATCGACGGCCGAGGCGCCGGTGTCGTCGTTGCGGGCGAAGCTCTTGAGATCCTGCACGATCTTGGCCACCCGATCGACCCCTTCGCGCGATTCTCGGATCAAAGACCCCATGTCGCCCCGGATATAGTCGATCTTCAGGGCGCGTCGCAGACCCTCCATCTCCGAGACGCGACGGGGGTCGGCTCCCTCGCGCACCAGGCGCTCCTGCACCGAGACGAACTCGCACATCCTCTGGCAATATTTGCCGAGCGAGTCGAGGTTGCTGGCGATGAAGCCGATGGGGTTGTTGATCTCGTGGGCGACCCCCGCGGCGAGGACGCCGATGGAGGCCATCTTCTCCTGCTGGAACATCTGCTCCTGGGTGCGCTTCAGGTCGGCGTAGGCCCCCTGCAGCTGCAGCTGCGCCGACTCGATCTCGCGCTTCTCCTGCAGCAGACGCTCTTCGGCCTCCTTGAGGCGGCGGCGCAGCCGCGCCACCAGGCGATAGATGATGCCGAAGAGCGAGACGAAGGTCGTCAGCGCCAGCCCCAGCACCAGATACATCTTGTGCACCAGCGCCGCCTCGACGGCGTCGATGTTGAAGCGCACGCTGATGCCGCCGTGGATGTCTCCGATCTTGTACCCCCTGTCGTGGCAGTTGAGGCACGACGCCTCGATGGCCAGCGGCGCCACATAGCGAAAATAGGTCGATCCCTCGACGATCTCTCGCCCCGAGACCTCTTTCTTCCCCCGTTCGAAGCGCCGCAGCGCCTCTTGCTCGAAGGGGTCCGGCGCGTTGACGGGGTTGACCGAGGCGTGGCTGGTGATCTTGAAGGCGATGCGGCCGTCGCGCTCGGCAAGCTCCGAGAGCTCGCGCACCATCAGGGCGGGGTTCTTCTTTGTGTAGATCCTGCCGTCGAGGGCGGCCACGTCCGGGTCCTTCAGGTAGGGGTTGGAGATCACCCCTTCGGACTTCTCCACGAGGATGCCGCCGTACCCCGCGTTCCAGTTGCGGGCCAGCACGAGGCTCTCGACGATGGCGCGTCCCCGGCTCTCGAGCTCCAGATCGATCGCCTTCTTGCTGTTGAGCGCGACGATCAGGAAGACGCCCGAGACGCAGGCGAAGACGACCAGAATGATGGTGACGAAAAAAGACTGCAGGGCGTTGGGGCTCTTCTTCATCGATATCTTTCGGGGTGCGCGCCGCCCGGGCTCAGGCAGGCAGATGCAGGAAAAAGGTGGTCCCCTCGCCCACCGTGCTCTCGACGCGGATCGTTCCGTTGTGGTTCTTGATGATCTCGTAGCAGATGCTCAGCCCCAGCCCCGTCCCCTGACCGACTTCCTTGGTGGTGAAGAAAGGCTCGAAGATCTTGGGCAGGTGCTCGGGGGCGATGCCGCAGCCGGTGTCGCTGATGCTGACGACGACGTCCGAGTCCTGCGCGAAGGTGGCGATGCGGATCTCCCCCTTTTGCTGGATGGCGTGGGCGGCGTTGAGCAGCAAATTGATGAAGACCTGCCCGAGCCGGTGGGGGTAGCCCGAGATGATGGGGATCTCCCCGTACGACTTGTGCACCGTCACCTTGTACTTGAGCTCGTTCCAGGCGACCTCCAGGGTGTTCTCCAGGCAGGCGTTGACGTCCACCGGCACCGGCACGTCGTCGTCGGGGCGCGAGAAGCTCTTGAGGGCCTGCACGATCTTCTTGACCCGGTCGGCCCCCTCCAGCGATTCCGCGATCAGCTCCGGCACGTCGGTGCTGATGTAGCCGATCTTCAGGGCGCGGCCGAGGCGGTCGCGTTCGGCCGTGAGCTCGGGCGAACCGCTCCCCTCGATGAGGCGGCCGAGCTGCTCCGAATAGTCGACGAGGCGCCCGCAGTACTTCTGCAGCGAGGTCAGGTTGCTCGCGATGAACCCCATGGGGTTGTTGATCTCGTGGGCGACCCCGGCGGCGAGCTGTCCGATGGAGGCCATCTTCTCCTGCTGCAGCATCTGGCTCTGCGTCCGCTTGAGCTCGGCGTAGGCGCGTTCGAGCTCAAGCTGCGCCGCCTCGAGCTCGTGCTTCTCCTCGATCAGCATCTGCTCCAGACGCTTTCGCTCGGTGATGTCCTCTTTGACGGCGAGATAATGGGTGATGTGGCCGTCGGCATCGCGCACCGGCGAGATGGTCGCGCTTTCCCAGTAGCGCTCGCCGTTCTTTCGGCGGTTGAGGAACTCTCCCGTCCACTGCCCTCCGGCCGCGATCGTTCTCCACAGCTCCTCGTACGTTCGGTGCGGCGTCTCTTCGGAGCGCAGGATCCCCGGGGTCTTGCCGATCGCCTCTTCGGCCGAATAACCCGAAATCGTGCAGAATTTCGGGTTGACGTACTCGATGCGCCCTCGGGTGTCGGTGATCAGGATCGAGACCGGGCTCTGCTCGACGGCCCGCGACAGCTTGTTCAGCTCTTCGGCGGTGCGGCGGCGCTCGGCGATCTCCTGGCGCAGCGCCCGGTTGGCGGCCTGAATGGCGTCGGTGCGCTCGGCGACGTGCCCTTCGAGAGCCTCGTTGAGGTCGCGAAGGGCCTTGACCATCTTCTGATTCTCGAAGGCGTTGCCGAACAGGACGCCGACGGTTCCGAGGAGCCGGATGTCGCGGTCGTCCCAGAGGCGCTCACGCTCTTCGCATCCGAGCCCCAGGATGGCGAAGACCTCCCCGCCGACGGCGATGGGGATGGCGACGAACGACTGGAGGGCGCGGCCCCGCCAGAGCGCTTTCTCGGCCGCCGCCTCTGCGGGGAGCCGGGCGATGGAGGGGACGCTGATCGGCCTGAGGCCGCGCAGCTGTGATTGGAGCCAGGGCAACTCGCCGATGGAGGAGATCCGGCGTTTTTCGCCCCGGCGCACCCCGGCCGCGCACCACTCGTGGGTCAATGCGACCTCCTCGTCGTCGAGAGCGAACAAAACGCAGCGCGACACCTCGAAGAAGCGGCCGAGCTCTTCGAGGGCCTCGCCGATCGCTTCGTCCATCTTGTCGTGAGGCAGGTGGACGAAGCGGGACGAGATGGCGGTGAGCAGCGCCTCGAAGCGCTCCCGGTGGCGCAGCGCCTCCTCGGTCTGCTTCTGCTCGGTGATGTCCATCAGCAAAACGATTTTGCCCCTCTCGCCGCCGGGGGGGGCGAAGGGGACCTCGGTGCGCAGATACCAGCGCTCGTCCCTGGGGCTGAAGATTTCGCGCCGCACGACCCCGGGCGCATCCTCCTCCTCGGCGCACCAGGGGCACGGCCCGTCGAGTCCGTGCACCACCCGATAGCACTCCTCCCCGAGGGCGGAGCGCCCGGTTCGCTCGACGAGCCTGCGGTTCATGTAGGTGATGCGGTGCCCCTGCGTCGAGATGAAAATCAGCCCCTCGAAGGCATCCACGATCGCCTGCAGCAGCCGGTTTTCTTCCAATGGGGGCATCTCACTGCCGATCGGCGTTGTCACGACGCCTCCTTCTGTGAATGGGTGATCTTGCGCCCGAGGTTCTCCTCGGGAATTCAGCACGGTCCGCAGGCGAGACGGCGCGGCCTGATTTCCGTCTCGTAGTACAAAAAGGCGTCGCGGATCTGACCGAGCAGCTCGTCGTCATTCCACGGCTTGACGAGAAACTTGTACAGAGCCCCCTCGTTCACCGCCTCGGTGACGGTGGGAAGATCGGCATAGCCCGAAAGAACGAGGCGCACGGTGTTCGGATGCACGGCCTTGACGCGTTTCAAAAATTCCGTGCCGCACATGTTCGGCATCCGCTGATCGGTGATGATCACCTGGACTTCGTTTTGCGCCAGAAGCTCAAGCCCTTCCCGGGCGCTCTCCGCGGTGAAGATCCGATATCCTTCGTCGAAAAGGAGTCGTCGCAGGGCGGACAGGATGTGCGGCTCGTCGTCGACGATGAGAAGGGAGGCGCTCTCCGGGCTCTCTTGCGGGGGAGGCAGTGTTTTGCCCTGGCGCAACAGCTCGGCGAACGCCTCGGGGGGGAGTGGCTTGCTGAAGAAGAATCCCTGCATCTCGTCGCAGCCGTTCTGCCTCAGATAACCGAGCTGTGCCTCGGTTTCGACCCCTTCGGCGATGACCTTGAGGCGCATGCGGTGGGCCAGCGCGATCACCGAAGTCGATATGACCGCCGATTTGGGATCCGTGACGATCTCCTTGACGAAGGACCGATCGATCTTCAACGTGTCGATGGGGAAGTTGCCCAGATAGCCGAGGCTCGAATACCCCGTGCCGAAATCGTCGAGGGAGATCCGCACGCCGAGGCGTCGAAGGGCGGCGATACGCGCGGTGGCGTCTTCCGGATCGTCCATGACCATGCTCTCGGTCAGCTCGAGGGTCAAACTCTGCGGCTTGAGGCCATGGCGCTGCAGGGCGGTGCAGACCTGCTCTTCGAGGTTGCTGCGAAACTGGCGCGCCGAAACGTTGACCGAGATTCGGATCTCCCCGAGTCCGGCGTCGTGCCATTGCCTGATCTGGCGACAGACGGTGTCGAGAACCCAGGCGCCGATGGGGATGATCAGGCCGTTCTTTTCGGCGAGCGGTATGAAGTCCAGCGGTTGAATCACCCCCAGAGACGGGGAGCTCCAGCGGATCAGGGCTTCGCCGGCGATGATGCGACCGCTGCGCAGATCGACGATGGGCTGGTAATGCAGGTGAAACTCGTTGCGGTCGATCGCCTGGCGAAGCGCCGTCTGCAGACCCATCCGCATGCGCGCCTGCGCGTTGAGCTCGGCCGTGTAGTAGCAGAACTGATTGCCCCCCTTTTGTTTGGCCAGATTGACGGCCGCGTCGGCGCCGCACAGAAGCTCTTGCGCCGAGATGCCGTCCTGGGGGGAGATGCTGATTCCGATGCTGATGCGCAGCTCGACGGCCTGATCGTCTTTCAGGAAAAAGGGGATCGCCATCAAGTCCTGAAGATCGCGTGCCACCACTTCGATGTCGGTGTAATCCCGGCTCCCTTCCAGAATCAGGGCGAAACGATCTCCTGTCAGACGCGAAAGGGTATCCTCGCCCCGCGTCCTTTCTTTCAGACGCTGGGAAACCGAGCGCAGCAACTCATCGCCGACCTTGTGGCCGAAGGTTTGGTTGACGACCCCGAACTGGTCGATGTCGATGAGCATCAACGGGACGATGCGTCCGTCGCGACGCGAGCGATCCAGGGCGTGCTGAAGCATCGATTCCAGCAGATGGCGTTTGGGCAGCTCGGTCAGGGCGTCGTAGTTGGCGAGAAAGTGAAGCTTCTCCTCGCTCTGCTTCAGCCTGGTCAGGTCGGTGATCACGCCGACGAAGTGGGAGGGGACCCCTTCGGAATTCAGAACCGTGCTGAGGGAAAGCCAGCCGGGAAACGTCTCGCCGTCCTTGCGCCGCCCCCAGAATTCACCTTGCCACTGGCTCTCTTGCAGCAGGGTCGAGGAGATGTCCTCGAAGACGGCCCGGTTCTGTCGTCCCGAGCTCAAGATCCTCGGGTGCTCGCCGATGATCTCGGATTCGCTGAACCCCGTCATCGTTGTGAAGGCGAGATTGACCGAGATGATGCGGGGTGTGCGGTCGACGATCAGGACCGCATCGCGGGTGCTCATCAGGGCCGCGGCGTCGAGCCTTGTGCGCTCCTCCGCCCGCCGCTTCTGCGTCACGTCGTGGATCACGACGACTCTCGCTCTTCGGCCGCCGTAGTCGAGATCGTGGGCATGAACTTCCACCTCGATGTGGCTGCCGTCCTTGCGGCTGTGGCGGGCATAGAACTGTTGGTGACCTTCGCTTTGCTTTCCCAGGCAATCGAGCAGGTACGGCAGATCTTCCGGCGGTCGTATCTCCTTGATCGTCATCGCGAGAAATTCTTTGCGGCTGTAGCCGTAATGAGCGACGGCCGCCTCGTTGACGGCGAGAAACCGCAGGCTCTCCACATCGAAGATCCACATGGGCAGAGGATTCACCTCGAAGAGGTTGCGGTAGCGGGCCTCGCTCTCCCTGAGGGCGTCACGCATCCCCATCTGATCGGTGATGTCCTCGACGATCTCGACGAATTTGCGCGCACGCCCGTCGGGATCGATCACCGGAAAGGTGTGAAGACGGACCACGATGGGGGTTCCATCGTCCTTGACCCCCTCGGTCACGACGCTCGCCTGTTTGCCCGTCGCCAGAGATTCGGTCCCCGGGCAGTGTTCGCAGACCCGGTCGCGCTTTTCGAATTCGCGGAAACACTCTTTGCCGATGAAGGACTCCGCTGCTCTTCCGAAAAGCCGCGCCGCGGCCCCGTTCACTTTCAGTATGCGGCGATCTTCCCCGATCAGGTTGATGAGAAAGTGGGAGCTCTCGACCAGCGTGCGGTAGAGCTGTTCGCTTTGCTGCAGAGCGCTCTCCGACTCCTTGCGGGAGGTGATGTCCTGGATCAGGGCGATGGCGTAGGCGTTGCCCGCACTGTCCGTCGTCCAGGCGCCGGAAGCGAGTCCCCAGACGATCCGACCGTCCTTGCGCACATAGCGTTTCTCATAGTGAAAGACGCACTCTTCCTTGGCCCCCTGCCGGAACTGTCTCTTGGTGAGCTCACGGTCGTCCGCAAAGGTGAGGTCGAGCAGATTCAGCCGGAGCAACTCCTCCTCGGAATACCCCACGAAGTCGCAGAACGCGCCGTTGGCCATCACGATGGTTCCGTCGCTCAGGGCGGCGGAGATGGAAACGGCGCTGTGGTTGAAAAGGGTATGAAAAATCGCGCGTCTCTGTTGGCAGCTCAAGATCGATGTCAATGAAACCCCTCCGTGTGCTTACCGGTGGAAGATGTAACTGTTCAGCATGCGGTCCCAACTCCCATGCCAAGGGGATGCTTTTCGCCGTCCATGGCCGCTTGACCGGCGCCGTCCATCACGCCGGACCCCCTTGTCATGTGAGCCGCGACCATTCGCAGGGGAAAGGTCTTGCAAAAACTACGGCCTGCGGTGTCCGCAAAAGGCGCAGACCACCCATCCGTCCTCCAGGGTCATCCGGCAGTTGGTGCAGGCGCTCTTCTTGAGCTCGCCGCAGTGGGGGCAGAAGAGGAATTTGGCGTCGACGGTGCGGGCGCATCCGGTGCAGGTGCGCTCGTGGCGGATCTGCGGGCCGATGACGCGCAGCAACTCCTCCAGCGTCGTCTCCCCCTGCCGGACCTTGGCCGCGCCGTCCTCGATGAGGGTCCTCATGCCGCCGGCGCGGGCCAGATCGAGAAGCTCCGACTCTTTGTAGCGTTCGCTGATGAGATGGCGAAAGTCGTCGTTCATGACGAAGAGCTCGAAGAGGCCGATCCGCCCCGCGTAGCCGCTCTCGCCGCAGCGGCCGCAGCCGCGCGCGTGGTGGACGGGGCCGATCTGAGTGGGGTCGAGGCGCAGCAGGGAGAGCGCTTCGGCCCGAGGCTCCCCCTCGGTGCGGCAGTGGGAGCAGAGGCGCCGAACGAGACGCTGGGCGGTGATCCCTTCGAGGGCCGAGGCGATCAGGTACGGTTTGATCCCGATGTCGATGAGGCGGGTGATGGAGGCGACCGAGGAGTTGGTGTGCAGCGAGGTGAGGACCATGTGCCCGGTGAGGGCGGCCTTGAAGGCGACGTCGGCCGTCTCCAGGTCGCGGATCTCGCCCACCAGGATGACGTCGGGGTCCTGGCGCAGCGTCGCGCGCAGCACCGAGGCGAAGGAGAGGCCGACGCGCTCGCGGACGAAGACCTGGTTGGCCTCTTCGACGAAATACTCCACCGGGTCCTCGATCGTCTCGAAGTTGCGCGAGCGCTCGAGCATCTCGCCCAGAACCGAGTAGAGCATCGTCGTCTTGCCGCTGCCGGTGGGGCCGGTGGAGATGAACATCCCCTGGGGCTTTTTGACCAGGCGGCGGATCTTCACCAGGTCGTCCCCCAGAAGGCCGAGCTCGTCGAGTCGCTTGACGGCGGCGCTCTTGTCGAGGACGCGCAGCACGACCTTCTCGCCGTTGATCGACGGCATGGTCGAGACGCGCAGATCGACCAGGCGCACCCCGGATTTGACGGTGATGCGGCCGTCCTGGGGGATGCGCCGCTCGGAGATGTCGAGCTTGGCCAGAATCTTGATGCGCGAGATGACGGCCGGATGCAGGTCGGCGGGGATGCGGATCTTGTCGTGCAGGATGCCGTCGATGCGAAAGCGCACTACGGTGAACTTGGTCTTGGGCTCGATGTGGATGTCGCTGGCGCGAAACCGCACCGCCTCGGAGATGACGGCGTTGACGATGCGGATGATCGGCGGCACCTCCGAGGAGCTGATGAGCTCCTGGAGGTTGAGCGTCTCCTCCTCCTCGATGACGATGTCGACCTCGTCCATCGGTTCGAGCTCGGGGAGGTCGTCGAAGGCGTCCGTCGCGCTCGCAGCCCCCTGATCGGCGTGCAGCGCGTCGATCTGCGCCAGGATATCGGCGCTTCGGGCGATGACCGGCAACACCTTGCACCCGGTCATCAGGGCGATGTTGTCGCACTTGTACATGTCCGTCGGGTCGGCCATGGCGAGGGTGAGGCGCCGCCCCTGCAGGCGGATGGGGAGGATGCGGCTTCTGCGGCACAGATCGGCGGGGAGAAAGCGCACCACCTCGGGGGCGATGGCGACCTCCTTGAGGTCGACGTATTCGAGATGGAGCTCGTTCTGCAGGGTGCGGATGAGCTTGGTCTCGCTCACGATGCCGAGGCGCACCAAGGCGTCGGTGATGAACTCGTCCTTTTGCGCCTCGGCGGCGGCGCGGCGAAAGGCGTCGGCGTCGATGGCTCCGGCGCGGATGAGGACCGTCTCGAGGATGCTGTTGTCTTTGGCGATCAGCCCTGCGTAGTTCTTGATCTTGGCCTGCTGCCGGCGGTTGATCTCCTTGAGGCGGCGGTTCTCCTTCAAAAGGACGTACTGCTGCAGGGCGAGGCTCACCGTGAGGCGCAGATCCTCGTCGTGCCACGGTTTGGTGATGAACTTGAAGACCGCCCCTTCGTTGACCGCCCCCATGATCGAGTGCACGTCGGCGTGCCCGGTGAGCATGATGCGGATCGTTTCGGGCCAGCGCTCCTTGATCTCCTTCAGAAGCTGCGCGCCGCTCATCCCCGGCATGCGGTGGTCCGACACGACGAGCTGGACCGGGCGGCTCTCCATGATCTGCAGCGCTTCGCGGGCGTCGCGGGCGGTGAGGACCTGGTAGTTCTCGTCGAGAAAGATGCGGCGCATCGCCCGCAGAACCCCCTCCTCGTCGTCGACGAAGAGCAGGGTGAAGGCGCTCGGATCGCCGGGCTGCGGCTCCTCGGCGGGGGTCTTCTCGGCGGGGGCGGCGCCTGCGGCCGCCCGGAAGAGCTCAGCGTAGCGTGCCATGATGGTCCTCCGACGGCAGTTCGATGACGAAGGTGCTCCCCCCTTGCGGGGGGCTCTCCACGACGATGGCGCCCCCCAGCGCCGTCACGTTGTTGAAGGCGACGGTGAGCCCCATCCCCGTCCCCTCACCCACGGTGCGGGTGGTGAAGAACGGCTCGAAGATGCGCTCGCGGATCGGCTCCGGAATGCCCGGACCGTTGTCCGAGACGCGGATCCGCAACCGTCCCTGCGCCGCCGTCGTCGCAATGGTGAGGTGCAGCCCCTCCCGGCGGCTCTGCAGGGCGTTTCGCACGATGTTGAAGAGGCTCTGGCACAGCAGCCCGGGGTCGGCGCTCAAGGGGGGGATCTGTCCGAAGTCTTTGACGATCTCGGTCCCTTCGGGGATCTCGCGCGCCAGAACGCTCAGCGTCCGCTCGATCTCGGCGTGCACGTCGACGTCGACCTTCTCCGCGTCGTCGATGTGCGAGAACCCCTTCAGGTCGGCGACGATCTTCTTGACCCGCTCGGCGCCCGAGATGCTCTGCTGGAGCAGATCGTCCAGATCGTCGCGGATGAAGTCGAGCTTGAGCTCGGCCCAGCGGAGCCGGGCGTCTTCGGCGATCCCGGCCTCCAGGGGGGCTTCGCGGTAGTAGCGCAGCATCTCGTCGAAGCGCCCGACGTATTTGCCGAAGGAGCGCAGGTTGCTCAGGATGAAGCCGAGGGGGTTGTTGATCTCGTGGGCCATCCCCGCGGCGAGCTGACCGATGGAGGCCATCTTCTCCTGCTGCAGCAGATGGGCGTAGGCGCGCTTGAGCTCGTCGGTCCTTCGGGCGACCTGCGCCTCGAGGCTCTCGGCCAGCTCGCGGTAGCGCGCCTCGGAGTGGGAGAGGCGGCGGTTTGTCTCCACAAGCTCCTCGTACGATGCGTTGACGACCCGGGTGTGGATCTCGGTGGTGAGCATCCGCTTCAGGTTGCTGTTGAGAACGCTCTGGAGCGCGCCGGTGACGACGGCGCCGACCGCCGAAACGACCTCGGCGGGGGCACCGGCGGCGCTGAGGCGCACCTGTCCCACCGGCTCCCCTTCGAGATGGAGCCATGCGCCGTGATCGTCGGCCTCCATCGTCCCCTGACTCCACAGGGCGATCCCCGCCTCGTCGCACAGCGCCGCGCCGCCGACCCCCGCCTGCACCGCGCAGCGCAGCAGGGGCAGAGCCTCGCTTTCGCCCAGCACATCGGTGAGCTTCTTCTCGGCCCCGACGACGAAATCGATCTCCTCGCGACTGCTCATGGGGCGACTCCCTCGGGTGCGGCGCTGTGCGCCCGCACGAGGCGGCGCAGGAAGCTCTCCTTGTCGAGGCCGTGCTTTTCGCGCAGGGCGCAGCGCCGGTCGATGTGTTCGTAGGTCAGCTCGGCCAGACGCGCGAAGGTCTCGACGACCCCCCACCCCTTCAGCGCCGAGGCCATGAAGACGGGGATTCCCGTCGGCTCCCACACCCGCACGATGTCGTCCTCGGCGACGACGCCGGGCAGATCGCGCTTGTTGTACTGGATGACCAGAGGGATGGTGTCGATGTCGAGGCCGACCATCGCCAGGTTCGCCTCCAGGTTCTCGAAGCTGTTGAAGTTGTTCTGCGTCTCGGTCGGCTGCGAGTCGGCGATGAAGGCGACCCCGTCGGCGCGCTGCAGCACCGCCTTGCGGGTGGCGTCGTGCCGGACCTGCCCCGGAACGGTGTAGACCTTCACCTTGATGCGCAGGCCGCTCGGCGCCACCAGAAAGAAGGGGAGCAGATCGAAGAAGATGGTGCGGTCGTCCTTGGTGTCGAGGACCATCAGATCGCCGCGCCCCTCGGGGCTCAGCGCCTCGTGCAGGTGCAGCAGGTTCGAGGTCTTGCCCGACAGGGCCGGCCCGTAGAAGACGAGCTTCAGAACCATGCGTTTTTCGACTTCGTCGAATTCGATCACGGTGGCCTCAGCGGGCGACGAGGACGGGGATGGCGTGATGGATCGGGTCGATCTGGTGGTAGCGCTGGATCGACTCGATCGCCTTGCGGGTCAGCACCGACCCCCGGTTCAGCAGCATCAGCCCCGTTCCCGTGAGCAGATCGTCGTCGAGGACCATGCCGGGCATCAGGTCGTCGGGCTCCAGGGTGCGCAGCGTCATCTCGCTGCGGGGGGGAATGCGGCCGTAGACCTCGCGGGCCGCCGTCTCCAGCAGCGTAAAGAGGGCCGGGTCGAACCAGCTCTCCAGCAGCGCGCGCACCTCCTCCAGGGCGACGCGGTAGCCGACGGTGGGGCTGATGTCGTACTGGCGGGCGATGCAGCGGTCGAGAAAGTCGCAGACGTGGATGAGGCGCGCCCCCAGCGGGATCTCCTCCCCCGCCAGGGCGTCGGGGAGCCCTCCGCCGTCGAAGTGCTCGTGATGGTGACGGATGAGGAGCCCCGCCGGGCGCAGCTCTTCGATGGCGTCGACGGCCGCCTGCCCGCGCACCGTGTGCTGCATGTAGGTCGCGAGATCTCCCCCCTCGAGGTCGCCGATCTCGTCGTGGATCAGGGCGTCGGGGGTGCCGATCTCGCCGATGTCGTGCAGCAGGCTGGCGATGCGCAGCGTCTCGCGCTCGTCGGAGCAGAGGCCGAGCCCCTCGGCCATCAGGGCCGTGAGGGCGGCGACGTTGCGGCTGTGGTGGCGCAGCTTGCGCGAGCGCAGCTCCAGCAGGTTGGAGAACGAGGCGATGGTGGCGTGAAAATTGTGCACCAGCTGCCGGTTGCGTCGGTCGAGCTCTTCGTTCTTGGCGCGGATGTCCGCCGTCTGCTGCAGAACCCGACTCTTGAGACGGGCGTTCCACTCCTTGAGCTCTTCGTTCTGCGCCTGCACCACCGCCTGCAGGCGCCGGTTCTCCTGCAGCAGGGTGTATCGGGAGAGGGCGTCGCGGATCGTCTGGATCAGCTCGTCGTCGTTCCACGGCTTGGTGATGTAGCGAAACGCCCCCCCCTTGTTGATGGCGTCCATCGTCGCCTGGATGTCGGCGTAGCCTGTCAGGATGATGCGCAAGGGATCGGGGGCGATCTCGCGCGCCTTTTCGAGGAAGGCGGCGCCGTTCATGCCGGGCATGCGCTGGTCCGAGACGATGAGGCCGATCTGCGCTTCGCGGCTCAGCACCTCGAGCCCCTCCTGTCCCGACTCGGCGGTGAAGACCCGGCAGTCCTCCTCCATCATGAGGCGGCGCAGGGAGGTGAGAATGTTCTTCTCGTCGTCGACGAACAGAACGGCCGGCGAGAGTTGCTGCTCTTCCATCTAAGCCTCCGGCTGAAGGACGAGGATGATCCCCTCCTGCTCCCCTTCTTTCAGGTGGGTGATCCAGGCGGTGAACGTTCGCGCGTGCAGATGCGTCCGCACCCGCACACACGACGCGGTCGCCACCGCGTCGATGTCGGCGTTGAGGGCGGCGGGGAGAAGCTGGGCGCGCTTTTTCCCCAGAGCGATGGGCGTTTTGTCCTGGAACAGCTCGATCCCCACCTGATTGCACTGCACCAGCGTGCCGCCGGCGTCGAAGCCCAGAACGGCGAAGGGGAGGGCGTGCAGGATGTTCTGGAAGACTTTCAGCGAGCGGTTGTGCTGGAAGAGCTTCGCGGTGCGGGCGGCGACGGTCGATTCGAGGTTCCTGTTGGCCACCTGCAGCTCTTCGAGCAGCTGCGCGTTGCTGCGCTCCAGGCGGTACTTCTCCAGGGCGTTCTGGATGGTGACCTTCAGCTCGTCGTCGTTCCACGGCTTGGGGATGAACTTGTAGATCTGACCTTCGTTGATGGCCGAGACGACGGCGGCGGTGTCGGCATATCCCGAAAGGACGATGCGCACCGACTCGGGGCGCAGGCGATGGACCTCCTTGAGGAAGTCGACGCCGTTGAGGCCGGGCATGCGGTAGTCGGAGATGACGACCTGCACGCTCGGCTGCTCTTGCAGAAGGGTCAGCCCCTCCTCGGCCGACAGGGCCGTGAGGATCTCGTAGTCGTCGTCGAGAAAGACGCGCTCCAGGGCGCGAAGGACGTTGCGCTCGTCGTCCACGCACAGAATGCGGATCTGTTCATCCATCGAACCCTCCATTGTATGCGCCGCAGTACGAACCGAAACGATGGCCGTCGGCGAAAAGAAGCGCCAACCCCTGTGCGGGGCGGGGCCGAACCGACACGCAGGAGCTAACTCCTTGCAGCGTCAATTTAATCCATCGCGGGGGATTAGTCGAGAGAGATCGTCATCGGGCCGGGCCGCCCCAAAAAAGAAGGCCCCGGCACCGCGAGGTGCTGGGGCCTTCCGGGACGCCGGGGCGTGAAGCGCTTATTCGATGACGACGGTGGCGTCTTCCATCAGAACGGCGTAGTGATAGCCGAAGCCGAAGTCCTTGTCGGTGGACAGGGTCCCCGAGACGAGGACAGTGTCGCCGACCTGGGCGAAATCAGAGCTGGTGATGGTGAGATTGTTGGTCCCCTCGGCGCCGGTGCCGTCCTGCAGGTGGATCCAGTTCTTGCCCATGATCTGGGGGCTGAACTTGACGACTTTGGCCCGCAGGGTCACTTTCTGGCCGCTCAGCTCGTCCTTGGCGGTGAAGACTTCCTCGACGGTCTTGCCGCCGTCGGCCTTGCGCAGGCCGCTGAAGTCCATCTGCTTGGCTTCGGGGGCGGTGATGGGGGGGTGTCCCGCGGGCATCCCCGTGGGCATGCCGGCTTCGCTCACCCCGGCCACCACGACCGAATCGACGAAGTAGACGGTCTCGAAGGTGCGGTCGAGGGAGCTGCTGTAGTGATTGATCATCGGCATTCCGGCAGGGACGACGACGGGGTCGCCGGCGGCGACGGCGAACTGCGGTGCCGCGGCCCAGATCTGCTCGCTGCCGGTGTCGACCTGAATGTAGGTGTAGCCGCCGGCGTTCATCGTCTCAACGACGGTGCCGGTGCGGGCGGCCGAGGCGGCTTCCTGCTGGGGCGCCGACGGAGCCGAAGTCTGGGGGGCTCTGTCCTGACAAGCGGTCAATGCGAGGGCTGCGACGCCGGCCAGAAGGAGATAAATGGGTTTTTTCACAGGTTTTCCTCCAAGGGGTTTTGAGTTGCGCGGTTTGATGGGAGCCTTTGGTGCTGAATTCCAAAGAAATTATCATAAAAGGGTTGTCGGGGACAAGAGGGTTTGGGGGATAAGGTGGGGCTTCGGGTGAAAAAAATGTTTATGGCGTGCGACCATACGTATGGGTGAGCTCGCTCAGGCGTCGGCGCGCCTCGGATGAAATTGCCCCCGGACGATAGCGCCAACCCCAGTTCTGGCCCGGGCGCCCGGGGGTGTTCATCCGCGCCTCGGCGCCGAGCTCGAGGACGTCCTGCAGAGGCAGGATGCAGATGTCCGAGACGCTCGCCATGGCGGTGCGGATCAGATCCCAGGGCATGTCCTCGGCCCCTCCGAGGTATCTGCGGATGGCGTCGCGCTCTTCGCGGGTCAGCGCGTTCCACCAGCCGAGGGTGGTGTCGTTGTCGTGGGTGCCGGTGTAGATCACGCTGTTGCGCGTCAGGTTGTGGGGAAGGTACGGGTTGTCGGCGCCGGAGCCGAAGGCGAAGTGCAGGACCTTCATCCCCGGAAAACCGAAGCGGTCTCTGAGCGCCTCCACGTCGGGGGTGATGAGCCCCAGGTCTTCGGCGACGATGGGCGCGGGGCCCAGCTTGCGCTGCAGCGTTTCGAAGAGCTCGACGCCGGGGACGGGCATCCAGCTGCCGTTGATGGCCGTCTCCGACCCCGCCGGAACGGCCCAGCAGGCGGCGAACCCCCGGAAGTGGTCGATGCGCACCATGTCCGCCTGCGCCAGATTCCAGCGGAAGCGGGCGAGCCACCACGAGAAGCCCTGCTGCGCCATGCGCTCCCAGCGGTACATGGGATTGCCCCACAGCTGCCCGGTTTCGCTGAAGTAATCGGGGGGGACGCCGGAGACCAGGGTCGGCTGGAGTTTCTCGTCGAGGTAGAACAGGTGCGGGTTGGCCCAGACGTCGGCCGAATCGAGGCTGACGTAAATCGGGATGTCGCCGAAGATGCGCACCCCCTTGGCGCCGGCGTACTCCTTCAGGGCGAACCACTGCTCGAAGAAGACGAACTGCGAGTATTTCTGCACCAGGATGTGATCGGCCAGCTCCTCCCCCCAGTGGGCGAGCGCCCCCTCGTCGCGACGGCGGATCTTCTCGGGCCAGCGGGTCCAGGAGATGTCGCCGAAGTGGTGGCGCAGCGCCCGGAAAAGAGCATAGTCGTTGAGCCAGTACCCCTGGTGCGCCTGAAAATCTCCGTAGGCGCTGCGCCTCTCTTCTCCCCCGGTGCGAAAGAAGCGCTGGGCCGCCTTGGTCAGCAGGCGCCCCTTGAAGCCGTGTACGAAGCCGAAATGCGCCTCCCCCTCAGGCATGGCGACCCCCGCGATGTCGTCCGGGTCGAGATCGCCGGCCTCGACGAGGCGCTCCAGGCACACCAGCAGAGGGTTGCCCGCGAAGGCCGAGAAAGAGCTGTAGGGCGAATCGCCGTAGCCGGTCGGCCCCAGCGGGAGGATCTGCCAGAGGCTCTGCCCCGTCTGCGCCAGAAAATCGACGAAGGCGTAGGCCTCGGCGCCGAGGGAGCCGATGCCGTGCGGTCCGGGGAGGGAGGTGGGGTGAAGCAGGATGCCGCTGGAGCGTTTTGAATCCATTGCAGTCTCTCCTTGATGGCGTCGCAAAACATCGCCAACTGCTGCGTTGCTGCCATTGCTCTCGCTGCTTCGACGTACCTGAGTACGCCTCATTGCTCGGCAATCGCGCGCCTTGTATTTGGCGCTTTTTGCTTAGCCAGCCCAGCATTTGCTTTCTTGCGAAAACATCTCTCTTTGAAGGCTTGAAGGGACAGTATGGCAGAAAAAAAAGATTTTCCCAGCGCTGCGTGGGGGGATCGTGGACTTTCATGAGTCATCTGGTATCCTTTGTCGACGGCTTCCGTCGCGGAAGGCCGAATCATCAAGCAACGGGAGGACATGCGATGCTCAGCACCAAACTTCAGGACGCATTGAACGAGCAGATGAAAAACGAGTTCGCCTCGGCCTACATCTACATGGCTCTGGCGGGATACTTCCAGTCCGAGGACCTGCCCGGCTTCGCCAGCTGGATGCGCGCACAGGCGCTGGAGGAGATGACTCACGGAGAGAAATTCTTCCACTTCCTCTGCGACGCCGGAGGGCGCACCGACCTTCGCGCCATCGACGCCCCCAAGAACGACTTCGCCTCGCCGCTCGAAGCCTTCGAGTTCGGCCTCAACCACGAGAAATTCGTCACCGATCGCATCGGCAAGCTCATGGATCTCGCCATCGAAGAGCGCCATCACGCCGCGCAGATCATGCTGCAGTGGTTCGTGACCGAGCAGGTCGAAGAGGAGAGCAGCTTCTCCCTCATCATCCGCAAGCTGCAGCGCGTCGAGGGGGACGGCCGCGGTCTGCTGCTGCTCGACCAGGAACTCGGCCAGCGCGTCTTCGTCCCCCCCGCCGCAACCGGCGCCTGAGGCCGCCTCTCGACGAAGGAGTGAGAAGATGAACCCAAAGATCGATCTTCAGGAGGCGATCCGGCGCTCGATCCAGGTCGAGAAGAACGCCATGGACTTTTACCGTCTCGGCGCCTCGCGCATGCGCAACGACGAGGCCAGGCGAACCTTCGAGCTCCTCGCCCGCGAAGAGCGCGAGCACGCCTCGTGGTTCTTCGACATCTACGAAGGGGAGGCGATCGGCGATTTCGACCGCTTCATGGACGAGGCGCCCGATGGGCTCTCGGACTGGCTTTCGGATCTCGAAAAGCTCATCCTCCCCGATTTCAACGAGCGGCGCGCGATGGAGCTGGCGATGGAGAAGGAGCTTCGGCTCGAAAAGAGCCTGCGGGAGATGGCCGCTGGCATCGACGATCCGAAGGTGCGCAAGGTCTTCGAGGCGAACGCCGATTCGACCCGCCGGCACTATGCGCTCATCGAATCCGAATACGCCCGCCTGATGGGGATGGTCCACGAGACCGACATCGACACCTTCGTGCGCGAATAACGCGTCGAAGGAAAAAGAGAAACGGCAAAGAGGCCGGCCCGGGATGCGTCCCGCGGCCGGCCTCTCTTGTTTGGAGCGTTGCGAAAATATCCGGACGCCGCCCCCCCCTTCAGGGCTTGTTGATGCCGTACTTCTGCATCTTGCTGTAGAGGGTGCCCCGGGCGATGTCCAGAGCGTCGGCCGCCTGGGAGAGGTTCCACTCCTTCTCTTCCAGCACCTTGCGGATGAGGGTCGCCTCGGCCTGCGCCAGGGACTGGGAGGGGAGGCTCAGGCTGTAGGCGTCCTCCTCGGCCTGGGGGGCGCCCGGGAGGGTGGAGAATTCCGAAGGGAGATGGACCGGTTGGATCTGCTGCTCGCGGCAGAAGACGACGGCGTGTTCGATGACGTTGGCCAGCTCGCGCACGTTTCCCGGCCAGCGGTAGGCCAGGAGCAGATCGATGGCCGCCTGCGAGATGCCGGTGATCTTCTTCCCCGTTTCGGCGGCGTACTTTTCCAGAAAGTAGCGCGCCAGAAGGGGGATGTCGGAGCGCCGGTCGCGCAGGGCGGGCGCCGCGATGGAGACGACGTTGATGCGGTAGTAGAGATCTTCGCGAAAGTACTTCTCGCGAATGGCGTGGCTCAAGTCCTTGTTGGTGGCGCAGATCAGGCGCACGTCGACCTTCAAGGGGCGCGCCCCCCCCACCCGGTGAAAGGTGCCGAGCTCCAGCACGCGCAGCAGGGCGACCTGCGTCTTGGCCGGAACGTCGCCGATCTCGTCGAGGAAGATGGTCCCGCCGTCGGCCTGCTCGAAGAAGCCGACCTTCTGCGTCGTCGCCCCGGTGAAGGAGCCCCGCTCGTGGCCGAAGAGCTCGCTGTTGATCAGCTCTTCGGTGAGGGCCGCGCAGTTGACCGCCACGAACGGCTTGTCGCGCCGGTTGCTGTTGACGTGGATCGCCTCGGCGATCAGCTCCTTGCCGGTGCCGCTCTCGCCGCTGATGAGCACCGAGGTCCCCGTGCGGGCGACCTGGGTGATCTTCTCGTAGATCTCGAACATCTTCGGGTCCTGCCCGATGATGTTCTCGAAGCGATACCCTTCGATCCCCGGGGGGGCGACCTTCTGGCGCAAAAGCTCCTTGTGGGCGATGATCTTGTCGATCTGGAGCCGGATCAGGTTGAAGTCGAAGGGCTTGAGGATGTAGTCGTAGGCGCCGGCCTTCATGGCGGTGACGGCGTCGCGGGTGGAGTCGACGCCGGTGAGGATCAGCACGAAAATCCCCGGGTAGCGCTCGTGGATCTCCTTGAGCAGGGCGATCCCGTTCTTGCCCGGCATCAGAAAGTCGGTGAAGACGATCTGGGCCCCGAACTCCTCGAGCTTGGCGAGCGCCTCGTCGGCGCTCGCGGCGGTCTCGACCAGCAGACGGGGGTCGGTGCGCATGGCCGAGCGAAAGATGCGCCGGTAGGCCGGCTCGTCGTCGACGAAGAGGATTCTGGTCTTTTCCATCAGGAGCCCTCCCGCTCCGATCGCCCCCGCGCTCTGTCGTCGGCGAGGTCGAGGGCGGCGTAAATGGTGTTCTTCAGGTCGGCCCTCTTCCACGGCTTGGTCAGATAGGCGTCGATGTAGCCGTCGCTGATCGCCTGGGAAACGACGGGGATGTCGGCGAACCCCGACAGAAGGATGTTCACCGTGCCCGGCCACTCCCGATGAATGCGGCGCAGCAGCTCGACTCCGTTCATCCCCGGCATGCGGTAGTCCGAGATCACGAGATCGACCGGGGCGATGCGCTCCATCAGCGCAAGGGCCTCGGCCCCCGTGGAGGCGAAGTGCGCCGCGAACCCCTCGTTGATGCAGAAGCGATCAAGGGTCTTGAGGATGTTGCGCTCGTCGTCGACGCACAAAATGGAGATCTTCTTCGTCATGAGCTCACCGGCAGCCTCAGGGTGAAGGTTGTTCCCTCGCCCGGGGTGCTCTCCACCCAGATGTCCCCCTGGTGCTTCTTGACGATGTCGTAGGCGATGCTCAGGCCGAGCCCCGTCCCCTTGCCGACCTCCTTGGTGGTGAAGAACGGCTCGAAGATCCGCTTGCGGTGCTCCTCGTCGATGCCGCAGCCGGTGTCGGCGACGGAGACGTGCACGAAGTCGTCCTGCGCCCACGTTTTGACGGTGACGGTCCCCTGCTCCTCGATGGCCTGTGCGGCGTTGATGAGCAGGTTCATGAAGACCTGGTTGAGCTGCTGCGGGCGGCACAGCACGGGGGGGATGTCGCCGTAGTCGCGCACCAGCGTCGCCTTGTAGCGCAGCTCGTGCGAGGTGATGTTGATGGTGCTGTCGAGGCACTCGTGCAGGTCGGTGAAGCGCGCCTCGGCGTCGTCGCTGCGCGAAAAGGAGCGCAGGTTCTGCACAATGTTGCTCACCCGCTCGGTCCCCTCCAGCGACTCCTCGATGAGGGCGTCGATATCCTCGAGCATGTAGTCGAGCTGCAGCTCCTCGCGCCTGCGGCTCAGGGCTTCGCTATCGGCGCCGGCCGCCTCCAGGGCCTGCTGCTGCTCCTTGATGAAGCTGCACAGGCGCGGAACGTACTCGGCGAGCTCGCTCAGGTTGCTCGACACGAAGCCGATGGGGTTGTTGATGTCGTGCGCGACGCCGGCGGCCAGCAGGCCGACGCACGCCATCTTGTCCTGGTGCAGGATCGTCGCCTGTTTGGCCTTCAGCTCGCTGTAGGCGAGCCCGAGCTTGTGGTGGCTCGCTTCGAGCTCGCGGTTGAGCTCCTCGAGCTTTCGCGTGCGCTCGGCGACGCGCTCCTCCAGGTGCTCGTTGAGCTTTTTGAGCTTCTCCTCGGCCCTCTTGCGTTCGGAGACCTCGATTTCGAGCCGATAGTTGGCGAGCGTCGAGCGGTCGACCTGATCGAGAAGTTGCTGGCGGTTGGACACCATCTGCCTGTCGACCCGCCCGAGGACCTGAAAGGCGAAGACGAACAGGGCCGAGCACAGCAGCAGGCTGAAGGTGACGATCTTGAAGGTGAACGACCCGAAGGCGTCGATGTCGGCGGTGACGTCCTGCAGCAGGATGAAGGAGCCGATGGTCTTGCCCGCGGCGTCGCCCAGCGGAAAGTTCTTGGCCCGGTAGTGACGTCCGCCGAAGCTGATCCGGTTGTCGATCTCCTGGCGCGAGAGGATGACGCGGTGCTCGTTGAAGTTCTCGATGTCGATGGACTGGTCGATGACGACCGTCTCGCGCAGCTTGTACCAGTCGGCCTCGCGCCCGAGGGTCTCCATCCCCGCGACCCACTTTTCCCTGTCGAGCAGGTCTTTCTGGATCGTCAGGACGTACTCGATGTTGGTGATGGCCTTCAAGTCCCGCAGGATGCGGGTGACGTCCTGCCCCAGCTCGATGTAGCCGATGAGCTCGCCGCGGCTGTGCCAGGGATAGACGACGCGCAGGCTGAAGTTGCCCAGCGGCCCCATCTCCACGCCCTGCGAGACGCGCTGCGTCTGCATCGCCTGCTGGATGGTGAAGCGGTCCATCGAATAGGGGAAGGGGAAGGGGCGGTGGACCCGCAGCAGATTCTCCCCGGCGACGGTGTGAAAGTACATCAGGCGGATGTCTTGCTGCAGGGACATGCGGCGCAGGATGGGGGTGGAGAGCTCGATCAGGGCGTCGACGTCGCCGGCGCGCATGGCCTGCTGCAGATCCTGGTCCGCGGAGATGAACTGGACCGCCCCCCGCATGCTCTCCAGGCGCAGGTCGACCAGCGTCTGATAGAGGCTTCGCGCCGCCTGGTGACGGTATTCCAGGGCCGCGTTGGCGTCGAACTGCCGGATCTGGTAGCCGCTGTACAAAAAGGAGACGATCAGGACGAGGAAGGTCAGCGTCAGGGGGACGAGGACCCGTCTCTGGATATTTTTCAATGCCATCGAGGCGCCCCCCTGATGCGTCCGAGTATCATCCGATCTCCCTTTGCATGGGGCTATTTAATTGTTTCTGCGGCGCTCTGTCAATGTTTCTTCGCCTCTTTTTCGATACGCGCTACCCGGCGGCCGCCTGAAGCGCTGCCGGACGAAGGCTCTGGGCGAGGGTGAATTCGACTCGGGTTCCCTTGCCGGGGGCGCTGGATATCGTCACGGCCCCGCCGTGCGCCTCGACGATCGACTTGACGATGTAGAGCCCCAGCCCCGTCCCGGCGGGGGCCGTGTGGGAGGTGTCGACGCGGTAGAATTTGTCGAAAATCCGCGCGAGCTCCTGCTGGGTCATCCCCATCCCCTCGTCCTCGATGTGCACCTGGTAGAACCCGTCGCGCCGCTCGGCGCCGATGCGGATCGTCCCCCCCTTGGGCGAGTATTTGACGGCGTTGCTCAGCAGATTCTCCAGCACCTGCGTGACGCGCTCCGGATCGAGCACAAGCTCGGCGTCGTCGTCCGGCAGATCCAGCACGAATCGATGGCGGGGCGAGCGCCTGCGGAACATCTGCACCGCCTCGCCGATGATCGACCCGATACGGCAGGGCTCGTGGTGCATTGCCATGCCGTGCCCCGCTTCAATGCGGCTGACGTCGAGGAGCTCGTTGACGATGCGGCTGAGAAACTGAGCCTTGGCGCCGATGATGGCGAGGAACTCGCGTTTTTGCTCCGGAGTCAGATCCCGCTCCTGCTCCGTGAGCAGATCGGAAAATCCGAGGATGGCCGTCAAGGGGGTCTGGAATTCGTGCACCGCCATGGAGATGAATTCGTCGCGCAGGCGGGCGGCGTCTTCGAGCTCTTTGCGCGCGACCTTCAGGTTGTACACCATGCGGTTGAAAGAGGCGGCGAGCTCGCCGACCTCGTCGCGGCTGTCGACGGCGACCTCGCGGTCGAGGCGCCCCGCGGCGATCTCCTCCGCCGCCCCCGTCAGGCGCCGGATCGGCTGGGTCACCGCCTGCGACAGGGGGATCGCCGCGACGCCCGCGAGCAGGAGCATCACCGCCGTCAGCGACAAGACCTCGGTGGTGATCGTCTTCACCGACGCTTCGATCGCTTCGGCGGACAGGCCGACGCGCACCTGGCCGAGTCCCCCGGTGAGGACCGGCACGGCGATGTCGTGCACGAGGCCGTATTCCGTCGCCAGGGAGCGAATGGCGTAGGTGCCGTCCGGTGCGACGCCGTTGACGCCGAGCAGCTCGAAGGGGAAGGTTTCGCCGAAGGAATGGCTCAGCACCCGGGTCCCCTCGCCGTTGAGAAAGAGGACGTAGATGATGTCCTCCTCGCTCTGCATGCGGTTTCGGGCGATCAGGCGAAGGGAGAGGGCGTCTTCGGCGAGGATCGCCGCGACGCTCTCCTCGGCGATGTGGCGGGCGATGGAGATCCCCCTTTTCTGCAGCTCCGACGTGAGGCGGGCCGAGAATTCGGTCTTCATGAAGACGACGAGGAGGAGGCCGAAAAAGGCGAGGACGGCGAAGGTGAAAAGGAGTATCCGCCCCTGCAGCTTCATCAGGGGAGTCGCCGATCGGCAGGGGCGACCGTGCGGCGCATGTCGCGGATCGAGTCGTAGAGCGCATCGTCTCCCGGCACGAAGCGCTCGATCATCATCCCCTTGAGGATCTGCGTGCCCTCTTCGGAGGTGTGGACGTCGAGAAGGGCGCGGCGCAGCGTCGCGCGCAACTCCTCGTCGAGGCCGGGACCGGCGACGAACGGGGGGATCCCGTAAGGCTCCGAGCGATGTACGACTCTGGTTTTGGACGTCAGGGCGGGGTCGGTGACGTTCAGATACTCCCAGATCAGGTGGTCGACGGCGGCGCCGTCGACGATCTTCTCCGCCACCGCGCTGATGGAGCGGTCGTGGGCGTAGGTGTAGATGTAGCTGCCGAAAAAGGAGTCGATGCTCTCGCCTCGGCGGGCGAGGTGGTAGGCGGTGACCAGGGCGCCGGTGTTGGAATGGGGGTCGGTCAGCGCGAAGGTCTTTCCCCTCAGATCGTCGTAGCTGCGGGCCGGGCTGTCGGCGGGGACGATCAGGTACGAATAGTACAGGGGCTCTCCCTGCACGACGGGCACGGCGAGGATCTCCAAACCGATCTCGTCGCGCCCTTCGACATAGGGGCCGCTGCAGACGAATGCCGCACCGACGGCGCCGTCCCGCAGCAGATCTTGGATCTCCTGGTAGCTGCCGCGGTCGACGGCCCGGATGCGCAGCCCCGTCGTCTCGCCGAGGTGGTCCAGGAGTCTGCTGTAGAAGATGTAGGCGTCCTTGGGGGTGATCATGGCGCCGATGGCGACGTTCAGCGCCGCTTCGGTCGAAGGTGGGGGAAGGGGCTCGCGCTTCTCCAGGCTCACCGCGACGGGAGTCTCCCTGTCGCAGCCGGCCGCCGCAATGAGCGAAGTGAGCGCGAACAGCCAAATGACCAAAAAATGTCGCATTTTAAGCGTTTTCACCGCAAAGCCCCCCGTTGAGCCCTTGCGCGACCGGGCAGCGCGCAGGAATTTGGACATACCCCCGTAAAGAGGTGCAAAAAAGGTGCCCCGTGAGACGAAAGCGAAAAACGCGGCCCCGGGGGAAACCCGAGGCCGCGTTCGGATGTGTGTGCCGTGAATGCCCCGGCAGGGGGGGAGCCTCTGCCGGGGTGTGGGACGAAGAGACTCCGCTCAGCGGGTGAGCTGGCGGTACTTGATGCGGTGGGGCTGGTCGGCCGCGGCGCCGAGGCGCTTCTTGCGGTCGGCCTCGTACTCGGAGTAGTTCCCCTCGAACCACACGACCCGGCTGTCCCCCTCGAAGGCGAGGATGTGGGTGGCGATGCGGTCGAGGAACCAGCGGTCGTGGCTGATGACCACCGCGCACCCTGCGAAGTTCTCCAGCGCCTCCTCCAGCGCCCGCATGGTGTTGACGTCGAGGTCGTTGGTCGGTTCGTCGAGCAGGATGACGTTGGCCCCTTCCTTGAGCGTCTTGGCCAGGTGAACCCGGTTGCGCTCGCCGCCCGAGAGCATCCCGACCTTCTTTTGCTGATCGGTCCCCGAGAAGTTGAAGCGCGAGACGTAGGCGCGCGAGTTGACGAGGTTCTTGCCGAGCTGGATCTGCTCCTGCCCGCCGGTGATCTCCTCCCAGATCGTCTTGTCGCGGTCGAGCTCGCGGCTCTGGTCGACGTAGGCGAGCTGGACCGTGTCGCCGACGCGGATGGTGCCGGCGTCGGGCTGCTCCTGCCCGGTGACCATGCGGAAGAGGGTCGTCTTGCCGGCGCCGTTGGGGCCGATGATCCCGACGATGCCGCCGGGCGGAAGGGCGAAAGTCATCTCCTCGACCAGCAGACGCTCGCCGTAGGCCTTGCTCACCTTGTCGGCCTCGATGACGACGTTGCCCAGGCGCGGCCCCGGCGGGATGAAAAGCTCGAGCTCTTTCGCCCCCTTCTCCGATTCCTGCCCGAGGAGCTTTTCGTAGGCGCTGATGCGCGCCTGGCTCTTGGCGTGGCGCCCCTTGGGGGACATGCGGATCCACTCGAGCTCGCGCTCCAGCGTCTTTTGGCGGTTGCTCTCCGATTTCTCTTCGCGGCGCAGACGCTCCTGCTTCTGCTCGAGCCATGAGGAGTAGTTCCCCTTCCAGGGGATCCCCTCGCCGCGGTCGAGCTCCAGAATCCACCCCGCGACGTTGTCGAGAAAGTAGCGGTCGTGGGTGACGGCGATGATGGTGCCGGGGTACTGCTGCAGGTGGTGCTCCAGCCACGCGACGCTCTCGGCGTCGAGGTGGTTGGTCGGCTCGTCGAGCAGCAGGATGTCGGGCTTTTTCAGCAACAGACGGCACAGGGCGACGCGGCGCTTCTCGCCGCCGGACAGGACCTTCACCGGCGTGTCGCCCGGCGGGCAGCGCAGCGCGTCCATCGCCATCTCCAGGCGCGAGTCGAGGTCCCAGGCGTCCAGCGCGTCGAGCTTCTCCTGAACGACGGCCTGGCGCTCGCACAGCTTCTCCATGTCGGCGTCGGGGTCGGCGAAGGCGTTGTTGATCTCCTCGAACTCCTTCAGAAGATCGACCGTCTCCTGCACCCCCTCCTCGACGACCTCGCGCACCGTCTTGTCGACATCGACCAGAGGCTCCTGCTCCAGGTAGCCGACGGTGTAGCCGGGCGAGAGGATCGTTTGGCCGTTGAACTCGGTGTCGACTCCGGCCAGAATGCGCAGCAGCGAGCTCTTGCCCGAGCCGTTCAGGCCGAGCACGCCGATCTTGGCGCTGTAGAAGTAGGAGAGGGAGATGTCCTTGAGGACCGGCTTCTTGTCGTAGAACTTGCTGACCTTGATCATCGAGTAGATGACCTTGTTGATATCGTTGCTCATCGCGTGGGCGACCTCCTCGTGTGTGATTCTTTGCAAAGGGGTTATCTTAGCACCGCCGCGGCGGCGCTGGCCAGAGGAAAGCGGTGCTTGCGGGATGCTCCTGTCGGGTTGTCGCGTCTCTTCGTCAAGTTTACTTTCCACCAAAAGGCGATATTCTTGATTAAAAATCTACACGTGCCGTTCAGGTCCCGGTTCTGCTATGAAATGAAAAGCCGACTTTCGCCGCGCGCCGGTCGGCAGTGAAGGAGTCCGACGATGATCCGCTCTGATGCGACCGGGGGGAAGATTCTTCTGGCGACCAAGGGGTATGAACACCTGCTGCGCTTCGCCTTCGCCCTGGTGCCGACGTTGGGGATCGTCTACCTGCACTTCTTCCAGGACCCTTCCCTTGGATTCGAGCACCATCTCTTGCACGAAGCGGCCATCACCGTCGCCGTCGCCCTGAGCGCCTTCATCGCATACGTCACCTGGCGCTGTTATCAAAGCTCGGGCGAGCCTTTTCTGCGTTGGCTCACCGTCGGCTTCGCCGGCTTCGCAGCCGTGTACGCCCCCCACGGCGTTCTGACCCGCTTCGCCCACGACAACCTCGCCCTCTTTCTGTTGTACGGCCCCGCCTCGCGTCTGGTGATGGGGGCGCTCTTCTTCTTCGCCCTGTTGCACTACGGGCGCGAGACCGACCCGCCGCAACGGCGCACGGTGCGCGGCTTCTGGCTGCGCTGGGCGGCGATCTTCGTCGCCATCGATCTGCTCGTCGCCGCCGTCGCCCTCAGCCCCCTGTCCGCCAGCCCCTGGGTGCGCATCGCCCTTGAAGGGGGGGCCATCGCCGCCTTTGTTGCGGGGATCGCCGTCATGCACTTTCGCCGGATCGGCTCCTCGCTCATGCTGATGTACACCCTCTCCCTGGCCGCCTTCACCCAGTCGAGCGTCTCGTTTTTCCTGGGCGCCCCCTGGAATCACCAGTGGTGGTACGCGCACCTGGTGTTCGCCGCGGGATTTTTCATCCTGAGCTACGGCGTGGTGCGCGCTTTTCACACCACGCGCACCTTCTACGGCGTCTACAGCCAGGAGGAGATGATGCAGCGCCTCGCCGAATCCAAGCAGCGCGCCGAGGAGGCGGTCCAGCAACTGGCGCAGGCCAACGGGGAGCTTCGGCGCCTGGCCGCCACCGACCCCCTTACCGGCGCCGCCAACCGTCGCCACTTCTGGGACAGGACGCTCGCCGAGATCTCGCGGTCCGAGCGCTCCGGCGCGCCCCTTGCGCTTCTCGCCCTCGATCTGGACCATTTCAAGAAGGTGAACGACCGTCACGGCCACCAGCACGGGGATGAAGTCCTCAAGGCGGTGGTGCATGCGGTCTCGGCGACGGTTCGCCCCATCGATCTCGTCGGGCGCCTCGGAGGGGAGGAGTTCATCGTCCTGTTGCCCGACGCCGACATCGCGCACGGGGCCGCCATCGCCGAGCGCATCCGGCGCGCCGTCGAGGCGATGGAGGTCTGTCTCGCCGAGGCGTGCCTTAAAGTCACCATCAGCATCGGCGCCGCCCAGTTCGGCCGCGACGGCGCGAGCATCGACGAGGTGCTCAGCGCCGCGGACGAGCGCCTCTACCGCGCCAAGTCGCTCGGCCGAAACCGCGTGGTGATGGAGGCGGCGCCCCCTGCCGAAACGCTCGGCGGGCGGGCGGCCCAGGGAGTTTGAGATTGGTGAGGAGGCGGGCTCAGCAGGCCTGGGAGGCGGTGGCGCTTTCGTCGTGGCACACGACGCGGTTTCGCCCCCCGCGCTTGGCGGCGTAGAGGGCCTGGTCGGCGAGGCGCAGCACGGCGCTGGGGGAGGTGTCGCGCGACGGGAGGACGGTGCCGACGCCGATGCTGACGGTCACCACCGAGGCCGCCTTCGAGCCTCGATGCGCGATGGCGAGGCTCTCGACGTCGCGGCGGATCTTTTCGCCGATGCGGATCGCGTCGGCGCTGGAGGTCATCGGCAGCAGCACGACGAACTCCTCGCCGCCGTAGCGTGAGGTGAGGTCGCCGGCGCGGTTCACCGAGCTCTCGATGACGTCGGCCACCCGCTTGAGGCAGGCGTCCCCGGCCGGGTGGCCGTAGGTGTCGTTGAAGCGCTTGAAATAGTCGATGTCGATGAGGATGACCGAGAAGGGGCGCAGGATGCGCGTGGCGCGCCGCCACTCGCGTTCGATCTCCACATCGAAGGTGCGGCGGTTGAAGATGCCGGTCAACCCGTCGCGCATGGAGAGATCGCGCAGTTGATCCTCCATCCGCTTGCGCTCGGTGATGTCCCGAAAGATGGTGGCGAACTGCCGGATCGAGCCGTCGTCGTCCTTGATGGCGCTGATGGTGAGCTCGATGGGGTACTCCTCGCCGCTCTTGCGCCGATCCCACGTCTCCCCCTTCCAGTACCCGTCCTGCTGCAGCCGCTCCCACAGATGCCGGTAGAACTCCTGGTCTTCGAGCTTCGAGCGCAGAACGCACACCGTCGTGCCGATCGCCTCGGCGGCGCGGTAGCCGGTGATCTCCTCGAAGGCCGGGTTGACCGAGACGATGGTGCCCTGCGGGTCGGTGACGACGATCCCTTCGCTGGTGCTCGCGAAGACCGAGGCCGCCAGGCGCAGCTGTTTCTCGGCCTTTTTGCGCTCGTCGATCTCGCGCTGCGCCTGGGCGTGCAGGGCGCGGGCGTTCTTGGCCAGACGCGTCAGGTCGGTGACGTCCTGGATGGAGAGCAGGGCGTGGAAGCCGTCGGCGTGGGGGAGCGGGGTGGCGGTGGTGTGCTGCACCCGTTCGCTGCCGTCGGGGAGGCACGAGGGGATGAAGCTGCGGTGGAGCTGTGAGGAGAAGATCGCCGGCGGCCCCCCCTCGAAAAGGAGGGCGATGCGGTCGGTGAAGCGCGCGTTGCCCAGGTGGGGAAAGAAGTCGGCGACGGGCTGGCCGACGATGTCGTTGCGGAGAATTCCCGTCCACTCCTCCAGGATGGTGTTCCAGTAGAGCACCTTCAGGTCGCGGCACAAAACGAGCGCCCCCAAGGGGAGGTTGTCCAAAATGGCGAGTGCGTCGTCTTTTCTATCCCAGGCGTTCACCGGTTCCCCTCTCGAATTTTCTTTCACGCCATGGCCGCGTCGAAGGCCGCCTGCAGAACCTCCAGGGACCCGAGCTCGAACAGCAGGATAATCTCCCCCTCGATGCGGTGGCTCTCCACCGTGAAGCGGGTCTTGGCCGAGAGCAGGGGGATGTCCCTCGCCTCGTCGAGGCGCATGATCGTCTCCATCGACCCTTCGAGGTAGGCGGGGATCGAGTAGTTGAGGCGGGTCTGCAGGATGTTGCCGAAGGAGCCCATCACGGCGTTGAGGATGATGTTGCCGACCTCGCTCAGGGTGCCGATCTTGACGGCGTCGAGGTCGTCCGAGGGCGTCTCTTCCCCCATGAGAAGATCGACGAGCTTGGCGGCGCTGTCGGGGGGGAAGACGAGGGAGGAGGCGCCGGCGATCTCTCCCCTGAAGTTCAGGCAGACCGCCGAGATCGAGGCGTTGCGCATGGCGCCGAGCTTGTGGTCGAAGTCGTCGCGCCGGAGCACCTCAACCTGCGGAACGTCGAGCAGGATGTGGTGGTTCAGGAGCTCGTTGAGCATCCCCGCGGCCTTGCCGACCCCGATGTTGATCGTCTCGCGCAGCGCGTCGTTGAATTCGGGTCTGATCTCCATCGCTCACTCCCGCGAGGCGAGGGCCTTCTCGACGGCGCCCAGAAGCGTCTCCGTCCGGGGAGGCTTGTTGAGGACGTCGAAGGCGCCGAGGGCCAGCGATTCGTCGCGCGTGGTGAGCTGCACGTCGGCCGTCAGAACGATGGCCGGCACCTCGACCTTCTCTTCGCGAAGGGCTCTGAGAAACTTGAGGCCGTCCATCACCGGCATCAGCATGTCGGTGAGGATGCAGTCCGGTTTCTGCCGCTTCAGGGCGGCGAGCCCCGTCAGGCCGTTGTCGGCTTCGATGACCGAATGTCCGGCGGCTTTGAGAATTTTGCCGATCTGATTGCGGGCGAATGTCGAGTCGTCGATGATCAGAACCAGGGCCATGTCGGTCGATTCCTTTGAGGGATGAGCGAAGGGACTCATGAGAATTACACCTCTTTTGGGCGAGCGTCAACCATTTTGGTCGTGATTTTAATCGTTGGTCGAATCGAGGTGAAGGAGATCGGCGAAGGTCCCATCGAAGCGGGACCGTAACTGTTCAGCATGGGTTCCCACCTACCCATGCCAAGGGACGCTTTTCGCCGTCCATGGCTGCTTGGCTGGCGCCGTCCATGGCGCCAGACACCCTTGTCATGGGAGTCGCGACCCCACAAGGTGAATAGATATGCGGGACCGGAGGGGGAGGGGAAGGAAAGGGGGAAGGGCGGACGCCCTTCCCCCTGGGGGAATGCAGAA
>JBJHBH010000022.1:0-40499 GCA_050485365.1 Desulfuromonadales bacterium | reverse complement strand
CTCCCCTTCCCAGCGCAACCCAATCCCCACGTTCTTGCACGCCTCTTCCACCATCTGCCGCACCGAGTACTGCACGCCCGTGGCGATGACGAAGTCTTCGGGTTCGTCCTGCTGGAGCATCAGCCACTGCATCTCGACATAGTCGCGGGCATGTCCCCAGTCGCGCAGGGCGCTCATGTTGCCCAGATAGAGGCAGTCCTGCAGCCCCAGGGCGATGCGGGCCACCGCGCGGGTGATCTTGCGGGTGACGAAGGTCTCGCCGCGAATGGGCGACTCGTGGTTGAAGAGGATTCCGTTGCAGGCGTAGATACCGTAGGCTTCACGGTAGTTGACGGTGATCCAGTAACCGTAGAGCTTGGCCACCGCATAGGGGGAGCGGGGATAGAAGGGGGTCGTCTCCTTCTGGGGGATCTCCTGAACCAGCCCGTAGAGCTCGCTGGTGGAGGCCTGGTAGAAGCGGGTTTTTTTCTCCAAACCGAGGATGCGGATCGCCTCCAGGATGCGAAGCGTCCCCAGACCGTCGGCATTGGCGGTGTACTCCGGCGTTTCGAAAGAGACCGCCACGTGCGACATGGCGGCCAGGTTGTAAATCTCGTCGGGCTGCACCTGCTGGATGATGCGGATGAGGTTCGTCGAATCGGTCAGGTCGCCGTAATGGAGGATGAAGTTGCGGTTCTCCACATGGGGGTCCTGGTAGAGATGATCGATGCGGTCGGTATTGAAGAGCGACGCGCGGCGCTTCACGCCGTGAACGATATAGCCCTTTTTAAGCAGGAACTCCGCCAGATAGGCGCCATCCTGGCCGGTAATACCCGTAATCAGTGCAACTTTCTCAGCCATCGTGAAATCCTCTCTTGTTCTCGTTTGCTCGAATCGAATATCCAAATTTGCACAGAACCTATATACCCATAGAAAGATCAGGTCAACACCGGAATGAACCGCCTCGGGAGGAGGCCTACTCTACCAAGAAGATCATCGATGGCGAAGAAGATTGTTGCGATATGCCAAGCCATCCCTCACCCACTCGCCTCGCTCTCAAATGCCTGTAAAAAGCAGATCGATAGCAGCGATAATTTCCTCTCTCTGCGTCTGGGCCGACCCGACAGGCCCGCTCAGCGTTGAGATCGGGATCGCCGCGAGAAGCTGCGTCATCAAAATGTACTGCTCACCGCCCACCGAGATCCGGGGGTTGACGGTTCTCATCGGCGCCCCCACCTTTTCAGGACATACGAGGGGAGCGACAATGCGAGTGGAGAGATTTTCGAGCATGTCATGCTGAAGATCGATGAGGAACTCGATCCCCTCACCCTTACCCCTGTAGATATCGAACTGAGCCATCAGAACTTCCTCAAACCATCGCTCCACAAACCATGCTCCTCCACAAAGCGATTGGCCGCTTCCATCGCCTCGCGGTTTTCTTCTATCCAGGTCTGAAGATCCTGTTTTTTGAGGATTTCTTCAAGGCTCTCCTCGAGTGTCTTGGAAAGATTGATCTTCCTGGCCCGTGCCAGTCGAAGAAGATCGCTTCTGATACTTAAATTCGCTGATTGCTTTCGTGCAGTGGTACCCATGCGGACCTCCCCATGCGCAGTCTATGCGCATATAATAACATCACCCCTTCTCGGGTCAAGATTAACCACTACCCACCGTTGGAGTCCCGCCCCCCGGCACTCGCCAACTGCCCTGCCTCACCCCTGCCCGATGAAATTGCGCAGGGAGATCACCAGAAGAATCGCGAGCAACGAACCGACCGCCACCGAGGCAGCGCGGCGCCCCCGCATGGCGACGATCTTGACGGCCAGAAAGATCGCGATCCCCTTGGGCAAAGCGGACGTAAAGGTGCCGCGCGCATCGATCTGCGGCAGAAAAATCGCGAAAAAAATCGCCATCCCGATCACGAGAAAATCGACCGTATTCAAAAAGAATTCCCCTTGGCGATGAAACACGAGCCGCAGCCCGATCAATACGGCGAGGGGGACGAACAGAAGATCAGCCAGACGGTGCAGGGGCAACTCTGCGAAAGTGGGTTGATCCCCGCTCAACTGGCCGACAAAGGCGACAACAAGCGCCCCCAGAAAGAGCATGGCGATCAGAAACTCGTTGCCGGGATTTCGCGTGTGATAAAGCAGTGCGATGCCCGCCAGAAAGATGACCGCGCTGATCTGCCAGAAGCCGTCTTCGACTTGAGTGCTGAAAAGACCCAATGAGGCCAGCAGGAGGATCGTCAGCACGGCTATCCCCGGGGTAGTCAACGCCACCAGGTCGACGATGCTGCGATACAGACGCGACTCCTTCATCCCCCGGGACGAATCAAGGTTGAGGAAGCGGAACTTCTCCCCATGATTGAGCACATAGCGCAGCGTCCCGTAGCTGATGACCGAAAGGATCAGGAAGGCCGCCACCAGCCAGAACGCCGGGACAGTATAGAAAAAGATCGACACGCAGGCCCAGAATAGCGAGATGCCGTAGATGATGAGCACGGTAAAGCGGTGCTGAAAACCGAGATCGAGAAACTTGTGATGAACATGGGTCTTGTCCGGAGCGAAAGGATTCTGCCCCTTGGAGATGCGCCGGCACATGACCCACAGCGTATCGAGGATCGGGACGCCGAGAATCAGCACCGGGATGACCGGCGATATCCTGGCGCCGTGCGGCTGTGTCAGCAGCAGCGCCAGAAACGCCAGAACGAACCCGATGGTGAGACTCCCCGTGTCCCCCATGAAGATGCGCGCCGGATAGAAGTTGAATTTCAAAAAGCCGAGAAGGGCGCCCAGCAGAGCGACGGAGAGGAGTGCGGCCGAGGGATTGGCATCCATCCATGCAAGGATGAGAAAAGCGCACAGGGCGATGACCGACACCCCCCCCGCCAGACCGTCGAGGCCGTCGATGAGGTTCATGGCGTTGATGACGCCGACCACCGCGAAAATCGTGAAGGGGACCGCCAGCCAGAGCGGAAGAAAAACCGGGCCGAAACCGAAGAGATCGCCGAGGTTCTCGATATAGAGACGCCCCACCGTGATCGTGACCAGGCAGGCGGCGATCTGCCCGAGGAATTTGCGCCGGGCCGACAGACCGTGCAGATCGTCCACCAGCCCGGTGATGAAGATGACGAGGGTCCCCGCAAGGATGCCGCGGATCTCCCGAGTGATGTCGACGAAGACGAGAACAGAGAAGAGAAAAGCCAGACAGACGGCGATCCCGCCGATGCGCGGAACCGCCCCCTTGTGCACCTTGCGCTCGTCCGGGACATCGACCTCGCCGCGTTCGAGCGCCCAGCGCCGCAGCATCGGCACCATCAGCAGCGCCGAGAACAGCGCCGTCATGAAAACAAAGAGAAGATCTTTCAGGTCCATGCCCCCTCCGAGCAGAAAATCACACACCGATCAGGTAAGCTATTTAATCCGTCAAGGGGCCTACTCTATCAAGAAGATCTGCGCTGGTGAAGAAGATTGTTGCGATATGCCGAACCACCTCTCGCCCGTTCGCTGCGCTCTTTAGAGACCGAAGAGATCACAGGGGGCCTTTCTCTTGTTTCAGACCGCCTTTTCCAGACCTGCCGCAGCGCCGGCCTCCTTCACCGCCCCGCGCCTTCCGATCCCCGTATACTCGAACCCCTCAGCGGCCATGGCTTCCGGATCGTACTGGTTGCGGCCGTCGAAGATGACCGGCTGCTTCATCATCGATTTCATTGTCGAGAAGTCCGGATGCCGGAACGGCTTCCACTCGGTCACCAGTGCCAGGGCGTCGACGTCTTCCACGGCGCGGTACTGGTGACGGCAGAGCTCAAGGGCGCCGGAGTCGAACCACACGGCGGGGAGCTCGCGGCGGGCCGCTTCCATCGCTTCCGGGTCGTAGGCCTTGACCTTGGCCCCCGCCTCGACAAGCTGACGGATCAGCACCACCGAGGGGGCTTCGCGCATGTCGTCGGTGCCGGGCTTGAAGGCCAGCCCCCATACGCCGAAGGTGAGGCCGTCCAGCTTCTCGCCGAAGCGGGCCGTGATCTTGCGGAAGAGAACATTCTTCTGATCGGCGTTGCGCTCGTGCACGGCGCTCAGGATCAGGGGGGAGAGGTTGTTCTCCTCGGCCATGCGGATCAGAGCGCTGACATCCTTGGGGAAACACGAGCCGCCATAGCCGCAGCCGGGATAGATGAAGGAAAAGCCGATGCGCGAGTCCGAGCCGATCCCCAGGCGCACCTTCTCCACATCGACATCGAGCAGATCGCACAGCCCGGCGACCTCGTTCATAAACGAGATCTTGGTGGCCAGCATGGCGTTGGCGGCGTACTTGGTCATCTCGGCGTCGCGCACTCCCATGAAGAGGATGCGCTCGTGGTTGCGGCAGAAATCGGCGTAGAGGCGGCGCATGAGCTCTTTGGCCCGCTCGCTCTCGGTCCCGACGACAATGCGGTCGGGTTTCATGAAATCGTTGACGGCGGCACCTTCCTTGAGAAACTCGGGGTTGCTCACCACGTCGAAGGGGATTTCGACCCCGCGCTTTTGCAACTCCTCCGAGATGGCGGCGCGCACCTTGTCCGCCGTCCCGACAGGAACCGTCGACTTATCGACGATGACGGCGTATTCCTTCAGGTTGCGGCCGATCTCCCGGGCAACGGCCAGGACATACTTCAGATCGGCCGAGCCGTCCTCGCCTGGCGGAGTGCCGACAGCGATGAAATAGACGTTGCTGCCGGTCATCGCCTCGGGGAGAGAGGTGGTGAAACGCAGGCGCTCTTCCTTGAAGTTGCTGATAACCAGCGGCTCAAGACCGGGCTCGTAGATGGGAATGATCCCCTCCTTGAGGCCTTCAATTTTGGCCGCGTCGGTATCGACGCAGGTGACGCGGTTGCCCATTTCAGCAAAGCAGGTGCCGGTGACGAGACCGACGTAGCCGGTGCCGATGACAGTGATGTTCATCTAAATCAACTCCTTAAAGCATTATTTTACAAGGGATGAAAGGGTATAAAACCTAGGGCATTTCATCAAGGAAGCCAGACCTCGTCTCTTTATCTCTTGTGCAGGAATGGAGTTCATGGGGTTTCCTCTATGCCTTTCGCGGACTGACGGCAAGGCACGTTTCTCCAGCGCCCATCCAACCAGCCGGACCTGCTTGACAATTAAACACCGTCCCCGCGAACCTCCCCTGCTCCGCGAGTGGTGCACTTACGAGTTGAATCTACCGACATCAACCCCTAGCGTACTTATAAAGCAATTTCTTAACAAATTTGGGGGACAAACGAACAGTTGATCGGACAACAATGTTTTTTAAATATTGAGTTAAAGAAATAAACCCTACTTTTTTCTGGAACTTCAAAAGGCTATACTCACCTTTTAGAAATTCATAACCCCTACGTTTTAAAAAGTTATTATCAGTTCTCATCCTTAACAAAACATCAGGCAAGTTTGCAAACTTACAACCTTTGACTAAAAGCAAGGTCCATAGTGCGGTATCTTCATTGCGAAAATTTGGATAACCACCGACTGCGAGAATCTCAGATTTTTTAAAAATAACTACCGGGTGACTGACAGGGCTTCGATTTTTAGCGAACCTTAGGATATTGTCGTGTTCAAGAGGTAGTTTGCGGAGAGCGAGAGTTTTTCCAGTTTCATCGAATTCTTCGATAACGGCACTACTGACAGCGATATCTGGGTTGTTTATCATGAAAGTGACTTGTTTTTGGAATCTTTCTGGGAGAGAAATATCATCGGAATCCATCCTTGCAATGATATCATATTCACAGTGCCTTAATCCTTCGCTTAACGCAGATGCTAGACCTACGTTTGCGGTTAGTGTAATAACTTTAAGCTTATTATTTAATTTTGTCTTCCAAATATCGATACAATTATTTAAGTCATTCCCAAGAGGGCCATCCTTTACAAGCACTATCTCAGAAGGCTTAAGGATCTGATCTTCCCAAATACTTTTAATGGCTAAATACAAAAATTCTGGTTTTTCTTTTTTATATACTGACATAAGCACTGAGAATTGCATTTTATGTCCTTTCACTGGGAAAACATTAGGACATGATGGCCCTGACTTTAAACATAAACCTATATCCTAAAAGACTACCGAATATTCCAATAAGGTATTTTAATTTTTTGTACTTAATAAATGCAATGAAGTTTAGCTTGATTGTTTTGAGATATTTTTTATTTAGAATCGACTTATGAATAAAGATATCCATTTGGTAGGCCCGACATTCACGAATCTCAGATTGGGATAGCCGTGAGTAATCATCGGAGTACTTGTACTGAATATATTTTAAGGCCTCTCTAGAACTTGCCTCTGATTTGGTTATGCTATTCTTCGAAGTCACATGATGATATTTGGTCAAGGGGATGTCGATGTAATGGAATGTAGCACCACGCTTTGCCAACCTGATCCAGAGCTCGTAATCCTGAAGCGCAGGAAGTTTTTCATCAAAAAGGCCGACATTGACTAAGACCTTTTTTTTTACAACAACCATGGGTGTGCCACCAAGGTAATTCTTAATTAAGAGCTCATTGAGTGAATTATCCCTACCCAAAACTTTGGGTTTTGAAATATAACTTATGTCCTCATTAACCATGTGGATATGTGCGGAATGATATAAAATATCAACTGATGAACCTAAATGGTTTATATTTTCGCAAATCACTTCTATCTTTTGATGATAAAATTCATCGTCGTCATCAAGGAAAGCGACCCAATCGCAAGAGGCTGCAACCACTCCGTAGTTACGGGCACTATTTGCCCCCATAGGCTTATTGTTCCTAATTATTTGGGTTCTTAACCCACTTGGAGCATTTGCGAATATTTTTTCTGTGACAGGGTCCTCAGAGCCATCATCAACTACAATCAACTCGCTAGGTAGTTGAGATTGATTAAAAATGCTTAAAATTGATTTTCTTAATCCATCTGGCCGATTGTGTGTTGGAATTATTACGGAAATCATTCTCGTCCTCACAAGAATTCAAAATTGCCATCAACGGTAAAAGCGCATAAGCGGAAGCAAGATCGTAGGAGGTATTCCACACCATGAAATGGTAGATTGTAATGAGGGAAACAATGCATAGTGTTTTATTGCCTTGGGGGGTATATCCAACAATGCGAACAGACTTCACAATAGTCTTTAATGATATTATCAAAAAAATTAAAAAACCAACGATACCTGATGAAATAAATATTTCAAGAAAAATGTTATGAGGATAAAATCCTACAATTTTCCACGATGACTCTAACCCGTAACCAAATGGGTTTTCGATTATTTTATTTATTGCTGGCATATAAACGGCATCAACCCTCGGTTCATTTGAAATGTTTTCAAACATAAAGACTATCCTGTCCTGCAAAAAGGATGGCAAGACATTAAAAAATACCCATCCCGTTAAGGCTATCAGGGCCAACAAAGCAAATAAATAAATTAGTCTAGATGTTAATCTTTTTGAGAAAATGGCCTTAACGCAAAAAGTTGCTAAAATGATGAAGGCTGGATAAAGAATGGGAGACCTACCGAACAAGGTGAATAGCGCGTAGAAAAAAACTAAGATAAGAAATATATGAAATATTGAGACAATTGGTCCCTTTTCAGGGTACAGGATGTTACCAAACGAGATAATAATACCAATTGCTATTGGCAAACCGACGGTTAGATAGTGCTGTCCCTTACTTAAATCCAACGGGATTGAGTGAAAGATTTGGAGCATGCAAATGAAGATAGCCCAGAACCACAGCAGTCTTATTCCTACATCCAAAGAATCTTCAGTTATGAGAAGAGGCAAAAACAAAGATAGAAAAATAAGAAAAAAATACTTTATTGCTGTATCGTAATTAGTAATTGAATGCGGATCCACAAAGAAATACAGAATAATGATCAAAAAAAGAAGAGCAAAAGGAACTAAATACTGCAACTTCCTTATCTTTATCCTTGCAAATGGAAAACACAAAAAAAGTAGAATTAGAAATATTGGCAATACATTTAAGGATGAATAAGGCATGAATATTTTGATGCTTGGAAGAGCTACAAGCAAAAATATTACGAAGCCTAACAGAAAAGAAGATACGTGACTGATCATTTTGATCTATAGTACTTCGCCAGTATAGCTTTGGGAAATATACCTTTTAATATATATTTAAATATATTCGAGCCATAATAAGATATAAAATATTTTAAATTTTGAATTTTGTCAAAATCGTACTTCTTTCTAATCATGTAGTGCTCTAGAGATCTTTTGAAAAGAGAAGAGGTTTTTTCGGAAATGCCACCCAGCTCCATTTCTGACAGAACTTGTTTGATAAAAACAAAATGTGTGTTCGCCAAATGAGCACGTAGAATGAATTCACTATCAGCACATATTGTAAAACTTGTATCAAAAAAACCGATTTTTTTATAGACTTGAATATCGACAAAGGTTGATGGATGATTAATTGGCATTGAAATGTGGGCATAATTCAGGTGGGACTCATCTCTGGCTATCTTAAACCTGATACAATTGGCTCTTGAAAATTTTACCATTTCTCCTGTGTAGATTGATGGGCAAGCGACCATACTAGCCACCACTAATTCTACTGCATTTTTTACATATTTATCACCGCAATTTATTAGGCCAACAATCTTACCTCTTGCAAGAGAAATTCCCTTGTTCATCGCATCATAAATACCCTTATCCGGCTCGCTCACCCAGTAATCAATGGCGTGTTGGTGTTTTTTGATGATGTCGATAGTGCCATCTGTCGAGCCACCATCGACGATGATGTATTCCACATTATCGTAGGTTTGTTCGATAACGCTTTTGATGGTGTCTTCCAGAAATTTGGCGCCGTTGTAAACCACGGTGATGACGGTGATCAGGGGCTTGTCTTCGGTGCTGGCTTTAAACAAGCCTTGCAGGCGCAGGCCGCCTTCCGCAATTTTCTGTTCGCTGTCGGGAGATTTCAACAGGGTTTGCATGCCATCCACCGGGGTGTCGAAGCAGGCGGGTTTTTCAATCGTCAGGCGACGGGTGGTCGCGTAGTTGTGGTTCGTTGGCAACGGGGTACTCATCATACTCCCTCAAAAAAATCCAGGTTGGCGTTGAATGTTGTGCTGGCGAGGTGTTCGGGTTTAGCCAGAGAAGCGTTGCGTGTTGGCTGACATCCAAGCGGGTGGTTGCGGCATTCAGGTGCAGGCAGTAGGCCAGCACGACGTGATGGGTAGTCCTGTTCACCAAAGATGGAATCCGGGTAAAAGTGCTGGTACACGCCTTTGAAGGTGGCGGTGCTGCGTTCCGGCTCAATGCCCAACTCTTGACTGGTTAAACGACGAAAGGCAGCATCAAGAGTTTCGTTTTTCTGTACGCGGCCACCGGGTACAAACCAATGGCCCTGGGCGGGGCGGTTTTTGCGAACGCCCAGCAGGTATTCGCCCTGTTCGCTCTGCACCGGCAGGTCAATGGAGACCAACGGGTTAGATTCCACCACGGTCGCATCCAAACAGGCGTTGTTGAAGCTGCTGCCTGCATCAATTGCGGAAAGTAACGGTGATTGGATTTTTATCATTGGACAAAATCGGACTTACTATAATTTTTTCTTATGATCCTACTACAATTTCGAACCGCTCTATTCAACAATATTCTTGCAAGAGCAAAGACATCGACTCTAAATTGTTTAAAAAAGAAGTCATTTACAGAGTTCAACCCATACAAACTATGATCAGGATATTTCTTAAGCAAAAGCCAGGCTTTTACCATAACTAGGCTTCTCATTTCGGACCTATAACGTTCGGAAAAATAAGCCCTTACCAGCATGTAATGAAGTGGCAACTTTCCATCACTAGATGAAATACTGATAGAGCCTGCATGCGCTCTAAAGAATGATAGCGCTTCTGCCACAAATCCAAATTTCGAGTAAGAATTTGCCGTTAAAAGAAATAACAGTAAATCGTTACCTATTGCGTGCATGGCAAAATCACTTTTCACCTTAGTTTCAATATCAACAAGCAAATTCTTCCTTAAATCACACATACGGAAAAGAGCACATCCCGGAGACACAGGAACATTCTCACCAAGCAATGCATTATCAATATATTTTGATGTATCAAAATGACCTGTCATTCCGATGAAATAGCAAGGATTACCATCACGGGCAGTATGGACACCATCATGAAAAATCTTAACCCCTGAATAGACAAACGCGGTGTCTGCATCAAACAAAGGCAAGCATTTTTCGATAAATTCGGGGGCGATTAAATCATCGGACCATAAAATTTTGCCAAACTCCCCGCTCGACTCATCGACACAGCGTAACCAATTGCGAACCGGCCCGAGATTGGTTTCATTTCTAAATGACTTGATACGGTTGTCTTTACTAGCGAAGCCTTGAATTACCCCCCAAGTATTATCTGTGCTCGCATTATCCACTACAATAACTTCAATATTGGGATGAGTTTGCGAAATCGCGGACTCCAAGGTTTCCGCAATAATGGTTTCGCGATTATAAACAGGAATAAGGATGGATACTAATGGTGTCATGCACATTGCTCATTAAGTATTTTGAAAACATGAACAGGACCTAAAAGGCCAAAAATAGATATGCTAATTATTGTGGCTAAAATAATGCCATTCAAACCTAACCCAACTACCTTTACTAAATATATTGACACAGGAACATTTACAATTGCTGCAAACATTGAAGTATAAAGTTGGAGATTGAGCCTATTGACAGCATTAACAAAATAGGCGAATACATTGCTCCACACCGAAAAAACAATAAACAATGCAAACAAGAAATAAAGACTAGTACTTAGGGTTATTGTATTGCCGATCCATAAATTTACCACAATCGGACCAATACCTGCGAGAATGAACGCGCCGGCAAACAACCAAAGCGCGACTTTAAGTTGATGCTTAATTGCTTCCCTTATCCACACAAAATCCCTGCGTTGGTAAGCATCGGAATAAGCCGGCCAAAGTGGAACAAGAATTAAACCATGAAGTACAGTAATGATGCTAAACAGCTTAAACAACACTTCATAAGGTGTTACATTTTCTGGCCCTAATAACTGTGTAATCAAAAGTTTGTCTGTCATAAAAATCATCAACACTGCCAACTGTATAATAAAGAACTTGACTCCCAACGAAAAGAGTGGAGCAATTTTATTTCTATCAAAACCTTGTAGTTTAGGCATTAACCCACGGTGTACCTTATACACAGAAAGGGTGATCGCTACATTGGAAAAAACCAATGAAAAACCATGCGCCCAAATCATAAACCTGATAGACGATTCGGTAAATTGAAAAAGTAAAAACACCAACACAAGCGCAAGGGAATTGGAAATAAATTGTCCCAATACCACAACAGATGACTTTTGCATTCCGTGGTAAATTTGACTTACTAGGCCAATCCAGAAATTAAAAAAAATAAAAAAGCTGAGAGTTATAACGTTGTGTCTCAGGTCTGCCTCGGTAATTACTTGGGTATTAAATATGTTTTGCCAAGGCAACCAAAAACTGGCGATTAAGAATACGGTGAAAAGGCCTAACGAAATTAATCCTATTAAACCATATGCAGTAGAAATAAATTCTGCCGCTTGCTCTTGGTTATCTTGCGCTAAACTTTCTGAAACTTTATTTTTCAAGCCATTGCCGATGCCAAAATCAAACAACATGACCCAGGTAATCAGCGTGAGCATGGTCGCCCAGACGCCAAACTGCTCAACGCCCAAATATTTGATCATTATGGGCATCGCGAAAAAAGTCGCAGCGATTGCTCCAACTTTATACAAAGCTGAGCCCTTTAGCTGTGCACGATAATTGCGGCTTCTGGTTATTGACAAATTCAATTTACGGATACCCATTCAATCATGTTGCGAATGCCTTGGGATTTTTCCACCCTCGGGGTCCAGTTAATCATCCTATTAGCTTTGGTAATATCAGCCACAAAAACGCGCTGGTCGCTCTCTCTTGGCGGGAGTTTTTGGTAAGTCATTTTGATGTCTAGTTCTTGTTCTAAGGTATGAAATAACTCTAAAAGTGATGACGAGTTTTCAATGCCACCCCCAATGTTAAAGGCTTGGCCTTTGATGGTTTCAATGTTCTTAGCGGCTTTTAGATAAAGCGCCACGCAGTCGCTGGCGTAGAGTAAATCACGCACTTGTTTCCCATTACCAGAAATCGTGAACGGCCCTTTCGCTGTGCCATTTTTAATTTCGATCGCCTTTTGGGTAAACCAGCCCAACCATCCTTGATCAGAAGTAGCAAACTGCCGTCCACCAAACATGGATGAATGGCGAAAAACTGCGGTTTTCAAACCGAAAATACGGGCAAAATCCAGCATGTATTGATCGGCACTGCCTTTTGAGGTTCCATAGGGTGAGTGAAAGTCGAGATTGACACTTTCATCGAAGCCCCTGGGCTTTTCAATACACTCATATCGAGTTGCAGTTTCTATATATCTGAACTGCTCAAGATCACCGTACACCTTGTTCGTTGATGAATAGATCACCGTGCTTTCAGGTGAGTAGAGACGCACTGAATTGAGCAGGTTAAAGCTTCCGCCTACATTTATCTCAAAATCCATGCGGGGATTGGCAATGGAAGTGGTCATAGCCACTTGTCCCGCCAAGTGGAAAATGACATCGGGCTTGCAGGTCTTTACTATCCTCTCGACGTCATTCGCATTGCGTATATCGCCGTGGACAAATTCGAATTCACCCTTGTCTTTAAGCCACTCCAAATTCTGATGGCTCCCAAAGCGGTAAAGGCTATCAAAGACAATGAGTTCTTGCCCACGTTTCAAAATCTCGCTGGCAATATTGGAACCGAGAAACCCACAGCCACCGGTAATAAGATATTTCATTTCATTTCCTCGAGTATTTTAAGGATGCCATCGTTCATGTTTGTTCTTACATTCCACCCTAGGCTGATCAACGAATGATTATCGACCTCAACCCTCATCATCTCACCATCTCGGTAAGGTAAAGCTCCAAACCTCAGGGGCGGGGTTGATTTTCCGGACTTGATTTCATAGGCAGTTTTCAGTGTTTCAAGAAAATCCCTGACGGAAACAGGATCTCCTGTCCCAACCTCAAACTCGCTGAACGCCGGGAGATCTCGGGAGTTCTTCAAAACCAACAGATAAGCGGAAACCACATCATCTATGTAAATGAAATCGCGCTCCTGCTCACCTTTCGTCAGTTTGATCTCCGAAACATCCGCTGCTAGCTGCGATATGACCCAAGGGATGAATTTAGTGGTATCGTCTTTAGGGCCATACATATGTTCAAGCTTCATGTTGATCACCTGAACCTTTTCCGCCCGAAGTTTCAGCCACTCCGTAAATTGCTTTTTGGAAAGTGAATATTCGTTCAGATACTTTGGCAATAATGTGTCTGTATTTACAAAACTCCCTACATTGAATTGAATGCAGGCATCCAGCATTTGAAGACCAAACATGAGGTTGCTTTCCACAACCTGGCTGATAGACTCGCCACTTCTCCCGTATCGACAGGCAGTATGAACCACCACCTCAATACGTTGATCTTCAAAAACCCCCCTAACAGGTTCTACATCCACATCGTAGCATCTGACCCGATCCAGCAGATGAGTAATGCGCCAAGGGTCAGAGGTGGAGCGTTTGAGCACCGCCACATGGTAACCCTCATTCAGGAAGGCCTCCAACAGATGACTACCCAGAAAGCCGGTGGCCCCGGTGAGGAGGATTGTTTTAGCCACTTTTTTTCACAGCTTCCTGAATTGTTTGCCCCATGAAGGTGATCGCTTCTCTGCCCATCCCAGGATAAACCCCTACCCAGAACGTATCTCTCATGATCTGATCCGTCACAGCCAGATCCCCCACTGTCCTATAGCCCTTCCCTTCCTTGCGCATGTCATCGAAACAGGGGTGCTTAATCAGGTTCCCTGCAAAGAGCATCCGGGTCTGAATCCCCTTGGCTTCAAGGTGCTGAACGATCTGCTCCCGACTCGCGCCGCACTCTTTTTTGACCGTCAACAGAAAGCCAAACCATGAGGGATCGGAGTTTTCCGTCGCTTCAGGAAGAATGAAGCGATCTTCGAGCCCGGAAAGCCCAGCCCGGAGAAGCTTCCAGTTTTCTCTCCGCGCCTCGACAAAGGCGGGGAGCTTTTCCAACTGCGCGCAGCCGATGGCCGCCTGCATATCCGTCACCTTGAGGTTGTACCCAAAATGGCTGTACACATACTTGTGATCATAACCGTGCGGCAGCTCCCCAAACTGTCGCTGAAAACGCTCGCCGCAGGTATTGTCGCGCCCCGAAGGGCACCAGCAATCACGCCCCCAGTCACGGAAGGACTCGACCAGTCGCTTAAGGGTCGTGTCGTCCGTATAAACCGCCCCCCCTTCCCCCATGGTCATATGATGCGGAGGGTAGAAACTGGATGTCCCTATATGGCCAATTGCTCCGGTGTAGCGCCATTCACCATCGATGAAATAGCGGGAACCGAGAGCGTCGCAGTTGTCCTCGATAAGCCAGAGCCCATTCCGGTCACAAAAATCCTTGACCTTCTTCAGATCGAAGGGATTTCCCAGCGTATGTGCGACCATGATGGCCTTCGTCCGATCGGATAAGGCTGCCTCAAGTTGACTGCAATCGATATTGTAGGTGGGAAGAGTAACGTCGACGAAGACGGGAACCGCCCCAAACTGGATAATCGGTGCGACGGTAGTCGGGAAACCGGCAGCGACGGTAATGACTTCATCACCCCTCTGAATCCGCTTCTCCCCAAGTTTTGGAGATGTCAACGCCATGAAGGCGAGGAGGTTTGCCGAAGATCCCGAGTTGGTCAGGGAGCAGTGCTTGACACCCAGGAATTCCGCAAACTCCTTCTCGAATTGGTCTGCATATCGGCCGGTGGTGAGCCAAAAATCGAGAGAGGAATCGATAAGATTAGCGATTTCCTTTTCATCGAAGACGCGCCCCGCGTAGGGGATGCGGTCGCCGGGCTTGAACTCTTTTTTGCCCGCATGCTTGAACTCGTAATACCGAATGGCCGCGTCAATTGCTGCTTGGCGAAGTTCATTTTCTTGAGACAATGTCATCTCCATATCAACATGAGTAATCATCGATCTGCTGCAGGCAAACCTCTCGAACATCCCCCCCCCCCTTATAGGCGAGAGACCATGCGACGATATTGTCGATGGCATGATCGAGGCTCCAGCGAGGACGCCACCCCAAAGCGGCTTTCGCCTTGGAGCAGTCGAGCTTCAGATAGTGCGCTTCATGGGGATGGTCGCCCATGTCAACAGCGTAGGTAGCCTGTCCACCCCATTTTTCGCAAAGCCTCTGGACAATCCACACCACAGGCCTGGCATCTTCCTCATTGGGTCCGAAATTCCAACCCTCGGCATATCGCGGCCCTTCTTCATGGAGCCGCTGAGCGAGCAGAAGATAACCTGAGAGGGGCTCCAAAACATGCTGCCAGGGCCGGATGGCGTGAGGGTTGCGGATCCGGATCTCCTCACCTTTGAGAAGGGCTCGAACGCAGTCGCAGATCAAACGATCGACCGCCCAGTCACCACCACCAATGACATTGCCGGCCCGTGCCGAAGCCAGTGCGACCCCGTGCCTGTCGTATTCGCGGGGGTTGAAGAAGGAATTGCGGTAGGCCGCCGTTACCAGCTCGGAGCACCCTTTGCTGCTGGAATATGGATCATAACCGCCCATCGGCTCATCTTCTCGATACCCCCAATGCCATTCTCGATTTTCGTAACACTTGTCGGTCGTGACATTGACGACCGCCCGGACTTCGGGGCAGCGACGCACCGCCTCCAGCAGGTTTACGGTTCCCATAACGTTTGTGGAATAGGTATCGACCGGATTGTGGTAAGACTCCCGGACAAGCGGCTGGGCCGCCATATGGATGACCACTTCTGGTGCGGACTTCTGCATCGCTTTTTCCAGCGAAGCGTTGTCGCGGACATCACCCATGGTGTGATCCACAAGGCCACCGACACGCGCTAAAGCAAAAAGACTCGGATCCGTGGGAGGCTCCAGCGCGAACCCTGAGACGCGGGCGCCCAGAGAGGAAAGCCATAGGCAGAGCCAAGCCCCTTTAAATCCGGTATGGCCAGTTACAAAGACTTTGCGGTTTTTCCAGAACGCAGGAGTTATTGCCATTGCCTCAACTCCACGCGACCCAGGGCGCTTTTCCGGATTTGAGCAAATCTTCGAGATGGTTCTTGTCCCGAAGGGTATCCATCGGCTGCCAGTAGCCCCGATGGCGAAAGGAGACGAGTTCGCCGTCCTGTGCCAGACGCTCCAAGGGTTCGCGTTCAAGAATCGTTTGATCCCCGTCGATGTAGTCGAAAACTTCCGGCTGCATGACGAAAAATCCGGCGTTAATCCATCCGCCGTCCCCTTCAGGCTTTTCCTGAAACGTCTGAACGATATCCCCGTTGCCGAATTTCAATGCACCGAAGCGCCCGCTGGGCTGGGTGGAAGTGACGGTGGCAAGCTTTCCTTGCGACTTATGGAACGCTACCAGTTTACGAATATCGACATCCCCCACACCGTCGCCGTACGTCAGCATAAAAGGTTGGTTCCCGACATAGGGCTGAATCCGCTTGACCCTCCCTCCCGTCATCGTCTCAAGCCCTGTATCGACAAGCGTGACCTTCCAAGGCTCTGCAGAGTGTTCATGGGTCAGACGATGATTACCGTTGGAGAAATCGAAAGTGACGCTGGATTCGTGGAGAAAGTAGTGCGCAAAGTACTCCTTGATCGCATACCCTTTGTATCCCAGGCAAATGACGAATTCATTGAAACCGTGATGGGAATAGGTTTTCATAATATGCCACAGAATCGGGCGTCCGCCGATCTCGATCATCGGCTTGGGTTTCAGGTAGGACTCTTCGCTAATGCGTGTTCCATACCCTCCGGCTAAAATTACAACTTTCATAATTGCTCCATTGTTTCTAACAGAATCAATTCCTGCGGCGCAGTGCTACCCTCTCCGAAACCGCATGAATCCACGAATCTCGTTCCACCGTTGCCGATCCTCTTCCCCCATCCTTTGCCCGAACTCGCGCACAAAAGCAGCGAGCACCGCAACAAATCCAATTGCAAAGGTCGCTAGAAGCACAATGAGACTACGCCGAGGTTTGCTCTTTTGATCCGGCACCGCCGCTTCATCGAGTACCTGAAGCGACGAAGTATCCCGCGCCTCATTGATCTTGCTCACCTCATACTGCTTCGTTAGAAGCTCAAAAAGTGTTTCCTGTACTTTAAAGTCCCGCAACAGCCGGGCATACTGAAGCCCTACATCGGGGACATCTGACATGGCGATAAAGATATCCTGCGAGACCTTCTGCCCCGCCGAAGACTGCTCCAACTTGCGAAGCTGGCCCCTGAGCTGCCCGATCCCCTCGCGCAGAGCGCGAACCTGATGGTTCTGCTCGGTATGAGAAGTCAAAAGAACACCCAACTCGACTTCCTTGCTCGCAATCTCTCCCCTCAGGCGCGAAGTCGCTTCGATGATGGCGCCCGCCTGAGCGTCGATCTTGATCGCCTTGTTCTTTTCCTGAAACTCACGCAGACTCTCTTCGGCCCTTGCCAGATCCTGCCTGACAACCGCGAGACGCCCCTCAAGAAAGAGCCGCTCACGCCCGACGCTGTTCAGATTGACCTGGACATTGAGTTTGCGAAGCTCGTCAACATAGGCATTGGCAATGTCGGCGGCTAACTGCGGATCTTCATCGTCGACGCTGATGGTAATGAAACCCGACCCCCTCTCGGCCGAAGCCCTCACCTTGCTGTCGAGGGCGCTGTAAGCCTCGGCGCGCGTTTTCCACTCGAATCGCTCCATCAGATCGAAACGCTCGATGACCGCATCGGCAATGCGCCGGCTCTTGAGCATCCCGACATAGAGCTCCCCAGGATTACCGCCTGCACCTGATATCCCAGCCAAAGCCGCCAGATCCCCCATTCCAGCCAACATCGAGCTCAGCCCCCCTTTCTCCTGCTGCGGAGGCAGAAGCTTGGCAGTGGCGGTGTAGATGTTGGGCATCATGAGCGTTCCGATACACGCCAGCACAAACGCCGCAGCCATGGAAGCGGCGATCATCTTCCAGTTTTTGGCGAGGACGAGGAGGAGATCGAGGAGGTTGATCTCATCATCCGCCTCCGGGCGGACAGGTTCGGTTGTTTGGTATTTCGGTTCTTCGGTCATGGGGTTCTCGTAATCAGGGACGCGGGACGCGGTTCGCGGGACGCGAAAATCTTTAAAATCAGGGACGCGGTTTGCGGTACTAGGGACGCGGAGATCTTAAATCGCGAAATCTTCCCTTTTGTCTGCGTCGTGGTGTCAAGTTTCTCGTTAAGCTTCTCATTACGGAACGTGGAGGCAAAAACCCGCTACGCGGCTTGCGGCACGAGGGGCGCGGAAGGCAGAATCGGAGACGCGGTTTGAGGTACGGCAAAGGCTATAAAACCCGGAACGCGGTTCGCGGTACGCGAATGTCAAAGGCTATTCCTCGACACATGTTTCCGCGTCCCCTTTCGCAAACCACATCCCGAATTAAGATTTCCTCGTCCCGCGTCCCTGCCTTTCCGCGTCCCTCGCCTTTACCTTCGCCCTTATCAACCCCCCGAGCATCGAGGAGATCGCTTCCGTTTCAGCTATCCACTTCTTTCCAATTTCTCGGTCGATGTATTCGATATCCATCCCGATATATGCTTGGGTCCTCAATTCGCCGCAGGATCCTTTGGCATACAGAAGGAATTTGATGCAGTCTGCGAGAGATACTCTTTCGATTCCCTCCGCGATATTGCTGGGGATTGAGAGTCCGGATCGAGTGATCTGATCTTTGAACCCGTAATCTCGAAGATCTTTCAGCGACTTGTAGATCTCTGAGCTTAAACGAGCCGACCGCTTCCAAACTTCCAGATCTTCAAAGCGCATTTCCCCTCCGCTACGCTCCGGGGCGGGACGCGGTTTTTCGGTGCGCGGTTCGCGAAATGCTTTTGGCCTTCGCGTCCCGCGTTCCGCCCCTGCTCTTGACTTCCGCGTCCCGCAAACCGCGTCCCGCGTCCCGGCCCCTATTCCTCCCTCACCCGCCACCCCTTGCGATGCGCCTCGGTGTCCTTCCGGTGAGCGATTAAATCTGCGGCAATCCCGTCGACTTTCTTCTCCAGAGCGGTCACCTTCAATTCGACCCGCTCCATACGGTTATCAAGTTTGTCTATCCGCCCTTCCAGCCGATCGACCTTCTGACCGAGCATCTGCTGGCCCTCGACGACGAGGTCGATCTTGCGCTGGAAATCCCCGGACATGACCCCGAAGTGAAACGAGAGCATTCCTTCGATCTTCTTTAAATCGTCTTCAGTCATGATCCCCTCCGCTACGCTCCGGGGCGGGACGCGGTTTTTCGGTGCGCGGTTCGCGAAATGCTTTTGGCCTTCGCGTCCCGCGTTCCGGCCCCTGCTCTTGACTTCCGCGTCCCGCAAACCGCGTCCCGCGTCCCGGCCTCTATTCCTCCCTCACCCGCCACCCCTTGCGATGCGCCTCAGTATCACGGCGATGCTCACTTAAATCAGCGGCAATCCCGTCGACCTTTTTCTCCAGACCGTCGACCTTTCTTCCCAGTCCGTCGATACGCTGATCAAGTCGCGCTTCAACCACGGTCAAGCGATGATCAACTTTGGCGATATCGCTCTTGAGCTCAGATCGAGTCGCATCGAGTTTTTCTGAGAGCAATTGCTGCCCCTCTACCAGAAGGTCAAGCTTGTGCTGGACATCCTCGGCAAAAACACCGACGACACGCGTCATCATCGATTCAATCTGTTTCAGATCTTTTTCGTCCATGATCCCCTCCGCTACGGGGCGGTTCGCAGTACGCGAAGAGCATTTGACTTCCGCGTCCCACGTCCCTGCTTTTCGCGTCCCGCGCCCCTGGCTTTTGACTTCCGCGTCCCGCGTCCCGCGCACCGCGTCCCGCAGGTTTTCATCCCCCTCTAAAACGACGCTATCGCCGCCGCGCCGAGCGCGAGCTGAAACACGATCGTCGAGATATCCCGAATCTCCCTCAACCACGCCGTCCTGTGAACCCTTTCCGGCACGAGGATGGCGTCGCCGGGGTGGAGGACGGTGGAGTTGAAGCCTCCGGCGCTCCAGCGGCTGTTTTCGCTGTCCCAGCGCAGGCCGATGCCGCTTTGGGTGGCGCTGTGGACGGTGCCGTCGGCGCGGACGATGAACATCTCGCGGGTGTTGGCGTCCTTTTTCGGGCCGCCGACCTGATTGAGGTAGTAGGCGACCGTCCCTCCCTGCTTGTGGGCGAGGGAGACGGGGTTGTAGACCTGACCGAGGACGGTGACGGACTGGGGGTTCTTGGGGACGGTGAGGACGTCGCCGTCCAAGAGCTCGATGTCGTACTGGCTGCCGCGAAACTGGGGGAGCTGCGCGACGCGAACGACCATGCGCCCCTGGACGGGGGCGGCTCGGAGCTGTTCGAGCATGGCGCTGCGGTTGGCGACGATCTCCTGGGCGGCGGCCATCTCTTCGCGGCTGATCGCCCCTTGCGCCATGTCGGTGGAGATGCGCAGGATCGCCTGCTCCTGCTCGAAGATGAGCTGGTTGAGGCGCTGGCGCTGGGTCTCCTTGAGCGATTCGCGGGTAAAGAAGGCGCCGCGAAGATAGGCCTCGCCGGTGAAGCCACCGGCGCGCTCGATGACCGAGCTCAGGCTCTCTCCCTTGTGGATGGCGTAGGTGCCGGGGAAGAGGACTTCGCCCCGCAACTCGACCATCATGCGATCGCCGAAGTCGGGGATGGCGCGCACGAAGAGGTGATCGTCTGGCTGCAGGGGGATGTCGTGCTCGGGATCCCCCTCAAGGGCTCTGGCCAGGTCGATGATCTTGCGCTCGGTGATGGTCTGGCGCCCGACGGGGGTGAAGCGGGTGATCTCGGCCTCGGGGAGGTAGGCGCGGCGCCGGACGTTGCCGGCGGCGGTGACGAGGTCGCGCACGCTCATGTTCTCGAACAGGCGGTAGGTGCCGGGGTTGAGGACGGCACCCTTGACGACGATCTCGGGGACCTCCTCCATCTCGCGGACGCTGAAGACGCGGACCTCGTCGTATTCCTGAAGGACGATGTTGTGCTCGGGGTCCCCCTGCAGCGCCCGGTCGAGGCGCACTGTGAGGCGCCCCGGACGGTACTCGGGGGGCTCGAGGCGCAGGATCTCGACCATCCCCGGAAAGTAGCCGGGGAGGAGGTTGTCGTGTGTCGCCACGAGGTCGGCAAGGCGCATCCCCTCGACGATCTGGTAGCTGCCGGGGCGCGAGACGTGGCCCCTAAGGCGTGCGTACTGCCCGGTGAGGGCCGAAGAGGGGACGACGCGCACGAGGTCGCGGTCGCGCAGCAGGAGCGCGTTTTGCTCGGAGGGGTCGCTCAGGTCGACGTCGAGGACGACGCGCCTGCGGGAGCTCTCGTCGGTGCGCTCGACCTGCACCTTCTGCAAAAAGGCGGTCGGGTTCGTCCCCCCCGCCATGGCGAGGGCGTCCTGAAGCGACTCGCTCCCGGTGAGCTCGTAGATGGCCGGGCGGCGCACATCTCCAGCGACGCCGACGAAGGAGCTCGCCACGGGGACGAAGATGGTGTCGCCGGACTGCAGGCGCAGATCGCTGCTCTTGTCGCCGTGCAGGAAGAAGTCGTAGAGGTCGAGAGTCGCGACGGTCTCGCCGCCGCGGCGTACCTGAACGGCGCGCAGCGAGCCGTTCCCCGAGGGACCGCCCGCGGCCGAGAGGGCGGTGAGGGCGGTGGACAGGGAGCTGACGGTGTAGCGTCCGGGGGAGTGGACCTCGCCGATGACGAAGACCTGAATGGAGCGCAGGGCGTCCATGGAGACGTTGAGCTCGAAATTGGTGAAGTAGCGCCCGATGTGGCGGCGGATCGTCTCTTTGGCTTCGGAGAAGGTCTGCCCCCAGACGGAGACCGCCCCGACCCTGGGGAGGACGATTTCGCCGTTGCGCCCGACGGTCACCCGGTAGTTGCCGTCGATGTTCCCCCAGATGGTGATGTCGAGGGTGTCGCCGGGGCCGAGGACATAGTCGGGGCCGACGAGCGAAAGCTCGTCGGGGGTGAAGCCGGCGCGCTCGCGGTCGAAGAAGTCGAGGCCGAACTGGCGCAGTTCGAGGCTGACCTCGGCGGCGCGCAGGTCTTCGGCGTACCAGGAGGCCTCCTCGCCGAGGGCGCGAAGGAAGGAGCGGCGCTCGGCCATGGGGAGTTGCTGGAGGTAGCGGCGCTGCTGGTTCTCGTCCAGGCGCAGGAAGATGGAGACCTTCTCCTCGGTCTTGAGGCGATCGCCATTGCCGACGAGATAGGCGAAATTGAAAGTTCCCCTCCCATCGCGGGTTCTCAATTCATCCCGCTGATCCCTTGAGCCATCCCCAAGGTCCCTCGATCCGTCTCTAAAGGTTCTCTCTCCGCTCGCGAGAGGACGGTTTCGCTCCTCCATCGGCCTTCTGCCTCCGACGGCATCGCCGATGGCGGGGAAGGGCCTGGAGAAGAACTCTTCCGCGGGGGTCTTCTCGCGCTCGGTTTCGACGAACCTCTGCTCATCGCGCCTCTCCTGTTCGCGATCGAAATCCCGCCGGCCGCGATCCTGGGTCGCGGATGTCGCCGGGCGACCGGTGCGAGAGGGCTCTGCGAAACGGGCCTCGTCGGAGCCCCCGCGGGGCGACGTCGCTGCGGCATTGCGCGAAGATTGGCGATCCTCCGGATCGAAGGAGAAGAAGCCGCTCTGGGCCTGAGCGGTGCCGGCCAGGAGGAGGATGGAGAGGGATGCGATGAGGAGTCTTTTCAGCATTTCAGTTAAACCTTGGCTGCTATCAGATTATAGAGAATGTATACGATAAAGGCATCGGGACGCGGTTCGCGGTACGCGGTTCGCGAAAGGCAAAATCCGGTACGCAGTTTGTGATCGTGAAAAGCTTTTGAATTCCTCGTTCCGCGTCCCGTATCCCGCGTCCCGGCCTTTGAACTCCGCGTCCCGCAAACCGCGTCCCGCGTCCCGTCCCTTACCACCTCCTGCTCACCCCCACCTGCCCGAAGTGATCGGTCCTCTCCTGCCCTGCCGTGTAGCCGGCGTTGGTGACCCGGTCGAGGGCGTAGCGGGCGGTGAGGCGCCAGGCTTCTCCGATGGGCTGGTCGAGGGCGATGAAGGGCTGGACGTGGCGCTGGACGGTGTGGTGCGAGAGGCCGCGGCGCTGGACGTCGACGCCGCTCGAAAGGAGACCGCCGCCGGGGAGGAAAGCTTCGAGGGCGCCGTAGTAGCTGCGGGCGTCTCCGCCCATGTGGTGCCCGATAATGTGTCGTTCGTAGGTGTAGCCGGAGCGGTAGGTGCTGTGACGGTACCAGACGGGGCCGTTGCCGCCCCAGTTGAGGTCGGTGTATTCAAGGCGAAGCCCCAGGCGGCCGCTCGGCTCGATGCGCGGCAGGTAGAGGCCGGTCAGCAGCGCCTTTTTGGCGATCCAGGCGCCGGCTTCATCTTCGCCCCCGAGCTCGCCGTAGAGCTCGGCTCCCCAGAGCCAGGGGATCTTCACGCGGGCATCGAAGGCGGCGATCTGGTTGACGACGTTCTCCTGCCCCTGGGACCTGTAGACGTTTGTCCCCTTTCCGACGAAAAGCTCCAGGAACTTTCCGAGGCCGACCCCAGGCTGCCCTTGCCCGCCGTACATCATCACCCGCGAGGCGCCGAGCTCGAGCCAAGGGCGCGGCTTGACGTTGACGCGCATGCCGAAGAGGTACGGCTCGGGGATATGCCGGTCGGCTTCGAGCTCGGTGAGGAACATGTCGAGACGGAAGGGGCCGAGATGTCGGAAGAGCCACGGCAGGAGCATCGGCGAGGGGTTGGTCACCCGCACCATGTCGAAGGGTTTGGCGTTGTTGCTGACGATGAGGGCGCCATTGTGCCCTGGCCCCCACCAGAGGCTGTCGCGCCCGGCGACGAGGCTGAAACGCCCGATCCCGAGGGTGGCAGTGCCGTGCAGGGTGGTGAAGTCGGAATCGTCTTCGTCGAGGAGAAAAAGAGGGCGCCAGTTGACGAGGAGGCGGCCGCGAAAGCGCGCCTCGGCCTCGGCGATCATCTGCGCGTTGTAGCCCTCGCCGTAGTCGATGCCGAAGTTGTTGGAGGTCAATGCGTGCTGGACGGCATTGGTGCCGGTTTGCGGCGAGGAAGTCGAGGGAGCGCTCTGCTGATAGACGCCGTCGAGGCGCACTTCGCGAAGGGGCTGGATGTATCCGAGGGGCGGAGCTCCCCCCGCCTCGGCGATGGCGTCGCGCAGCTCGCGCTCGAGGCGCGAAAGGAGCTCGTAGGCGACGGCGGGCGGACGGACGACGGCCGCCTTGTCGCGCGCCTCGCGGGTCTGCCGGGCGGCTTCGAGACGCGTGTAGGGGCGGCTCCCCTGGAGGGACGATTCGATGAGGCCGAGACCGGTGAGTTTGTCGAGGGCGGGATAAATCCAGCTGTCGAGGGGAACGCTCGCAGAGACGGGAGACGCGTTCGCAAAGGAAGGCAGTGAAAAAAAGATGAGAAGAAAGACGAAAAAGGTCTTTTTGAGCCGAAGATTCATTGTTCCCCCCTGGAACAGCTGTATAGGAGGAAGGTTTGTATCACAGCTCAGGCGGAAGATTCAAACAAAAACATTCTAATTGTTTTTCAGGGGGATAGGTCGTCTAAACCGTCGCATTAAACAGGATTGGAACAGTTCGATTAATTTACCTGCCGAACGGTTTGATTTGTCAAGAGCAGATACGCGAACAGTCGGTCTGTTTTGAAGTCGCCTCACAAGGCAGGAGGCAGTCAGGAATCATTTTTTTCAAGGAGAGGGCCTGGGTGTCCCACGTCCCTCGTTCTCGTCTCACGCCCCTGCCTACCACCTCGCCGTCACCGCTACCAGCCCACCTCCATGGACGGGAACGAGGCCGACGCTCCACGGCTCTGCCTCCCCTTTTCTCTCGTTCCACCTTATCGCAATGCGGGCGGCCGTCTCACCGATAATGGCGCCGACGAGGACGTCGGAGGCCCAGTGGTCGTCGCGCACCAGACGCGAGACGCCGACGGCGCCTGCGAGGCCGTAGTACGCGTAGGGCGCCCATGGAGAGAGCGATCGCTGAGCGAGGACCGAAGCGAGGGCGAAGGAGGCGGCGGCGTGGCCGGAGGGGAAGGAGTTGTTGTCTCGCCGCAGGGTGATGGGGTCGAAGGCATGGGCATCGCCCGACACGTCGGGGCGCTCGCGCCCGACGGCGCTCTTCAGGATAAAGACCGCGACCTGGGAGCCGAGGACGGCATGAAGGGCGATCTCTCCAGTCTCGGCCGCATGAGGATCGTCGCTCGCCCTGCCGTAGAGGTGGAGCCCGCCGCCGAAGACCAGGGTGCTCAGCGGGTGACCCAAAATGTCGAGAGCGTCGGCGACGGAGTCGGCGGGCTCGCCGCGGTTTTTTTGGAAGAAGGTGCGGATATCCTCGTCGACGAGCGTCAGCCCCCCTGCCGCAACGAGAGTCCCGGCCCAGAGGGCGGTCTCGCCCCGGGACCACAGCGACTCGGAGGAGGAGGCGTATCCGTCAGTGGGGAAGAGAAGGAGAAGAAGGATAAGAGCAGGAACGAGCCCGCGCACCTTCAGGGCTTCCAGATGCTTCTCTGGCGGGACTTGTGGAGGCTGCGGTTCTGGATCATGTTGCTCAGGACGAGACCTGCGCTGACGCCGAAACAGAAGATGGAAATGTAGACGAAGAGGAAATTCTCGACCATTGAAGACTCCGGAATGGATTCAGGGGATCAAAGGTTTGCATAACCGGCTGTACTGTCGTCGTTTTTTATAGCAGGATTGGCGGGGTGGGTGCAAGTTGAAAAATCTACCCCCCGGCCCTGCGGGCGACCCCCTGCTCTACAGGAGGGGCCAAAGGCAGTGTCCCCCTATGCAGGGGATGGCCGGCTTGCCGGTCAGAGGGGTCATTTGCCTTTGCCTTCCTCCTGGCTCCCGGCTCCCGGCTCCCGGCTCCTGGACACTGCCTTTACGAATTCCGTATCCGCGGGTCGGCCAGGGCGTAGCTGATGTCGGCGATGAGGTTGCCGATGAGGGTGAGGATGGCGCCGATGACGAGAACGCCCATGATGAGGGGGTAGTCGCGCATCATGACACCGTCGTAGAAGAGCTTGCCCATGCCGGGGATGGCGAAGATCGTCTCGAAGATGACGCTGCCGCCGATGAGGCCTGGGACCGAAAGGCCGAGGATGGTGATGACGGGCAGAAGGGCGTTTCGCAGGGCGTGACGGTAGATGACGACCCTCTCGGCGAGCCCTTTGGCGCGGGCGGTGAGGATGTAGTCCTGCCGGACGACTTCGAGCATGTTGGAGCGCATGTAGCGCGAGAAGCCCGCGAGCCCGCCGAAGGCGGAGACGAAGACGGGCAGCACGAGGTGATGGGCGACGTCGAGGATCTGCCGCGGCGTGCTGAGATACTCGTGCCCGAGGGAGCGGATCCCCGCGATGGGGAAGAGGCCGAGGCGCACGCCGAGGTAGTCCATGAGCAGAAGGGCGAGCCAGAACGACGGGGTGGCGAAGCCGATGAAGACGAAGAGGGTCGTCCCCCGATCGAAGAGGGAGTTGCGCCGCGTCGCCGACAGGATGCCGATGGGGACCGCGACGGCGAGGATCAGGGCGATGGAGAGGACGTTGATGGTGATGGTGATCGGAAGGCGCTCGGCGATCTTGTCGATGACGGGGCGCCGGTCGAGGGCGAACGACTCGCCGAAATCGAGACGCACCAGGCGCGACAGCCACATCCCGTACTGAACGTGCAGCGGCTGGTCGAGGCCGTACTGCTGGCGCAGCCGCTCCTGCAGCTCGATGGTCGCGTCGGGCATCAGATCGAGCTGCATGTCCGTCGGCTCGCCGGGAGCGAGGTGTATCACCACGAAGCTGATCAGCGTGATTCCCAACACGAGCGGAATCATCATCAGTAGACGCTTTGCAATATACTTAAGCATCGTGGTGATAATTTTGAATTATGAATTTTGGATTTTGAATGAAAGGCATCAGGACCTCTCTGGTTGCCTTGCCTGCGCTGTTTTCACAATGGCTGTCAGGATGTTGATCAACTCTTGAGACTTTTTCAGAGCCGGTTGAAGCACTTCGGGAGCAGCACTTCCGCTATCCCGCAAAAGCCTGATCCAGTAATTTGCCTCACGAGCTTCCTTCGAAGAAATGGACATTTTTGCGATGAAATCAGCACGGCTCTGTGCTGCCAAAGCCTCTTCGACGTTGGCTCCGATGCTGGTGCCGGACCTCAGCAACTGCCGAACGAGAATCTGCTCGTTTCTCCCTTTAATGCCCCGACACAATTGAACAATCTCTAGAGCAAAACCGTAGCTCTCATCGCGAACAACATTCCCCCCCATCGGTCCTCCAATTGATTTTGACTTTAATTCAAAATCCAAAATTCACAATTCAAAATTTCCCGCCGGGGAGGAAAATTCACGCTACCGCGTGAATTTTTGCTCTCCGGCGGGAACGAACCATTCGTTGAAATTATGCATGATCCCCGCGGGGGCTTCTTCGACGCCGCGGAAGCGGGCACCGACGACGGGGAGGGCGTCGGGGACGTAGAGGAAGGTGTAGGGCTGCTCTTCGGCGAGGATTTCCTGGAAGCGGTGATAGATTCTGGCCCGCTCGTCCTGGTCGAGGGTGCGGCGCCCGCGCTCTAAAAGCGCGTCGACCTCGGGGTTGTTGAAGCCGATGAAGTTGAGCTCGCCGGGGCGGGTCTTGCTGGAGTGCCACACGTCGAAGGGGTCGGGATCGATGGGGATCGTCCACCCCATGATGATGGCGTCGAAGTTGCCGGGGTTGACGAACTCCTTCAGGAACGAGGCCCACTCCATGACGCGCAACCGCACGTCGATGCCGACCTCGCGCAGGCGGCGCTGGATGATCTCGCCGCTCTTGATGCGCTGATCGTTGCCCTGGTTGGTCATGATGACGAAGGAGAAGCGCTGCCCGTCCTTGTCGAGCCATCCGTCGCCGGTGCTGTCGGTCCATCCCGCCTCGGCGAGGAGCTCGAGGGCCTTCTGCGGGTTGTACTCGTAGGTGCGCACGTTCGGGTTGTGCACCCAGGTGTCGGGTTTGAAGGGGCCGTTGGCGGGCTGTCCGAGCCCGAGCAGGACGCCGTCGATGAGCTCCTGCTCGTTGATGGCGTACGAGAGCGCCTGGCGCACCCGCACGTCCGCAAACATGGGGCGGCGCAGGTTGTACCCGAGGTAGGTGTAGGCGAAGGACGGGTAGCGAAACTTGTTGAAGCGGCGCTGGAAGGCCAGGGTGTCGGTCTGCCGCGCGTACTGCAGCGGGGTGAGCCCCATGTAGTCGAGCCCCCCGCCCTGCAGCTCGAGAAACATGGTGGAGAGGTCGGGGATGATGCGGTAGAGGATGCGGTGGATGTAGGGGCGCCCCTCCCAGTAGTCGTGGTTGGCTTCGAGGACGATCCGCTCGCCGGCGCGCCACTCGACGAAGCGGTAGGGGCCGGTGCCGATGGGGGCGCGCTGCAGCGGGCTCTGGGTGATGTCGACCCCTTCGAGCAGATGCTTGGGCATGATGCCGAACCCCCAGCTGATGAGCGCCGTGGAGAGGGGTTCGCGGTAGGTCACCCGGAAGGTGTAGGGGTCGATGACCTCGGCCGTCTCGACCTGCCGGTAACGCTCGCCGTAGGCGGTGGGGACGGTCGGGTCGATGTAGGTCTGGAAGGTGAAGAGGACGTCCTCGGCGGTGAAGGGCGCTCCGTCGTGGAAGCGCACGTCGCGGCGCAGGTGAAAGGTGAAGGTGAGGTTGTCGTCGGAAATCTCCCACGACTCGGCCAGATCCCCCTCGATCTCCAGGTTCTTGTCGTAGCGCACCAGGCCGCTGTAGACCCGGGCGTTGATCTCCGAAGAGGAGGCGTCGGCCGCCAGCACCGGCAAAAGATTGCTCGCATCGCCGATCGTCCCCATGATGATCGTGTCGCCGTAGGCCGGTTCGACCTCTTCGTCGGCGAGAGGCGCGGACCATTCTCTTCGTTCGCATCCGGTCAATACTAGGGTGAGGATGAGGAAGAAGAGAATGGTCAATTTTGAATTTTGAATTTTGAATTTTGAATTATTTATGTGAAGCATTGGTTCTCCGAGAAATTAGGCGATAGGCTATGGCTATGGGCGATAGGCGATAGGCAGGGCATAACCCCTCCCATTGCCCATTGCCTGTTTTTTTCACGGCAATGGTTCCACCCGATACCCTCGCGGCGGCGCGAGGCGGAAGCGCTCGGGGGGGATGTCGACGTTGAGCTCGATTTCGGTGAAGTTCACCTCCGCCTCCAGCTCCTGCCCGGGAACGCTGAGAGAGAGGGACCGGGGAAAGGTGGGGTCCTGGCTCATAAAATCGCCGTATTCGGCGCGAAGCACCAGGCGATTCCCCTCGTACCAGTCGGCCCGCACGAGGCGCAGACGCGGATCGAAGAAGAGCTCCTGGCGCCAGTCGAGGGCACCGCGCATGGTGAGCAGATAGCCGTCGTGCCGGGGGGTGAGCTCGCGGTCGAGCAGCGGATTGAACGGCACCCGGTAGAGCATCAGGGCGACCGTCTCCTCCAGGGCCAGCGGCAGACGCGTAAAGCGATAGAGGTTGGCGAAGGTCGCCTCTCCGGTGTAGAAGACGCCGTCGCCGGGGACGATGGCGGTCAGATCGAACCCGTCGGCGGCGATCTGCATTACCGGCGATCCGAAAGGGTTCAGAACGTCGGTGCGAAAAAGATTCGGCTCCTGAACGATCAACACCTGTCTGCCGCCGGCCGAGCGCCCCTCGGCCCGCACCCAGACCCGCGCGAACCCCTGCACGGAGTGAAAGGCGCGGGCGTTTTCCTGCATCTGCCGCACGAGCACGTCCTCAAGCCCGGGGGCCACCTCGAGGGGGACCCGCGGCGCGGGGGCGCAGCCATAGGCGAGCAGGAGGGTGAGAAGGAAAGTGAGAGTAACCGTCAGGATTCGCATGGAGAATTTTGAATTTTGAATTTTGAATTTGAATAAAAACCTCGGGCCTTTGGCCTTTGGCCTTTGGCCTGGGACTCAATCAATTTGCCCCACCCTCCTCAACAGATCCAAAACCTCCTCATTTCCCGGATCGAGCTCCAGCGCCTTTTCGAAGGCTTCGCGGGCGAGGTCGTTTTTGCCCAGGGCGAAGAGGGCCTCGCCGAGATGCTGGCGCACCAGGGGGTCTTCGGGGAGGTGCGCCACGGCCATTTCGAGCTGCCGCCGCGCTTCTTCGTAGCGCCCGAGGCGGAAATAGACCCAGCCGAGGGTATCGATGATGTGTCCGGCGTCCCCCTTGAGCGTCACCGCCTTGCGCGCCATCTGCAGGGCTTTTTCGAGATTCTCTCCCCGCTCGGCCCAGGTGTAGGCGATATAGTTGAGCGCCTCGGGGTGCTCGGCATCGAGGGTCAGGATCCGCTCCATGACGAGCAGCGCGTCGTCGCGCTCTTCCATCCGCTCGAAGACGATCCCTTTATGATACAGCAGCTCGACGTCTTCGGGGAAGCGCTCGAGCCCGCGGCCGAGCACCCGTCGGGCGCTGTCGTAGGCGCCGTCGATCTCGTAGAGGGTGGCGAGAAAGGCGAAGAGCTGCGGTCGGAGCGTCATGACGTGCAGGTGCGACTCGATGAGCGCGATCGCCTCGGCGCCCCGATCGAGCTGATAATACAGATAGCCGCGATGCGCCAGGGCGTCGGGGTACAGGTGCGAGTCCGGCGGGATCTCCTCGAAGACCTCCAGCGCCCTGCGCCATTGGTGCCGCATTTCGAGGGCCGTGCCGAGATAATAGCGCACCTGAACGATCTCGGGGTCGATTTCGAGGATGTGGGAGAAGACCTCCGAAGCGTCTTCCCACTCGTGGCGCTCCAGATGGATGAGCCCGATGCGCCGCCACGCCTCCAGATCGTGGGGATGGCTCTCGACGATCTCGCGCAGATGATGCAGGGCGTCGTCGAGGCGCTCCTCCATGATGAGGAGCCGCACGAGATAGTGGCGCACCTCGTGGTGGTCGGAGCCGTCCTGCGCCAGCTCGCTGTAGAGCTCGATGGCCTTGTCGAGCTCGCCGGTACTCTCGTACAGCCCCGCGAGCTCGAGGATGACCGGCTCCAGCCCCGGCTCCTTTTCGAGGAGGTTCAGGTAGTAGTCTTCGGCCAGCGCCGCAAGCCCCGTCTCACGATAGAGGCGGGCCAGGGTGAGCTCGGCGATGAGCGAGTCGGGGCGATGCTCCAACAGCTGCCGCAGGGTGCCGGAAGCCATGCTGAATTCGCCGAGGCGGGCATAGACGATCCCCAGGTGCAGCCAGGCGCTCTCTTCGTCGGGGTCGAGGGCGACGGCGCGCTGGAAGAAGGCCACGGCCTCTTCGTCGCGTCCGGCGCTGAAGTGGATGTTGCCCGCCAGAAGGTGCGCCTGGGCCGAGTGGGGGTGGCGTTCGAGGACGCGCACGACAGTGGCGAGGGCCCGCTCGTCGTCGCCCGTCTCCAGGTAGAGATGCGCCAGGGAGAGCTGGAGGTAGGCCGTCTCGGGATCGAGCGCCGCGGCGCGCTCCATCGACGCCAGCGCGCCGTCCACGTCGCCCTCGGCGGCCTGCAGGCGGGCGGTGCCGAAATGGTATAGGGCACGGGAGCCGGGGTCGTCCACGCGGGAGAGATACGGCGGCGCTTCAGGGTCGGGGGAATCGAACGATGCGGTCACGGTGGGGTGCGTCGCGCAGCCGAAAAGGACCAGGGGGACAAGAAGAATGAGTCGGCGCACGCTCAGAATGGAGAGGCGGTGCTGTAGGCTGAGTTTTGAACGCTGAGCTGAAATCAGGGGGAAATTCCTCCATCCGGGAAGCTGAAAATCTATCATACACCAAATCGGGGGTCAAATGGCGAAAAGCGCAGCAGAGGCGAGGCTCTCGGCGAGATGGCGACCCTCGTCCCTTTGCCCATCCGCCGCTTTTTTCCTGTTTTTTTCCTTCCCGATCGCCCAGTGCCTAGTGCCCCGCGTCACTTGTGCTACAGTTTATGTGATTTCAAAGAGTTACCTCTCGCTCGAAAGGGGCCGCCGTGAAGGCTGAACTGCTGCACAAAGCGATGCTCCGCCCCGACTTCTATCCTTCGGAAGAGGGTTCGGTCGACTTCGTCGAGACGCACGTCTCCCGCCTCTACTTCACCCGTCGCCACGTCTACAAAGTCAAAAAGCCGGTCGATTTCGGCTTTTTGAACTTTTCCTCCCTCGACCGGCGCCGATTCTTCTGCGAAGAGGAGGTGCGGCTGAACAGCCGCTTCGCCCCCGGCGTCTATCTCGGCGTGATCGACATCCGCCTCGACGGCGAGCGCTTCGGCATCGGCGGCGGCGGTCGGATCGTCGAATACGCCGTGCGGATGGAGCGCCTGCCGGCCGAGCGGATGCTCGACCGGCGCATCGACGAAGGGGACCCTGCGCTGCCGGCGCTGGTCGAGACGGCGGGACGGCGCATCGCACAGCTGCACCGCGAGTCGGCCGTCTGCCGCAACGACGGAGGACAGAGCAATCTGGAGGTGGTGCGCGTGAACTGGCGGGAGAATTTCGAGCAGACCGCCCCGTTCTGCGGCGAGACCCTCGACCCTCGGGCGCAGCGGGCGTGTCGGCGTTATGTGGAGGAGTTTCTGGCGCAAAACGCCGCGCTGTTTGTGCGCCGGGAGGAGCGCGGGTGGGTGCGCGACGGACACGGGGATCTGCACGCCGAGCACATCTGCCTCACCGATCCGGTGAAGATCTACGACTGCATCGAGTTCAACCGCCGCTTCCGCATCGGCGACGTCGCCGCCGACCTCGCCTTCGTCCTGATGGATCTCGACCTGCGCGGCCGCCGCGATCTCTCCTCGGGGCTGCTGGGCGCCTACGACGAGGTGCTGGGCGAGGACCCCGAGAGGGATCTGCTCATCCCCTTTTACAAGATCTACCGGACGTGGGTGCGCGGGAAGGTCGAATCGTTTCTCGCCGCGGACACGAACGCCTCCGACGCCGCCCGCTCTGCCGCCGCAAAGCGCGCGCGGCGGCACTTCTCGCTGGCGCTCGGCTACCTGTGCCCGCCCGTGGTGGTGCTGACCTGCGGACTGATGGGGACGGGGAAAAGCACCGTGGGGCGCGCCCTCGCCGAGGCGCTGGGGGCCTCGATGCTGCGATCGGACGAGATGCGCAAGACGTTGGCCGGAACGCAAGCCGACACCGGGCCGTCAGCCCCTTACGGCACGGGCATCTATTCGCAACGCTTCAACCGCCTCACCTACGACCGGCTGCTGGCGGCGGCCCTGGACGAAGCGGCGGCGGGGCGCAGCGTCGTCGTCGACGCCTCCTTCGGGCGCCACAGCGAACGCGAACATTTTCTGAACGAAGCCCGTCGGCGCGGGGCGCACGCTGTCGTCGTCCACCTGCAGTGCGATCGCGCCGTGGCGCTGGAGCGCCTCGATCGGCGCCGGGCGCAGGGGACGGACCCCTCGGACGGCCGACCCGAGCTCTACGATCGGCAGGCGGCCGCCTTCGAGCATCCCGAGCAGGGCGCAATACGGGTCGACACCGCACTTTCGGTCGATTATAATGTGCACTTTATACTCGCGGAAACTTTGATGCTTTCGCAAGAGTAACTGTTTCAGCAGGGGGGCCCACCTGCCATGTCAAGGGACGCTTTTCGCCGTCCATGGCCGCTTGACTGGCGCCGTCCATGGTGCCAGACACCCTTGTCATGTGTGCCGCGACCCCATAAGATGAAGTGATATTCGCAAGATGGCAAAACAGCAGATGGGGTATTGTGACCCCATGCTGAACAGTTTACGGGGAATATTCCCATGAAGTCGTCGAATCCCATCCGCCTGCGGGAAGTCTGGGTGATCATGTTCCTCCTCGGAGTGATCATGATCAACTATCCGTTCGTCCACATCTTCAACAAAGACGTTCTGATCTTCAACTACCCCATTCTGTTTCTCTATTTCATGCTCGGCTGGCCCGCCTCCATCCTGGTCGTCTATCTCTTTTCCCGTTTCGCGAACGTCAATTCGCAGGAGGAGGGTGAACCGGAGGAGCAGGAGAAAGACGCCCCCTGATGTCGATCGGTGTCGTCGCCACCATATCCCTGCTCTACTTCGGCCTGCTCTTCGCCGTCGCCTACTACGCCGACAAGCGCAGGGAGGCCGGTCGCAGCATCATCTCCAATTCGTACATCTACTCGCTCTCGCTGGCGGTCTACGCCACGTCGTGGACCTTCTACGGCAGCGTCGGCCGGGCCGCCACCACGGGGCTCGACTTTCTCCCCATCTACCTGGGGCCGACCCTCATCGCCCTGGGGTGGTGGCTCGTGCTGCGCAAGATGGTGCGCATCAGCAAAGAGCAGAACATCGTCAGCATCGCCGACTTCATTTCGAGCCGCTACGGCAAGTCGGCGGTTCTGGGCGCCGTGGTCACGGTCTTCGCCGTCATCGGGATCATGCCCTACATCGCCTTGCAGCTCAAGGCGGTGGCCCACACCTTCGATCTGCTCACCGCCACGCCGATCACCGTCGGCGCCGGCACGAAGTTCCTCCCCCCCCTGCCCTGGCTCGACACGGCGTTCATCCTCGCGCTGATCCTGTCGCTGTTCGGCGTCCTGTTCGGCGCGCGTCATCTCGACGCCTCCGAGCGCCACGAGGGGCTCGTCGCCGCCATCGCCATGGAGTCGCTGGTGAAGATCCTCGCCTTTTTGGCGGTGGGGATCTACATCACCTACGGCGTCTTCGGCGGCTTCAGCGACATCTTCAACCGCTTCATCACCGAGTTCCCGGACCGCATGCATCTGCTGATGCTCGACACGCCGCAGAACACCTACCCCATGTGGTTCACCCTGACCTTCCTGGCGATGATGTCGGTAATGCTGCTGCCGCGCCAGTTCCACATCATGGTCATCGAAAACTCGGACGAGCGCCACATCCGCGACGCCATGTGGCGCTTTCCGGCATATCTGTTTCTCATCAACATCTTCGTCATCCCCATCGCCCTGGGGGGGCTGCTGCTGAACGACGGAGACGCGGCGCTCGCCGACTATTTCGTGATCCACCTGCCGCTGCAGCAGGGGCAGCACTGGCTCGCCATGTTCGTCTTCATCGGCGGATTTTCCGCCGCGGCGGGGATGGTGATGGTCGAGTCGGTCGCCCTCTCGACGATGATCCTCAACCACCTGGTAATGCCGGTCATTCTGAAGCTGCGCATTCAGGCGTCGGACATCTCGACCATCCTCATCAACATCAAGCGCCTGGGGATCGTTGCGGTCATCTTTCTGGGATACGCCTATTACCGCATCATCGGCGAGGCGTACGCCCTGGTCGCCATCGGCCTGATATCGTTCATGGCCGCGACGCAGTTCGCCCCGGCCGTCATCGGCGCGCTCTTCTGGCGGCGCGCCACCCGTCAGGGGGCGATCGCCGGCCTCATCCTCGGCTTCATCACCTGGTTCTACACGCTGCTCGTCCCCTCCTTCGTGCGCAGCGGCTGGATGCAGAGCGACATCATGGAAGAGGGGCTCTTCGGCTTTGCGCTTCTGCGCCCGCTGGAGCTCTTCGGGCTGACGGGGTTCGACATGTGGACCCACTCGCTGTTCTGGACGATGTTCTTCAACGTAGGCGCCTTCATTTCCATCTCTTTGCTGACGCAGCCGACCAAAGAGGAGAAGGAGCAGATCCCCAAGTTTATCGACGCCCTCACCCCCGTGCGCGAGATTCACGAGCGCAAGCGCATCAGCAAGGCCCCGACCGTCATGGAGTTCGTCGACCTGATGACCAAGTTCATCGGCGAAAAGCAGGCCCACGCCGCCATCGCGCAATATATCGGGGATCGGGAGATCGACGAGCGCGGAAGCCTGTCGGAGTACGAGCTGCCGAGCCTGAAGCGCTTCACCGAAAGGACGCTGGCCGGTTCGGTCGGCGCGGCGCCGGCGCGCATCATCATCGAGAACTACCTGGCGACGCGCGGAAGCCGCATGGAAGACGTCTTCGACATCTTCGGCTCGGTCACCATCAGCCGCACCTCCAGTCGCGAGCAGCTCAGCGTTCTGTACGAATCGGCGCGGGTGGTGTCGAGCGGCGCCGAGATCCAGCAGATCCTCGACAACATCCTCGACCTGCTGCAGCAGCAGTTCAAGTTCGATCTGCTCGTCATCCGCCTGCTCGACGAGGATCGCCAGGTCCTGACCGTTCGCAGCCAGAAGGGGATGAGCTCGGCGCATCTGGGCGAGTCCGAGCGGCAGCTGACGATGGAGAGCTATATCGGAACAACCTTCCTCACCAACTCGGTGAGCGTCGTCAACGATACCGACGACATGGAGATCGCCGCTTCGACGCAGGTCATCCACCGCGAGGGGATCCGCTCCTTCGCGCACGCGCCGATCACCATCGAGGGCGATCCGGTGGGGGTCCTGTCGGCCTTCTCCCGATCGGCCAAGGGGATCTTCACCGAGGAGTTCATCGAGCTCTTCAAGAGCCTCGCCGGGCAGGTCGGTGTCGCGTGGCGAAACGCGGGGCAGACGATGGAGCTCATCGCGGCGCGCGAGCAGGAGCGCGAGTTGCAGATCGCCAAGACGATCCAGCTCGGGCTGCTGCCGCTGCGCACCCCCGAGATCCCCGGGGTGAAGCTCGCCGGCAAGTGCAAGCCGGCCCGCCAGGTCGGCGGCGACTATTACGATTTTCTCCCCCGCGGCTCGGCGTCGCTCGATCTGCTGATCGCCGACGTGTCGGGACACAACGTCGGAGCCGCGCTGATCATGGCCGAAACACGCACCTTCATTCAGGCCGTGGCGCGCCAGCTCCTCAACACCAGCGACATTCTGAACGCCCTCAATGAATTCTTCTACGAAGACCTCAGCCGCGCCGAGCTCTTCATCACCATCTTCTACCTCAAGTACGACGCATGGAGCCGCACCCTCTCCTTCTCCAACGCGGGGCACAATCTGCCGCTGATCTGGCGCGCGGGCTCCAACGCCTGCGAACGCCTCGACGCCGAGGGGCTGATCCTCGGCGTGCGACGGGAGGTTCAGTTCGAGGAGCGCCGCGTGACCCTCGAGCCCGGCGACATCCTGCTGCTGTACACCGACGGCATCACCGAGGCCGAGGACGCCGAGCACAACCTCTTCGGCGACGAGCGCCTCTGCGAGCTGCTGCAGCAGAATCATCACCTGGCGCCCGACGAGCTCATCGACGAGCTGATCCGTCAGGTTCGCCTCTTCTCCGGCTCGACGGGGTTCAACGACGATGTGACGCTGGTGGCGATGAAGGTGGAGTGAGGCGACAACGCGGGCGTGAAAGGCGAAAGACGACCACTTAGACGCTGGTCAGATGCCGAATTTCTATGATATCTTATGGAAAACAGAGTCAACGAGAGCGGAATTAATCATTAAGGAGAACCTAGAATGATCGTTCATATCGAAGAGCAGGGAGCCGTGGTTCTGATTGAAATCAAGGAAGAACGCCTCGACGCCCACAACAGCGCCGAGCTCAAGGCTCAGATGCTGCATCTGTTCGAAGAGGGCAAAACCAGTATGGTCATCGACCTGCACGAGGTGCGCTTCGTCGACTCTTCGGGGCTCGGCGCCCTCGTCTCCGGGTTCAAGAACGCCAGCGCCCGAAGCGGCAACCTCAAGCTGAGCGGTCTTCAGCCCCAGGTCAAGTCGATGTTCGAGCTGACCCGCCTGCACAGAGTCTTCGAGATCTTCCCCACCGCCCAGGAAGCCGTCGCCAGTTTCTGAGCCCTCGCGCGGCGCAGGGGGCGCGCCGCCGATGCATTGATCTTGTCGAGGAACACAATGAAAGAAAAGATCGAAGTCGACATCAAGGTTCCCAATCAGACCCGCTACCTGAGTCTGATCGGCAGGATCGGCGAAGACATCGCCAGAACGCTCAAGCGCTATCACGGCGACAGGGAGGAGTTGGCCTACCACATCAACCTCGTACTCACCGAGGCGATGACCAATGCGATTCAGCACGCCAACGAGGGGGATCCGGACAGGGAGGTGCACATCACCATCACCATCCTCGACCGGAATCTGAACATCAAGGTCTACGATCAGGGGCAGGGATTCGACATCTCGAGCCTGCGCCACGTCGACCATCTCGACGAACACGGCCGGGGGGTCTATCTCATCCGCACCCTGATGGATCAGGTCAGCTACCGCAAATACGACGGCGGCCATGTGCTGGAGATGGTGAAGTCGCTCAACAAAGGCTAGCCGCCGCTGTGCGACGGTGGCCACAGCGCGTCGCGCCGCACGCCGCTTCGATCGGTGCGCGCACGCCGATTGTCGTTTTATGAAGCTCTGAGACCTTTCGGCTTCCGCTCTTCTCTCATCGAATTTCCGCCCCCACCATCCGCACCAGATCCCGAAATCCCTCGATCCGCACATCTCCTCCGTCCCACTTGTAGGCCGCGAAGGGCATCCGCGCGGCCTGCGCGGCGCGGCGATCGAGCTCCGAATCTCCGACGAAGAGGAGCTCGTTCTCCCTCAGCCCGAGGCGCACGGCCGCCAGATGCAGCATGTCGGGGTGCGGCTTGGGGCGAGGGACGTCGCGGCTGGTGACGACGGCGCTGAAATGGTCGTTCAGCCCGAAATGGCTCAGGATTTCAGGCATGCTCGTCCCGCGGTTGGTGGCGACCGCAAGGGGGTAGCGCTGCGACAGCTCGGCAAGAGCCCACGCCATCTGCGGTTCGGGGGTCATGTAGGGGATGAAGGTGCGGTAGTCGAGGGTGGCGGAAAAAGCCAGGGCCTCCTCCCCCCTCTCACCGAAAAGGGCGGCGAGAACCTGCGGGCTGGCGGCCGTGTGGCACAGGTGACACGTCTCGTGATCGTCCTCTTGTATCGGAGGCTTGCCGAAATGAGCCAGGACGGTGTTGTAGAAGACGAGATTCGCCCGACGGCTCTCGAAGAGGACGCCGTCGCAGTCGAAGACGATACCGCGGATGTTCATAACCGGAATCCAGGAGTCAGAGGACGGGAAGTTATCTCCCTTTGACCTTGTAATACTTGATCGCGCAAATCCCCCCGATTCCGACGAGGATCATGGGGATCGAAAGGAGCTGTCCCATCGTCGCCCCTCCCCACAGAAAGCCGAGGTGGGCGTCGGGCTGGCGGAAGAATTCGACGCTGAACCGGAAGAGGCCGTAGCACATGATGAAGGAGAAGAGCGGGACGCCGGGGGCTGACTGGCGCCGATGGAGCCACCAGAGGATCAGCAGCAGAACCGGCCCCTCGAGGAAGGCTTCGTAGAGCTGGCTGGGGTGCCGCGGTTCCGGCCCGGCCCCGGGGAAGACGACCCCCCAGGGGACGTCTGTCACGCGGCCGTAGAGCTCGGCGTTGATGAAGTTGGCGACCCGGACCAGGCCGATCCCCACCGGCGCAGAGGCGACGAGAATATCTCCGGTCAGCAAGGTGGAGATGCTCCTGCGGCGGCAGAACCACAGGGTGGCCAGAACGACCCCGATCAGTCCGCCATGGAAACTCATCCCCCCTTCCCACAGAAAGAAGATCTCGTGGGGATGACGCACATAGTAGGAAAAATGGTAGAAAAAAGCGTAACCGAGGCGGGCTCCGACGATCAGGCCGACGATGCAGAAGAAAAGAAGATCGGAGGCGCCTTCCTTGCCCAGCGGCAGATTGCGCAGCCGGGCATAGTAGCGGATGAGGAAGTAGGCGGCAACGAAGCCGACCAGATACATCATCCCGTACCACCGAACAGCGAAGGGGCCTATCTCGAAGATGACGGGGTCGATATTGGGGAACGACATGGCAGGCCGAAGATGAAGGGTGAATCGGATCTCGAGGCTCAGGTCGGAGCGCCGAAGGCCGAAAAAGGATTATACGGGAATCCGGGTCTCAAATCAAAATCTGATGAGTACCAATTTTTCGCAAAAGCCAAGTCCCCTAAATGCTCAGCGAAAGATTGGCGCTGATCAGGAATCAAAATGGTCTAGAGCTCAAATCGGCTCTTCAGCTCTTCCGCCCTCTCCCACTCCTTTTCAGTGAGCGCCGACGGTTCAAAGACGATTTCGAGCCTGTGGGCGAAAGTTTCGATGAGGCGATCTTCGACGTCGTCGACGGTGACGGGGGAGGCAAGAAAACGGTTGATCCAACCGACCTTGCGGGCGAGGGTCTCTTTTCTTTTTTCGAGCGGGGCGCCGTTTCGGCCCAGAGCGCGGCAGAGGCGTTCGAGATCGAGGCCGACGGGGATCGAGCCGTGCTGCAGAAAGGCGCCGCCGCTGCGGCGCTGGGCGCTGCCCGTCATCTTGCAGCCGCCGTAGACGAGCTCGTGAACCGACGGGGCGATGAAGCAGGCGCCGCTCGCGCCCTCCCCCCCTCTTTGTCGTCCCGGCGCGAGCTGCGCCTCGATGCCGAGCCCCTGAAGGGTGCGCTGCAAAACGGCGGCGATGACGCGGTAGTTGGGGGTGATCCCGCCGGGGAAGAGCGTCGAGCGCTCGGGCGAAACGACGCTGTAGGTGAC
>JBJHBH010000021.1:6737-40972 GCA_050485365.1 Desulfuromonadales bacterium | reverse complement strand
GGCGCCGGCCATGGCGCCAGACACCCTTGTCATGGGAGTCGCGACCCCACAAGGTGAATAGATATGCGGGACCGGAGGGGGAGGGGAAGGAAAGGGGGAAGGGCGGACGCCCTTCCCCCTGGGGGAATGCAGAAGGGGCTCAGCCGCCGTGGCAGTCCGAGCAGAGGACTTCGCGCCAGGCGTCGCCGATGTCGACGGGATGCTCGAATTCGAGGCTCTTGCCGATCGGGGCGAATTCGATGGCGTCGCGGAAGCCCTGGCTGTTGATGTCGTGGCAGATGACGCAGTCCATGCGGATGACCTCGCCCGTCTCGGTGGCGTGCCGGTCGTTGTGGCAGCGGAAGCACCCGGGGAATTCGAGATGCGCCGAATGGTCCGGATAGACGTCCCAGCGAGCCCTCATGTAGGGGAAGATGTTTCGGGCGAAGGACTCCTGCAGGGTGACGATGGCGCGCTCCACCACCTCGGGGCGCTCCTGCATGATCTGCGGGTGCTGGCGGCCGTAGTGTTCTTCGATCCCTGCGCGCAGCGCATCCATCGCCTCGTCTCGGCTGTCGTAATGCTGCGACGACAGGTTCAGGGCCAGCGCCTTGATGCCCGGAAGCTCGGGAGAGATCGTCCCGGCCATCATCGCCTTGTCGATGAAGACGTTGGGAGAGAGGTACTGGTGCGCGGGGCGGTTGTGGCAGTCCATGCAGTCCATCACCCGCACCTCGAGGTCGCGCTCGTCGTACCCATCTTCGCGGTAGACCTTCACCTCGCCCGTCTCCAGGTTCGTGTAGCGCACCCAGGCGATCTCCATCCGGCTCGCGTCGGTGGGGGCGTATTCGATGTGGACTTTGGGGTTGATGTGCCAGTGGATCCCCTCCTCGAAGCCGATGGCAGGGTGAGGGTTGCCGACCTTGAGCGTCAGGCCGAGATCCCAGCGCGGGTTGTCCTCCTCGGCCAGAAAGTAGGAGCGCTCCCGGTAGCGGTAAGAGTAGAACTGCTCTGGCCAGTGGCACTGCTCGCAGGTGTCCCGCGCCGGGCGCAACTCCTCGATGGGAGTCGGAATCGGCCGGGGATAGTTGCGCATGGCGACGGCGTAGACCTGGTAGAGGCCCGAGATTTTCGAGCGCACATACCAGTCGACGCCGGGGCCGACGTGGCAGGCGACGCAATCGACCCGCGCATGGGGGCCGTGAACATGGGCGACGGCCTCGGGCTCCATGACGGCGTGGCACATCTGGCCGCAGAAATAGGTCGATTCGGTGAAGTGGAAGGCCTGGTAGCTGCCGATGGCCGAGATGAACAAAAAGATCCCGGTGCCGAAGACGAAGATGAAGGCGGCGTTGCGGTGACGCGGGTCGTTGAGATCGACCCGCGGCCACCCCGCCTCCATCTCCTCGTGCGCCTGACGGGCCTTGCGGCTTTTCACCACCATGCCGACGGCGATGAGGATCAGCCCCGCCAGCATGACCCCGGGCAGAAGGATGTAGACGACGAGGCCGAGGTAGGCCGCCTGCTCTTCGAGAATGACGGTGACGGCAAACAGGAAGAGGATCATGAAAAGGGCGACCACCGCGATGGTGGCGCCCGCCAGGGAAATCCAGTTCTTAGCTGATGGCGGCAGACGCATGCGCAAGATCTCCTGTCTGGATGGCAGCGCCGGGGCCCGCGAGCCGGGCGGGGCGGCGAGATGGCAGAGAATCGGTTAGAGGAGAGTTAATAAGACGATTTCTCGTTGGCGGCCTCTATAAATTAATCGTCCGCGCCCCGAAAGTCAAACGCAAGTTCGCTTCGCCGCCTGCGCGGCGACATGCTCCGAGGATCCAGAGCGACCGCCCCTTCAGCGCACTTCGAAGCGCCCCGTCATTCCGAAGCGGGGGTGCATCGGCTTGTCGCAGTGAAAGGCATACTCCCCCGCCTCCGTCAGGGTGAGCTTCACCGGAACCGTTCGGCCGGCGGGGAGATCCCGGGCGATGAGCGTCTCGCCGGACGGCGAGACGACGGTGATGTTGTGCTCGAAGGCCGAGGCGTTCTCGATCAGCAGCAGGATCTCGTCCCCCTGGCGCCCCTGAATGACGTTGGGGTCGAAGGCGAAGTTGCTCGCCCGCATCTCGATCACCCGCTCTCCGGTGCCCGGCGGGATCGTGGCGACCCTCTCCGGGCTCGCACACCCCGCGAGCGCCAGCGTCAGGCAGCCCAGCAAAAGTACTTTTCCCATAGCGTCCTCCTTTTCTATTCTTCTCAAATTATACCTCTGGCGGAGCCCTTCACCCGAATGAATTTGTGTCTTTCATCCCGTATACGATATAACTTTTGTTTTGAATTCTTTTTGTTTAGGATTGTGCGGAAGTTTCCTCGACAACGCTCAAACGACCTGGGCTGTGGACTTCGCACCGTCGGTTCGGGAGGCTTGATGACATCGTCCGAAGAGTTCAAGAGCGATCGGCTGCTGGAAGAGATCCGGCGGCGCGAAAGCGCCAAAGAGGTGGTCGACGTCGAAGAGGCGCGGGTCAAGGTCGTCCTCTTTGCCTGCGGCGGCAAGAAGTTCGCCTTCCATGGTCGGGAGATCCGCGAGATCCTCCCCCCCTGCGAGATCGCCTGGGTCCCCGAGCTTCCCCCCTATCTTCCGGGGCTCATCAACGTGCGCGGGGACGTCGAATCGGTGGTGGACATCGGCCACTTCCTGGCGCAGCGCGTGGCCGAGGCGGACAGATGCCTCGTCGCCATGGCCGTTCGGGACGGATTTCGCTCGGGCATCCTCATCGACGCCATCGAGGATGTGACCGACGTCCCCGCCAGCGCCGTCCAGGCCCCCCTCTCGACGCTGGAGGGGGCCGTGCGCGATCTGGTGACGGGCGAGGTCGAAATCCAGGGCGAGCTCGTCCCTCTCATCGGGATCGACCGTCTGGCGGCCCGGATCGCGCCGTGAACGCGGCGGCGCTCCCGGCACGGCTCAGCCTGCTCCTTTTTTCCTTCGCCGGGAGGCGCTTCGGCGTCGATGCCGAGCAGATCGCGGCGATGCAGAGCTGCGTAGCGCAGGACGACGATCTTTTCTGGCTGCATCAACTGCTCGATTTCGGCGGCAGGTCCCTCGCCTATCGCGTTCCCACCGTCCTGTCGCTCAAGGGGGCGGAGCCCGTGCGGGTGGTCGTCGACACGGTGGAGGAGATCGCCCACTTCGACCTCGACGAGATCCGCCCCTTGCCGTTGCTGCTCGAGCCCTTCGTCCTTCGCAAGGGGATGTGGGGGGTGCTGTGGCGCAACGGCACGTTTGTCGTACTTCTCGATCTTCACCGTCTGCACCGGTTCCGGCGCGAGCGCCGGTCTGAAATCGCCACTTCGCTCAGGGAGGCATAGATGAATCCGACCACCAAGTTTGCCGTCATGAACGCCGCCGTGATGGCGGCGGCCTTCGCGCTGACGGCCCTCCTCTTTTTGTCGGGGCTGAGGACGGGGGGCGTTGTCGCGGCGCTCATCTTCGTGGTCCTGGTGCCCGCCGTTTCGGTCGCGCTGGCCCGACGCACCTTCTCTCCCCTCTTCACGTCGTTCAGCGCCATCTCCGAACAGATCCACTCCCAGGCCGGGGCCATCGCCTCCGCCATCAACCAGCAGTCCGGCCTCGCCATGCGCCTCTCCTCGTCGGTGGTGGAGATCTCTTCGACGATGGAGGAGTTCTCTTCCACGGCGAGCCAGATCGCCCAGCACAGCCAGGGGGTGGTGGAGCGGGCCGACAAGACCCTCGAAGACACCAAGGTCGGCGCTGGGGAGGTGGAGAACCTCACCTTCAAGGTCAACGACATCAGCCAGAACATCGAGGCGAGCCTCGGCGAGATCGTCGAGCTCGGCAGGCGCTCCAAAGAGATCAACAAGATCATGGAGATCATCAACAACATCGCCAACCAGACCAAGCTCATCGCCTTCAACGCGGCCCTGGAGGCGGCGAGCGCGGGGGAGGCGGGCAAGCGCTTCGGAGTGGTGGCGGTGGAGATTCGTCGTCTGGCCGACAGCGTCGTCGAGTCGACCGGCGAGATCGAGGGGAAGATCACCGAGATCCAGGATGCGGTCAACCGCCTCGTCATGTCGTCGGAGAAGAGCGCTTCGCTGATCCAGGAGGGGCAGGAGTACGCCGCCCACACGGTGGTGATGCTGATCGAGAGCGTCGACGGGGTGGAGGAGACGGCCAACGCCGCCCGCCAGATCTCCCTGTCGACCCAACAGCAGCAGCTCGCCAGCAGCCAGGTGGTGATGGCGATCAAGGACATTGAAGAGGGAGCCCGGGTCTCCACCGACTCCATCCAGCAGTCGAACAGGGCGACGGCGGAGCTGGCCGCCCTCACCGACGAGCTGCGCTCTCTGGTGAGCTCCTTCAGTTCCGACGCGGCCTCGCGGGAGCGTGCCTAAGTGTTGGCCGGCGGCAGAGCGATCCGGGTTCTGGTCGTCGACGACAGCCCTCTGGTTCGTGAGATGATCTGCGCCATCCTCACTTCCGAGCCGGATATAAGCGTGGTCGGAGAGGCCGTCGACGGACTCGACGCCGTGCGCAAGGTCCCTGCCCTCAAGCCGGACCTCGTGACGATGGATATCGAGATGCCGGTCATGGGGGGGCTCGCGGCCATCGAGAAAATCATGGCCGAGCACCCCGTCCCGATCCTCGTCGTGACGGCGCTCACCGGGGTGCGCACCGCCTTCGACGCTGTTGCCAAGGGGGCGCTCGACGTCATCGAAAAGCCCGATGTCGGCCCGGAAAACATGAAGAAACTGATCGGAAAGGTCCGCCTCCTCTCAAGAGTCGACGTCAGTTCCCGTTTGACAGCGGCGGGGCGCCGCCCCGTCCCTGCGACCCTCGAAAGAGTGAACATCTCCTCCGGCTCGAAGGTGGCGGCTGTGGCCATCGCCGCCTCCACCGGAGGACCCCAAGCGATTTTCGCCATTTTGTCGAGCCTTCCCGCCACCTTCGCGGCGCCCATCGTCCTCGCGCAGCATATCGCCGAGGGGTTCACCCAAGGGATGGTCGACTGGCTCGCAGGGGCGACGCCGCTGAAGGTGTCGGTGGCGAAAAACGGCGAGAGTCTCGAACCCGGCAGGGTCTATATCAATCCCGCCGAGCATTCGATGCGGATCGTCGAGGGGGGCAGGATCCTGCTCGGCGAACGGGACCCGCGCCGCCACTACCGCCCGTGCTGCGACACCATGCTCCTCTCGGTGGCCGCCGTCTGCCGCGAGAGGGCCGTGGGACTCATTCTCAGCGGCATGGGGAACGACGGAGTCGCCGGGATGGAGGCGATCCGCAAAAACGGCGGGGCGACGCTGGCTCAGGACGCCCAGAGCTCGGTGGTGTACGGAATGAATCGCTGCGCCGTGGAGCGCGGCTGCATCGACAAGATCCTCCCCCTTGCCGCCATCCCCGCCGAACTGGCGCTGCGGGTCGGAAAGATATCGGACGGAGGGCGCCGATGCGCATCGTAGCCGACCAGGGCGAGCGGCTCGCCCCCTTCAAGACGATCCTGCTGCGCACCTGCGGACTCTATTTCCAGAACGAGCGCGAGAAGACGCTGCACGACGGCCTCGCGCGACGCATGGCGCAAAGGGGGATCGCCACCGAAGCGCAGTACCTCGCGCTGCTGGAGGGAGACGGAGACGAATTCCAGCAGTTGGTGGAGCTTCTGACGGTCAACGAGACCTATTTTTTCCGTGAGCCGGAACATCTCAAACTGGTGGTCGATACGATCGTCCCCGAGATCATCGCGCAGCGCAAGGCGCAACCGGTGCGCATCCTGAGCGCCGGCTGCTCTACCGGTGAGGAGCCGTACTCCATCGCCATGATGCTGCGCGAGCGCTTCGGCCCCGACAGCGAACATCTTTTCACCATCGCGGGGGTCGACATCGACGCCTCCGCCCTCGGCGTCGCCCGGCGCGGGGTGTACGGGCCGGGCTCCTTCCGCGGGGTCGACCCTTCGCTGCGCGAGCGCTACTTCACCCCGTGCGGGCACGAGTGCTACGAGCTGGGAGAGATCCGCCGCCAGGTCCGTTTCGAGGTCGCCAACCTTCTCGGCCCCTCGTATCCGGCGATCGTGCAAAAGCCCGACATTATTTTTTACCGCAACGTCTCGATCTATTTTCCGAGCCAGGTGCAGCGCGAGATCTTCGGGCGCCTCGCCGCCCTCCTCGACGAAGGAGGGTATCTCTTCGTCGGCGCCTCCGAGACGGTGCACCACGACATCGGGGTGCTGACGCTGACGGAGAGAAACGGTCTTTTTTTCTACCGCAAGATGCCGCGCATCTTTATCGGCGAGCGCCGCCTCGCCGCGCGACGCCCTTTTCGGGGGGAGCCCCCCTGCGCGCCCCCGGCTCCGCGGGCTCCGACGCCCCCTACGGTGGCGCAGCTCCCCTCCAAGGTCGCTGCGCGGACACAGGCGCCCCGGTGCGCCGCCGAGGAGGCAGAGATCCGGCGCCTCTTCGGCGAGGCCCTCGAACTGGCGAAGAGCGCCAGGACGCAGGTGGCGCTGAACCGACTCGATCTTCTCATCGACAAAGACCCCTCCTTTATCCGGGCGCGCTCGTTGAAGGGGAGCGTCCTGGTGAGCGCGTCGCGCTTCGAGGAGGCGCGACGCGTCTGCACCGAGATTCTGGAGCGCGATCCGTTTTGTCTCGTGGCGCTGCTCATTCTAGGGATCACGGCGAGGCACGAGGGGGCCGAGGATGAGGCGAGGCGGCGCTTTCGCGAGGCGATCTATCTGGAGCCCTCCTGCTGGGTCGCCCACTTCTACCTGGCCGAGATCCTCTTCGGGCAGGGCGAGCGGCGCAGGGCCAGGAGCGCCTACGAGGCGGCGCTCAAAAGCCTGGAGAGCGGGACGCTCTCGGAGCGCGGCGCGGAGTTCTTCCCCCTGTTTTTCAACGCCGCGCAATTCATCGCGATCTGTCGGCACAAGCTCTCGGTGCTGAAGGAGGGGCGCTCCTGATGGCCTTCGATCACTCGAAATTTCTGGCCCGCTTCGTCGAGGAGGCCGGCGAGCACTGCGCGCGGCTGAGCGAGGGGCTGCTCAATCTCGAGAGCTCGCTGGGCGACGCCGAAACCCTCAACGCTCTGTTCCGCTCGGCCCACACCATCAAGGGGTCGTCGCGCATGATGAAGCTCGGCGGCATCACCGAGCTGGCGCATCAGATGGAGGATGTGCTCGACGCGGTGCGCGCGGGGAAGATCGCCGTCGCTCCCCCCACCACCGACACCCTCTTCAAGGGGGTGGACGCCCTGACGGCGATGCTCGAGCGGATGCGCGCAGGGGAGAAGTCGCCGGAGGCCCCGGCGGAGCTGTGCGAATCGCTGGCCCGCATCGCCCAGGGGGGAGGGGGGGAGGCGGCGCCGTGCGTCGCCCCCGCCGAGACGGCGCCTGCCGCCGCCGCGCCGCCCGCGCCCCAGGCCGAGCCTCAGCCCCAACCCCAGCCGGACTCTGCACCTGCGCCGGCGCCGACGGCCCGGGGGGGGCAGGGCGACTACCTGCGCATCCACTGCGCCAAGCTCGACGAGCTGATCCGCCTGATGGGGGAGATCGTCTCGGAGCAAGGGCGCTTCAACCGAAACATCGCCCGCCTGCGGGAGCTGGAGCGCAGCGTCGCGCGGCATCTCGAAGGGGTCGACGCCGCGCTGCAGGGGGAGCGCCGCGGGCTCGTGGAGGCCGGAGCGGCTCTGCAGCACTCGCTCCACCGGACGGTGCGGGCGATTCACGTCGCGTCGATGATGCAGGAGCATCTCGTCAGCGATCTGCAGCAGACCTCGCTCAAGCTGCGCATGCAGCCCCTGTCGACCGTCTTCGATCCCCTTCGCCGCACGGTGCGGGATCTCGCGCAGGAGGTCGGGCGGGAGGTCGAGCTCGTCATCGAGGGGGCCGAGACCGAGCTCGACCGCCAGATCATCGATCGCCTCGGCGACTCGCTCCTGCACATGATCCGAAACTCCCTCGACCACGGCCTGGAGCCCCCCGAGGGGCGCATCGCCGCGGGCAAACCGCCCAAGGGGACGATCAAGCTGTCGGCGTGCTACGACAGCGGCTGCGTCACCATCGCCCTGAGCGACGACGGCAGAGGGCTCAGCATCGACAAGATCCGCCAGAGGGCTCTGGAGAAGAGGCTCTTCGGCGCCGAGGCGCTCGCCGGGATGTCGCGCGCCGAGATCACCAACCTCATCTTCACCCCCGGCTTCAGCACCAGCGCCATCATCACCGATCTGTCGGGGCGCGGGGTGGGGATGGACGTGGTGCGCAAGAACATCGTCGACGATCTCAAGGGGACGATCTTCATCGAAAGCGCCGAAGGGGCGGGGACGACCTTTTTCCTTCGCCTGCCGCTGAATCTGGCGGTCTTCCCGCTCTTCGCGGTCCTTGTGGCGGGGAAGGTGTGCGCCCTGCCGGCGACCTCCCTCGTCGAGATGCTCTGCGTGCGCCGCGACGAGATCATCGAGATCGTCAACAAGCGCGCCATCCGCCTGCGCAACCAGATCATCCCCGTGGAGGAGCTGGCCGCCCTGCTCAACATCGCGCAGGAGGAGCCCGGCGGTGCGCAGACGGTGACCCTCGTCGTCGTGCGCGACGGCGAGGAGAAGCTCGCCCTCATCGTCGACGATATCCTCGGCAGGCAGGAGATGGTCGTCAAGCCCCTCCCCGCGCACCTGCAGGGGCTGCGCCTCGTCTCGGGCGTCACCATCGGGGACCGCAACGACATCGTCAACGTGCTGCACCCCCCCGAGCTGCTGCGCCGGGCGCGCGAGATCGCCCAGCCGCAACACCGCCCCGGCCCCGAGGAGAGGGAGCTCAGCCACATCCTGGTCGTCGACGATTCGCTCAATACCCGCGAGATCGAAAAAAGCATCCTCGAAGCCCACGGCTACCTGGTCGCCACCGCCGAGGACGGGCAGGAAGCGCTGGAGAAGACCCGCGAGGTCCTGTACGATCTCGTCATCACCGACGTGGAGATGCCGCGCCTCGACGGCTTCTCCCTGACCGAGCGGCTGCGCTCCGACGAGCGCTACCGCCACGTCCCAATCATCATCGTCACCTCGCTGCAAAAGGAGAAGGACAAGCGGCGCGGCATCGCCGTGGGGGCGAACGCCTATATCGTCAAGGGTGACTTCGACCAGTCGAATCTGCTCGACACGGTGCGCACCCTCATCGGCTGAACAAAGGAGTCAAGACAATGGAAAAGGCCGCAACGGTTCTGGTCGTCGACGACGACCCCTTCACCGCCGAGCTGACCGGCATGATTTTGGAAGCGTCGGGCTTCGAGACGATCATCGCCGAAGGGGGGGTGGACGCCCTGGAGAAAATGGCCCCGTCGGTGGGGATCGTCGTGTCGGACATGAACATGCCCTTCATCGACGGCATCCAGCTCCACGCCGAGTTGAGGGAGCAAGGGTATGCGCAGCCCTTCATCCTGCTGACCGGCGAGGAGTCGAGCGCCGTCAAGGCGGCCCACCCCCAGATCGAGATCGTGATGACCAAGGACGAGAACCTGCAGGAGTCCCTTCCGCAGCTCGTCGGAACCCTCATCGGCGGCCCCTGAAAGGAGATGCCCGACATGACCGAACCGGCTGCCGTTTCCGATAGGCTGCGCAAGATCCGCGAAGCCTTCGCCCGCCAACTCCCCGAGCAACTGGAGGGGATCCGCTCGGCCTACCACGCCTACCTGCGCGAAGCCGATGCGCAGAGCGCCGAGGAGCTGCACCGTCGCGTTCACACGCTGCGCGGCTCGAGCGCCTCCTTCGGGCACGTGGCGCTGAGCGCCGCCGCCGCCGTCGCCGAGGGGCTCGCCAAGGGGGCGCTCAGCCGAACCATCCCCCCCGACGAGCGCTGGAAGGAGCAGATGAACGCGCAGCTGGCGCAGATGGAGACGGCGGCCGGCGTCGAACCGGTCGAGAAGGAACCGCCGGCGCTGATCTCCGTCGAGGGGGAGGCGGCCCCGCAGGGGGAGAAGAAGGTCGTCTATCTGTGCGAGGACGACGCCTTTCAGCGCATGAACCTGGCGACGCAGATCGGCTGTTTCGGCTTCGAGGTCGTCGCCTTCGCCGATACCGAGGCGTTCTGCGCCGCGGTGAGGGAGGCGCCCCCCGACGCCATCGTCATGGACATGATGTTTCCGGGGCACCCCTTCGGCGGCGGAGAGGTGGTCTCCCAGCTGCAGGGCGAACGCAAGGAGTCGATCCCGACCATCTTCATCTCGTGCCAGGAGGACATCTCCTTTCGTCTGGCGGCCGTTCGCGCCGGCTCCGACGCCTATTTCGTCAAGCCGATCAACGTCGCCGACCTCTGCTCCACCATCAGCGATCTCACCACGGTCGAGGAGAGCGAGCCGTACCGGATCCTCATCATCGACGACGATCCGCACCTGTCGCAGCTCCACGCCATCATCCTCGAGGACGCCGGGATGATGACGCGCTCGGTGCACGATCCCTTGCAGGTGATGCCGCACCTGTTCGAGTTCAAGCCGGATCTGATCCTGATGGACATGCACATGCCGGGGTGCAACGGGATGGAACTGGCCAAGGCGATCCGGCAGATCAACTTCTGCTTCAGCGTCCCCATCATCTTCCTGTCCAGCGAGACCGACGCCGACAAGCAATTCGACGCCAGACGCATGGGGGGGGACGAGTTTCTGACCAAGCCGATCAAGGCCCGCCACCTCATCACCTCGGTGGCGGTGCGCGCCGAGCGGATGAAGATTCTGCGCTCGTTCATGGTGCGCGACGGCATGACGGGGCTCTTCAACCACACCGCCACCACCGAACAGCTCGAAGTCGCCATCTCTCTGGCGCACCGAAACGGCACCGAGCTCGCCTTCGCCATGCTCGACATCGACCTGTTCAAGAATGTGAACGACACCTGGGGGCACGCCGTGGGGGACAAGGTGCTGATCGCCCTGGCCCATCTGCTCAAACAGCGCCTGCGCAAGGAGGATATCGTGGGGCGCTTCGGCGGCGAGGAGTTCGGGGTGATTCTGCCGGGGTGCAGCGCGGCCTCGGCCAGAGCGATTCTCGATCAGCTGCGCGAGAGCTTCGCGGCGATCCGCTTCGGCTCGCAGGAGCAGGGGTTCAGCGCGACCTTCAGCTGCGGCGTCGTCGCCCTCTCCCCGCGCCACGACGCCGAGACGCTGTGCAAGGCGGCCGACGAGGCGCTCTACAGCGCCAAGGCGCAGGGGCGCAACCGGGTCGTCGTCGTGCAGGGGACCAACTGATGGAGGGAGCGATGAACGAAAAGCCGAAGCTGGCCATCTACTGGGGGGCGGCGTGCGGCGGGTGCGAGATCGCGGCGGTGAACCTGCACGAGAAGATTCTCGATCTCGACGCCGCCTTCGATTTTTACTTCTGCCCCTGCCTGCTCGATACGAAGAAGAGCGACGTCGAGGCGCTCCCCGACGGGGCCATCGCCGTGACCCTCTTCAACGGCGCGGTGCGCACCGAGGAGAACACGGAGATGGCGCAGCTGCTGCGGCGCAAGTCAAAGCTCCTGGTCGCCTTCGGCGCCTGCGCCGCCGGGGGCGGAATCCCCGCGCTGGCCAACTTCGGCAGCTCCGAGGAGATGCTGCGCACGATCTACCTGCAGAGCCCGACCGTCGACAACCCCCAAGGCGTCCTCCCCGCGGCGCGAAGCGCCGTCCCCGAGGGGACGCTGCATCTGCCCCCCTTGCGCGAGCGCGTCGCGACGCTGGCGCAGAGCGTCGAGGTCGACTATGTCATCCCCGGCTGCCCCCCCGAGCCCCATCAGATTTGGAGCGTGGTGGAGGCCCTCGCCTCGGGCGCGCCGCTGCCGCCCAAGGGGAGCGCGCTGGGCGCCGGCTCTCTTTCGGTCTGCCGCGAGTGCGCCCGCACCCGCGAAGAGAAGAAAATTTCGCGCATCTATCGCCTCTTCGAGATCGTTCCGGAGCCGCACGCGTGCCTGCTGGAGCAGGGGCTTGTGTGCATGGGGGTCGCCACCCGCGACGGCTGCGGCGCCCCGTGCCCCGAGGCGAACATGCCGTGCAGCGGCTGCGGCGGACCCCCCGAGGGGGTCGCCGACCAGGGGGGGGCGATGGCGGCGGCCCTCGGCTCCATCCTCGATCCCGGCGACTGGCGGGGCAAAAGCGAACAGGAGGTCGCCGCGCGCACCGAGGCCCTCCTCGACGCCGTCCCCGACCCCTCGGGGACCTTCTATCGGTACAGCCTGGCGGACTCCATTCTCGGCGGGAGAATCAAGCGATGAAGCGCATCAGCATCGATCCGATCACGCGCCTCGAAGGGCACGGCAAGATCGACATCTTCCTCGACGAGGCAGGGGACGTCGCCGACGCCTATTTCCAGGTCCCGGAGCTTCGCGGCTTCGAGCAGTTCTGCGTCGGGCGCCCCGCCGAGGAGATGCCCGTCATCACCAACCGCATCTGCGGCGTCTGCCCCGAGGCGCACCACATGGCGGCCACCAAGGCGCTCGACGCCCTCTTCGCCGCCGACCCTCCCGTGGCGGCGAAAAAGGTGCGCGAGCTCCTCTACATGGCCTTCTTCGTCACCGACCACACCACCCACTTCTACGCCCTGGGGGGGCCGGATTTCATCGTCGGCCCCGACGCCCCCCCCTCGGAGCGCAACATCCTCGGCGTCATCCGCAAGGTCGGCCTCGACGCGGGCAAGGCGGTCATCGAGTGCCGCGCCCGAAACCACCACGTCATCAAGACCGTGGGGGGGCGCGCCATCCACCCGGTGGCAGGGCTGCCCGGGGGGTGGAGCCGCCCCATTACGGCGGCCGAGCGCGACGAGATCGTCGAGATCGCCCGCAAGAACATCGACTTCGCCCGCTTCACCCTCGATCTTTTCGACAAGATCGTCCTGGCGCATCCGGCCTATCTCGAGATGGTCACCTCGAACGCCTACGTCCACCAAACCTACTACATGGGGCTGGTCGATGCCGACAACCGGCTCAACTTCTATGACGGCACGGTGCGGGTCGTCTCCCCCGAGGGAGAGGAACTCCTCAGCTACCACCCCGACGACTACGCCGCCCACATCGCCGAGCGCGTCGAGCCGTGGAGCTACCTCAAATACCCCTACCTGAAGGCGGTCGGGTGGAAGGGGTTCGTCGACGGGGCCGACAGCGGCGTCTACGCCGCCTCCCCCCTGTCGCGCCTCAACGTCTCGGACGGCATGGCGACGCCGGGGGCGCAGCAGGAGTTCGAGCGCTTCTACGAGCGGCTCGGCACCGGCAAGGTCAAGGGGCGCCATCGGCCGGTGCACTTTCGCCTGGCGACCCACTGGGCACGCCTGGTGGAGATCCTCTACGCCGCCGAGCGGATGCTCGAGCTCGCCCTCGACCCCGAGATCGTCTCCCCCGATCTGCGCACCCCCGTGGGGGCGATCACCGGGCGGGGGATCGGCTGCGTCGAGGCCCCCCGGGGCACCCTCACCCACCACTACGAGACCGACGAGCGCGGCGTCCTCACCAAGGTCAATATGATCGTCGGCACCACCAACAACTACGCGCCGATGACGATGTCGATCAAAAAAGCGGCCCGAAGCTTCATCACCGGCGGAAAGATCGTGGAGGAGGGGATGCTCAACCGCATCGAGATGGCCTTTCGCCTCTACGATCCGTGCCTGTCGTGCGCCACCCACGCGGCGGTGGGGAAGATGCCGCTGCGCGTCGTCATCCGCGACCCCTCGGGCGGGGTCGTGCGCACCGTGAGCCGCGACTGATGCGCACCGTGGTGGTGGGGCTCGGAAATCCGATCCTGAGCGACGACTCGGTCGGGATCAAGGTGGCGGCGCGGGTGAGGGAGCGACTGGCGCCGGGGAGCGGCGTCGAGGTCGTCGAGGCGTATGCGGGAGGGCTGCGGCTCATGGAGGCGATCAGCGGATTCGCACGGGCCATCGTCGTCGACGCGGTGAAAAGCGGCGACGACCCTGCGGGGACGGTTCGGACCTTCCCCCTGCACGCGGCCGCCGCCACCCGAAACACACTGTGCGCCCACGACGGCGATCTCGCCACCGTCCTCAAGCTCGGATCCGAGCTGGGGCTCGAGCTGCCGGGGGAGGTGGCGATCGTCGGCATCGAGGCGGTCGACGTGGAGACCTTCGGCGAGGAGCTGAGCGACGCGGTGCGCGCCGCCGTGCCCGAGGCCGTGGCCGTGGTGCTGCGCATCCTCGACACCCCATGCTCAACAGTTACTGCCAGGATTCATTTCTGCGGGTTCACCAAAGATTCCGACGAGGTTACACCATGAAGACCGGCGTATATTTCTGCAACTGCGGCACCAACATCGCCGAGCGCATCGATGCCGACGCGGTGCGCGGCGAGTTGGAGCGCGACGGCGCGATCGCCTGGTTCAAGACCCACCCCTTTCTCTGTTCGGAAGAGGGCAAGGCGTATCTCGAAGAGGATCTTCGCCAAGAAAAGCCCGATCGGATCGTCATCGCCGCCTGCTCCCCCCGCGAGCACGAGGCGACCTTCATGCGCGCCATGGAGGGGGCCGGGATGAACCCGTACCTGATGCAGATGGTCAATTTGCGCGAGCAGGTCGCCTGGGTGACGCCCGACCGGCACGAGGCGTGCCGCAAGGCGGTGCGGGCGCTGCGCGGGGCGCTCGGACGCATCGCCCAACACGAGCCGCTCCAGGGCGAAGAGCTCGAAGTCTCCCCCGCCGTGCTGGTGATCGGGGCCGGACCGGCGGGGCTCAAGGCGGCGGCGACGCTGGCCGAGGCCGGGCGCAAGGTCGTGCTGGTGGAGAAGTCCCCCGTCATCGGCGGGCTGCCGGTCCTCTTCGAGGAGCTCTTTCCCGATCTGGAGTGCGGCCCCTGCATGCTCGAGCCCCTCATGGGGGAGATTCTTCACGGCCGCTACGCCGACAGGATCGAGATCCTGACCCTGGCCGAGGTGAGCGAGGCGGCGGGCTATTTCGGCAATTTCGAGGTGAAGATCCGTCAGAAGCCGCGCTACGTCGACGTCCATCAGTGCATCGGCTGCGCCGAGTGCTTCGAGCCGTGCCCGGTGAGCGCGCCCAACCCCTTCAACGGCGGACGGGACGAAAAAAAGGCCATCGCCTTCCCCTTCTTCGGGGGGTTGCCCAACGCCCCGTACATCGATGCGGCCCTGTGCACACGCTTCACCGAAGGGTCGCAGTGCGACGCCTGCAGCGCGGCGTGCCCCATGGGCGAAGGGGTCGTGCGCTTCGACGACGAAGAGACGATCGTCGAGCGGCAGGTCGGCGCCGTCGTTTTGGCCGTCGGCGCCGAGCTCTACGACTGCAGCCGCCTCGAAAACCTCGGCTACGGGCGCCTGCCCGACGTGGTGACCTCTTTGGAGCTCGAGCGCCTGCTCGCCTCCAACGGGCCGAGCGGCGGGATGCCGACGACGTCGGCGGGAGAGGCGCCCCGATCGGTGGCCGTCATCCACTGCGTCGGCTCCCGCGACGAGGCGCACCGCCCCTACTGTTCGGGGATCTGCTGCCAGGTCGCCTTCAAGTTCAATCATCTGATCGCGGCAAAGCTCCCCGACGCGCAGATCCATCACTTCTACAGGGATATCGTCGCGCCGGGCAAGGACGCCTACGCGCTGCACCGCGCCGCCCGGGAGAATCCGCAGGCCGCCTTTCACCGCTACGACGAGCTCGATAGCCTCTCGGTCGACGCGGCGCAGGGCGCCTGCTCGGTGCGGATCGCCGACGGGGAGGCGATCTCGGCCGATCTGGTCGTTCTGTGCCCCGCCGTCGTGCCGGGCGAGCAGGCGCGCAGGCTCGGCGAGATCTTCGACGTCGGCTCCGACCGCTTCGGCTTTTTCGAAGAGGAGCACGGCCGCCTCGACGCGGCCCGAAGCAAGCTGCGCGGCGTCTATCTCGCCGGGGCCTGCCAGGGGCCGGGGGACATCCAGCGCTCGGCCGGGCAGGGGACGGCCGCCGCGGGGTACATCCTCTCCGAGCTCGTCGAGGGACGAAAAATCCCCCTCGATCCCCTCTTCGCCGCTCTCGACGAAGAGCGCTGCTCCGGATGCCGGGTCTGCGGCGAAGTCTGCCCCTACGGAGCGCTCGGCTTCGACGGCGAAAAAGGGGTTTCGACCGTCAACGCCGTGCTGTGCCGGGGGTGCGGTACCTGTGTCGCGGCATGCCCCATGGGGGCGCTCAAGGCCCGTCATTTCACAAAGGAGATGATCATGGCGGAGATCGAAGGAGGGCTTCGATGAAGAGCGCGGCCGAAGAGGCGGTGTCGGCGGCGCCGCACGAAGGGTTCGAGCCGCGCATCGTCGGCTTTCTGTGCAACTGGTGCTCCTACGCCGGCGCCGACAAGGCGGGGGTGTCGCAGCACCCTTACCCCTCCAACGTCCATATCGTGCGCGTCATGTGCAGCGGACGGGTGGAGCCCGAGTTCCTCCTCAAGGCCTTCGAACGCGGGGCCGACGGGGTGATCGTTCTGGCGTGCCACCCAGGCGACTGCCACTACAAGGAGGGGAACCTGCGCGCGGCGCAGCGCCACGCCGTCGTCGCACGGATGCTGGCGCAGCTGGGGATCGAGCCGCAGCGCTGCCGTTTCGACTACGTGTCGGCCGGCGAAGGAGAGAAGTTCGTCCGAATCATCAAGGAGATGGTCGCGCTCATTCGGGAGTGCGGACCGCTGAAGCGTGAAATCACGAAGGAGAGTTTGTAATGGCCATACAGCACCTCGACGCCCGCGGGCTCAAATGCCCCCAGCCCACCCTGAAAGTCACCGTCATGGCGGTGAAGATGAAGCCCGGCGACGTTCTCGAAGTCGTCGCCGACTGCGCAACCTTCGAGCAGGACGTGCGCAACTGGTGCGCCCGCTCGAAAAAGACCCTGCTGTGGGTGAGGGACGAAGGGGGAGGCGCGAAGAGCTGTCAGATCCAGTTCTGACCTGCCGTCTCAGCCGCTCGCTTCGGTGCCCGCGGCCCGAGCGTGCAGGCGCCAGCACTGGTGGATGCGCGGATTGCGCTCGAAGTCGCGGGGGATGGTCGCGGCGGTGATGTCCTGGGGGGAGAGCTCGGCCAGCGCGTCGCGGTCGAGGCGAAAGCGCCTGGCGTTGGTCGAGAAGATCAGCGTGCCGCCCGGCGCCAGAAGGGCCGCGGCACGGCGGATGAGGGAGACGTGGTCGCGCTGCACGTCGAAGGTCCCCTCCATCTTCTTGGAGGTGGAGAAGGTCGGCGGGTCGAGGAAGATGAGATCCCACGTCCGCGATCGGCGGCGCGCCGCCTCTTCGAGCCACACGAGGCAGTCCGCCTGGATGATTTCGTGCTGTCCCCCGGAAAAGCCGTTCAACGCCAGATTGCGCCGCGCCCAGTCGAGATAGGTGCGCGACATGTCGACGGTGGTGGTGGCCGCCGCGCCGCCGGAGGCCGCGTGGACGGTCGCCGTGGCGGTATAGGCGAAGAGGTTCAGGAAACGCTTCCCTGCCGCCATCTTCGCGATCATCCGGCGCGTGATGCGGTGATCGAGGAAGATCCCCGTGTCGAGATAGTCGGTGAAGTTGACCAGAAAGCGGCACTCCCCCTCGCGCACCTCGAAAAATCCCCCCGTCCCCCCGAGCTTTTCGTACTGGGCCTTGCCGCGCTGCCTGCGCCGAACCTTGCAGAAGACGTGCTCGGGGGGGAGCTGCAGCACCTGCGGCAGAACGCTGAGAGCGTCGCGCAGGCGCTCGCGAACCTTCTCGGCGTCGACGCTCTGCGGCGCCTCGTATTCCTGCACGTGCGCCCAGCGGTTCTCGTCGCGGCGGTACAGATCGACGGCGACGTTGTATTCGGGCAGATCGGCGTCGTAGAGACGGTAGCAGTCGACCCCGTCGCGCTGGGCCCACTTGCCGAGATTCTTCAGGTTCTTGCGCAGGCGGTTGGCGAACATTTCGGCGCCGGCGGAGATTGCCTCGGCCTCTTCACCCCCTTGGGCGAGGGGGAGCTCGAAGTGCAGCAGACGGCACTCCAGAGGGCCGTTGAACAGGGCGTCGGTGCGCTCGGGGTGCAGCCCCAGGCGAAGGGCGAGGCGCTCGTTGGCGGTGAAGACGGCGGCGCGCCACCCGGCGAAATGGCGGCGCAGCGTCTGTGCGAGATCGGCATAGAGGGGGACGAGCTCGTTCTCCTCTCCCAAGCGCGCGCCGTAGGGAGGATTGGTCGCCACGAGCCCCTGCGCCGCGCCGCGCGGATGGGCGGCGTCGGCCAGTTCGCGTTTCTCGATGTGAACGATGCCGCGAAGGCCGGCCTTCTCCACGTTGGCCAGCGCCGCGCGCACGGCGGAGGTGAGGGCGTCGAAACCGACGATGGGGGCGAGGTGCCGCTTGCCGACCTCGGCGCGCCGGCGCGCCTCGCCGATGAGCTTCTCCCAGATCGCCGGATCGTGTCCGCGCCACCCCAGAAAGCCGAAGTGGGCGCGGCCGAGGCCGGGGGCGATGTCGGCGGCGATGAGGGCGGCCTCGATGGGCAGCGTCCCCGAGCCGCACAGCGGATCGACGAAGGAGCCCCCCTCGCGGGCGAGCTGCGGCCACCCCGCCAGAAGGAGGATCGCCGCGGCCAGGTTCTCCTTCAGCGGCGCCGCGACCCCCTCCTGCCGGTAGCCGCGGCGGTGCAGGCTCTCGCCCGAGAGGTCGAGGCTCACCCGGGCGCTGTCGCGGTGCAGGTAGACGTTGATGCGCAGGTCGGGATTCTCGCGGGCCACCGAGGGGCGCACCCCGAAGCGCTCGCGGAAGCGGTCGACCACCGCGTCCTTCACCTTCAGGGCGCCGAAATGGGAGTGGGTGATCTTTGACTGGGCGACAGTGAAGTCGACGGCGAGGGTCCCCTCGGGGGCGAGGTGCTCTTCCCATGCAAGATCGCGGATCCCCGCGTAGAGGGCGTCGGGGTCCGGAGCGGAAAAACGGGCGAGAGGCAAAAGGACGCGGCTGGCGGTGCGCGACCACAGGCAGGCGCGGTAGGCTGTTTCAAGCGACCCGTGAAAGGAGACGCCGGCGCGCCCTTCCGTGACGGCTTTGGCGCCCAGGGCGCGAAGCTCCTCGGCGAGGAGAGGTTCCATCCCCCGGGGGACGGTGGCGAAGAAGTCGAGCTCGGTCATATCGTTTGTCCGAAAGCTGTTAGAAAAACACAAATTCGAGGTCAAGGTCCGGGGGGTTCGTCCCCCGACGACGACCTACTTTCTTTGCTTGCCCAAAGAAAGTAGGCAAAGAAAGGGCACCCAACTGACTTGCCCGCCGCTCCGCTCTGGGTTCCCTGCGCGAAGCAGACGTTTGTCGGGCGGAAAAAAACTCGCTTCGCTCAGACAGTTTTTCCGCCCTTATCGCCAAACGTCCACTTCGCTCCGGCTGCGTCAGATGGGAGGAAGATTCCGGAGTCTGGCTTTCGGTTTCGGGTTTCGGGTTTAAACCAAAAAAACAGCCAATGCACTGCCGTTCAAGCCTGCACCACCGTCGACGGCACTCTTGAATGCCGGCACAAGGGGAGGCGCCACGAAGCGCAGCCGCTGTCACATGTACTGAGACTCAACAGCAGCAGAACACCGCGCGACAGTAATGCCCTCCGCAGGAGAAACGCCTTTTTCTTGCTTACTTCTTTTGGGCGAGCAAAAGAAGTAAGGCGGGGTGCGGGGCGCAGCGCCCGCAGTCTTTTATTCGAACAGCCGCAGCGCCTTACACAACTCCCGGTGCGCCAGAAGAAAAAGAGCCGCGTTCCACGACTGCCCCGGCATCCCCATCGGCTCGCCGGTGGCGCCGTGAAACCACTCGTTGAACTCCCAGTCCCCGACGGCGCACGCCTCGGCGAGGCGCTCCAGTTCGCTCCAGGCCTCTTTTTTACGGCCGAGGCGGGCGAGCAGCAGCACCCAGAAGGCGCCGACGAAAGGCCACGCCCCGCCGTTGTGGTACTGGAACGGCAGGTTCTGCTTGTGGCGCTGCATGTAGTGGCGCCACAGCGGATCGCGCCGACCGATGGGGTGCCCCACCACCCGCACCGGCCAGGGGCGGTGGACCTCCAGCGCCTTGAGCGTCTCGACGAGGGAGACGGCGCGGGACGGGTCGGCCACCCCCGTGAGGGCGGTGAGGAGGTTGCCGAAGATGTCGGCCTCCTCCCCCCAGAAGGAGAAGTTGACGAAGCTCAGGTAGAGCTCGGTGCGACGCGCCTTGTTGCGGATGTAGTGAGTCATCAGCCGGGCGCGCCGGTGCTCGGGGACGGCGCCGCCGAAGGGGGAGAAGAGGTGATTGGCGTAGTCGCGCGTCGCCTCCGCCGGCAGCCCGTACAGGCGCTTGGTCCAGTACCACAGGGCGTTGGTGTAAAGCACGAAGCCCGAGCGCGGCATGATGTCGGCCCAGTCGCTCGCCTCGTTCTGCTGCAGCAGGTGCCACACCTGATGCTCCTGGCAGTGCAGCCAGCGCAGGGCCCGCTCGACCTGCACGTCGAGCTCTCCCGCCAGGTTGCCGTCGGGGATGAGGCGGTCGTGCAGGCGCACGGCGATGAGCCACCAGAGGGTGGCGTCGATGCAGCCGGTATACCAGAAGTCGACCTCTTTTTTCTGCGGGCGGACGAACTTGGGGACCTGTCCGTTGGGGGCCTGATGCGCCGCGAGAGTGCGAAGCCCCCGCCTCGCCCCCTCGACGAGATCGGCTTCCCCCGAGACGAACATCCCCAGAGCGCAGATGGCGGCGTCGCGCCCGAAGATGCTCGTGTAGTTGCGCCCCTCGGCCCGCTCAGAGGGGGAACTGGCGAGGATCCCGTCGGAGGTCAGGTTGGCGCGCAGCAGATCGAGCGCGCGCATGCGGGCCGTTTCGATCAGGTGGTTGGAGAGGGCGGGGGCCGGCAGGGCCGAAGTCATGGGGATCCTTGGCAGATTTGATGGAACGTCCATTGTACTCATGAAAGGGAAGCGGCCGCAAGCCTTTGCATGACGCACGCCCGATCGCGATTGACAAGAGGCCTCGGTTCCGCTATCAGGGATTGAACTTTCGTTCACAGTGAGCGTTATTGCCTTGTCGAACGAAACTGACGCGATCTGAAAGATTACGAAAATTGTAACTAATCCTCATGGGGGAATATTTATGATGTTGTTGAAGGGAGAGGCGCTGGAAAACGGGAGCCAGTTCGGCAAGTACCGGCTGATCGAGGAGATCGGCGAAGGTCCTCTGGCCCATGCCTTTCTGGCCGACGACACGTTCCTCGGCCGTCAGGTCGTGCTGAAGATATTGAAAGCGGAGTTCGCCCGGGACGTCCCCGAGGAGCCCGGCGCCGATGAGGCGGTGAATCCTTCGGCCGCCCTTCGCCATCCGGCGATCCTGCCGCTTTACACCAGCGGCTCGGACCACGGCCTGTATTACTATTCGATGGCGCCGATGTCCGGCGGAAACCTGCGCGCTGCGATGGCCAGGGGGGTCTCGCCCCAGCAGGCCCTCACCATCCTCGCCCAGATCTGCGCCGCCTTGGCTTTTGCCCACGGCAAGGGGGTCAATCATCAGGGGATCAAGCCTGAAAACATCCTTTTCCAGAAGGACGGTTCAGCCGTCCTGTGCGATTTTCGCGCGGTCAAGCTCCACGCCTTCGGTACCGGCGTTCTGGCCCGCGAACCCGCCCCGCACCCCCACTACATCAGCCCGGAGCAGATTCAGTCGAGCGGGCGACAGTTCGGACGCTCGGACCTGTACAGTCTCGGCGTCGTCCTTTTCGAGATGCTGACGGGACACCCCCCCTATCGCGGAGACGATCCGCACGATCAGCATCTGCACTCTGCCGTCCCCCGCCTCCCGGCGGAGCTCGGCGACTATCAGGAGCTGATCGATCGCCTTCTGGTCAAGGATCCCGCCGAGCGCCTCGCCGACGCGGGAGAACTGGGCCGACGGGTGGAACAGCTCCTCGCGCCGGGTCGCGGCAAGGTGACGGTCCTCCCCCTGAGGGGGAAGGCGGCGGCGCCCGGCATCGGCGGCAATGCGCTGTCGGCGCCGACGAGGGCGGCGACTGAAAAGAAGATTCCTGCGACGGCCGCTCCACCCGCGGCGCAGCCTTCCGGCGAGGCCCGCCCGGTGCGTCCCTCTGCACCCCCCGCCGCCGATGCCAAGAAGCGAGGGCGCCCGGCGCGCCTCGCGGCGCTCGTCGCCCTTCTGATCGCGGCCGGGGGATATTATGCGTGGATGAACGGCTCTTCCGGTTTGCAGCACGTCGTGGCGCCGCTCCCTGCCATCCTCCCCCCCGCCGAGTCTTCCTCTGTGCAGGAGGCTGAAGCGCCTGCGGAGGCGGCTCCGGAAGAGTCCCAGGAGGGGGTGATCGACGCGATGTTCGCCGCCGCTCTGGACGCGGTGCAGCAGGGGCGCAGCGAGGAGGGCGCGGCCCTTTACCGCGAACTGATCGAGCGGGCCGCCTTGCCGCAGGCCTACAACAACCTGGCGGCGATGCTCGCCGCCGCAGGCGATCTCGACGCATCGCAGCGCATGCTGCAGGAGGCCCTGCGCAGCTATCCGGCCTTCTCGACCATCTACGATAATCTCAACACCATTCAGCTCGAGAGATCCCTCGGCGACTATCGCACCGAGGTCGCGTCCGGCCCGCGCCTGCTGGTGATCACCGAGCTCGGCGCGAACCGGCTCGATCCCGTCGTCGTTCCGCCCCCTCTTGTTTCGCCGATGAGTGCGGATCCGCTCCCCGAAGAGGCTTCGGCCCATCAGGCTCCGTGGCAGAGCGACCATTCGGAGGCCGCGGCGCTGCTGCAGGAGTGGGCCGCCGCCTGGAGCGCCCAGGACTTCCCCCGCTATCTCTCCTTTTACGGGCGGGATTTCGAGCCGACCCGTGGCCTCAGCCGACCGGAGTGGGAGGCGCTGCGCCACCGCAACGTCACCGCGCCGCAGTGGATTGCGGTCTCCCTCGACGAGCCGAGCGTATCGCCCGTCGGTTCGGACGCCCTTCGCGTCCTCGTTGTGCAGGAGTATCGCTCGGACCGCTTCGCGGATCGCACCCTCAAGGCCTTCGAGCTCGCAAGGGAAGGGGATCAGTGGGTCATCCTCGCCGAGGAGAGCCTCGGCAATCTGCAATGAAAAAGCCCGCTTCGTGCGATGCGCGAAGCGGGCTTTTCTCCATGCGGATCCGGTGCAGAATCACCCCTGCTGGGGGGTGATCTGGATGGTGACGCGGCGGTTGAGCTGGCGTCCGGCCTCGGTGCTGTTGTCGGCGATGGGCTGGCTCGGCCCGTAGCCGACGGCCGTCATGCGGGCGGGGTGGACGCCGGCGTTGACGAGGGCCTGTTTGACCGATTCTGCTCGGCGCTCCGAGAGCTGCTGATTGTGCGCCAGGGAGCCGGTGCTGTCGGTGTGGCCGGCGATGAGGATCGTGGTCTGGGGGTACTGGTTGAGGACCCCGGCGACCCGGTTGATTTCGGTGTATCCGCCGGCCTTCAGCGTGGCGGAGTTGACGTCGAAGAGGACCTCGGAGCGGAAATTGACCGCCAGCAGGTTCGCCTCTCTCTGGATGCTCGCGCCTTCGACCTGCGCCATCTGACGGCGCATGGCCGCCTCCTGCTCGTCCATGTAGCGACCGATGCTTCCCCCCGCAAGACCGCCGACGACGGCGCCGATCCCCGCACCGATGACGGTGCTCTTCGTGTCTCTTCCGATCGCCTGCCCGAGCCCCGCTCCGGCCGCGGCGCCGATGCCGGTGCCGTAGAGCGCCCCCCGCTCGGCCTGCGTCTGCGGCGCGGCGCAGCCCGACAGGGTGAGGGAGAGGGCCAGAAGGCCGGTGAGCAACGTAAGACCCTTCTTCATTTGAAGCTCCTTTGATGAAAAGAAATGACTCGCCCATAGGGGCGCTCGCTCCATTATCGTAATTTTTACTTCAAAGCGCAACCCGTTCTCCTCCTCATTCCGATCGAGATGCTCCGCCTCGGCGGGTGGGGTCCACGTCCCCGGGAGAGGGAGATTTGGCGGGGATTACCGCTTGAAGAGCCCTTTCAATTCGTGTTAATTTCATCACTTCGTCTACGACGATCCAGCATGAAGATCAAGGAGTCGCCTATGAAGATCGGCAGAGCAGAGGTGGAGCACGTAGCCCGGCTCGCGCGCCTCGCCCTCGAGGAAGGGGAGCTCGATGCCCTCACCGCCCAGATGGACGCCATTCTCGGCTACGTCGACCAACTCGGGAGCCTCAACACCGAAGGGATCGTCCCCACCGCCCACGCGGTGCCGATGGAGAACGCCTTTCGCCCCGACGAGGTCACCCCCCCCATCGGGGAGGAGAAGGCCCTGCAGAACGCCCCCGCCGCCGAAGGCCCCTGTTTTCGGGTGCCGAAAGTGATCGAGTAAACCCAGGTATCGGGTTCCGGGTGCCGGGTTTCAGGGAGATCAAAGGACGAGAATTCCTGAAACCGAAACCCGATACCCGAAACCCTTTTGGATTTTGGAGCTTCAATGTCCCTGACCGATCTGACCATTCACGAACTGCACGAGCGTCTGGTGCGTCGCGACGTCTCCTCCGTCGAGGCGACCCGCGCCTACCTCGAGCGCATCGACGCCGTCGACGGACGGATCAACGCCTTCATCACCGTCGACGCCGAAGGGGCGCTGCGCCAGGCCGAGGCGGCCGACAGGCGCCTCGGCGCCGGTGAGGGGGGGGCGCTCACCGGCGTCCCCCTCGCTCTCAAGGACATCTTCGTCACCGAAGGGGTGCGCACCACCTGCGCCTCGAAGATCCTGCAGAACTTCATCCCCCCCTACGACGGCACCGCCGTGCGCCGCCTCAAGGAGGCCGGGGCGGTGCTGCTCGGCAAGCTCAACATGGACGAGTTCGCCATGGGGAGCTCCAACGAGAACAGCGCCTTCGGGGCGGTGAAAAACCCCTGGAACCCACAGTGCGTCCCCGGAGGCTCCTCCGGCGGCAGCGCCGCGGCGGTGGCGGCGCGCCAGGCGGCGGCGACCCTGGGGACCGACACCGGGGGCTCCATCCGCCAGCCCGCCGCCCACTGCGGGGTGGTGGGGCTCAAACCGACCTACGGGCGCGTGTCGCGCTACGGCGTCATCGCCTACGCCTCCTCCCTCGACCAGGTCGGCCCCATGACCCGCGACGTGGAGGACTGCGCCGCCCTTCTGCAGGCGGTTGCGGGTCACGACCCGGCCGACAGCACGAGCGTCGATATCCCCGTCCCCGATTACCGGGCCGCCCTGGGGGGCGATCTCAAGGGGGTGCGCGTCGGTCTGCCGAAGGAGTACTTCATCGAGGGGCTCGACCCCGACGTGAAGGAGGCGGTGATGGGGGCGATCACCGTGTGCCGCGAGCTCGGCGCCGAGATCGTCGAGGTGAGCCTGCCGCACACCGACTACGCCGTCGCCTGCTACTATCTGGTGGCCACCGCCGAGGCGTCGAGCAACCTCGCCCGCTACGACGGGGTGCGCTACGGCCTTCGGGTCGACGAGGGGAAGGGGCTCATCGACATGTACATGAAGAGCCGGGCCGCCGGCTTCGGCGCCGAGGTCAAGCGGCGCATCATGCTCGGCACCTACGCCCTGTCTTCGGGATACTACGACGCCTACTACCTCAAGGCGCAGAAGGTGCGCACCCTCATCCGGCGCGATTTTCTCGAGGCCTTCGAGAAGGCCGACGTCCTTCTCACTCCCGTGGCGCCGACGGCGGCCTTCGGCCTCGGCGAGAAGACGGCCGATCCGCTGAAGATGTACCTGTCGGACATCTTCACCATCCCGGTGAACCTCGCCGGCACCTGCGCCCTGTCGCTGCCGTGCGGCTTCACCGCCTCTGGGCTTCCCGTCGGGGTGCAGATGATCGGCAGCCCCTTCGGCGAAGAGATGATCCTGCGGGCCGCCCACGCCTACGAGCAGGCGACCGAATGGCATCGGCGCGTTGCGCCGATCTGATGGCGTAGGGGCAGACCCACGTGTCTGCCCTGTTCGGATCATGCGAGATTCGGGCGCACACGCGGGTGCGCCCCTACACAGGAATTCACCCATGCAATCCAAATACGAAGTCGTCATCGGCCTGGAAGTCCACGTCCAGCTCACCACCGCCAGCAAGATCTTCTGCGGCTGCTCCACCCGCTTCGGCGCCTCCCCCAACGCGCAGACGTGCCCCGTGTGCCTCGGGCTGCCGGGCGCTTTGCCGGTGCTGAACCGCCGGGCGGTCGAGATGGCGATCATGGCGGGGCTGGCGACGCGCTGCATCATCGCCGAGCGCTCCATATTCGCCCGCAAGAACTACTTCTATCCGGATCTTCCCAAAGGGTATCAGATCTCCCAGTTCGAGCTCCCCGTCTGCGTCCACGGGCGCCTGGAGATCGAGACCGAAGGCGGAGGCCCCAAGAGCGTCGGGATCACCCGCATCCACATGGAGGAGGACGCCGGAAAGCTGCTGCACCCCGACTCCCCTTCGGCCGGGAGCGTCTCGTACGTCGATCTCAACCGGGCGTGCACGCCGCTGCTGGAGGTCGTCTCCGAGCCCGATATGCGCTCCTCCGACGAGGCGATCGCCTACCTGAAGAAGCTCCACCAGATCGTCGTCTATCTGGGGGTGTGCGACGGCAACATGGAGGAGGGCTCCTTTCGCTGCGACGCCAACGTCTCCATCCGCCCCTGGGGGCAAAAAGAGTTCGGCACCCGCGCCGAGATCAAGAACGTCAACTCCTTCCGCTTCGTCAAGCAGGCCATCGACTACGAGGTCGAGCGCCAGGCCGAGCTCATCGAAGAGGGAGGAAAGGTCGTGCAGGAGACGCGCCTCTTTGACCCGAACACGGGGATGACTCGCTCCATGCGCGGCAAGGAGGAAGCCCACGACTACCGCTACTTCCCCGACCCCGACCTCGTCCCCCTGGTCATCTCGCGGGACTGGGTCGAAGAGGTGCGCCTCGGTCTCCCCGAGCTCCCAGAGGCCAAAATTGAGCGCTTCGTCGGCGAATACGCCCTGCCGCGCTACGACGCCGAAGTTCTGTCGGCCGACCGGGCGCTGGCCGACTACTTCGAGGGAGTCGTCGCCGCGGGGGCGAACCCCAAGGCGAGCTCGAACTGGGTCATGGGGGATCTCACCCGCGCCCTGAACGCCGAAGGGACCGGCATCGAAGGGTCGCCGGTGACGCCGCAGATGCTCGCCGGGATGCTGCGGCGCATCGACGACGGCACCATCTCCGGCAAGATCGCCAAGACGGTCTTCGACGAGATGTGGAAAAGCGGCAAGGAGGCCGACGCCGTCATCGCCGAGAAGGGGCTGAAACAGGTGACCGACACCGGCGCCATCGAGGCGGTCATCGACGAGATCCTCGCCGCCAACCCCGGTCAGGTCGAAGAGTACCGCAGCGGCAAGGAGAAGGTCTTCGGCTTCTTCGTCGGTCAGGTCATGAAGGCGAGCAAGGGGAAGGCCAACCCGGCCGCCGTCAACGAACTACTCAAAAAGAAGCTCGCCGGCTAGCGACGCAGGAATCGGGTGTCAGGCACCGGGTATCAAGGTTTCAGGTTGAAAGCCTTTCCGGAAGCCCGAAACCTGGAACCTGAAACCCGAAACCTGAAACCCGAAACCTCATTTGACGGAGTCAAAATGTCCATCAAACCGATCCTGTTTGAAAACGGCACGCTGAAGATGATCGATCAGCGCGTCCTGCCCACCCAGGAGCTCTGGCTCGAGTACCACGACTACCTCGCCATCGCCGACGCGATCAAGACGATGGTGGTGCGGGGCGCCCCGGCCATCGGTGTGGCGGCGGCCTTCGGGGCGGCTTTCGGGGCCGCCGAGATCGAGGCGGACGATTTTGACGCCTTCTATCGGCGCTTCGAGGAGGTCTGCGCCCATCTGGCGGCGACGCGCCCCACGGCGGTGAATCTCTTCTGGGCCCTCGACCGGATGAAGGAGACGGCCCGCGCCCAGCGCGCCCTCCCCCTGCCGCAGCTTCGCGAGCGGCTGCTGGCCGAGGCGAAGCAGATCGCCGAGGAGGACGACCGCCTCAACCGCACCATGGGGCGCTTCGGCGAACCCTTCATCCCCGAGGGGGCCCGCGTCCTCACCCACTGCAACGCCGGGGCGCTGGCCACCGGCGGCTACGGCACCGCGCTGGGGGTGATCCGCGCGGCGGTGGAGGCGGGGAAGAAGGTTGCCGTCTTCGCCGACGAGACCCGCCCCTTTTTGCAGGGGTCGCGCCTGACCGCCTGGGAGCTGATGAAGGACAACATCCCCGTCACCCTCATCTGCGACAACATGGCCGGTTACCTGATGAGCAAGGGAGAGATCGACTGCGTCATCGTCGGCGCCGACCGCATCGCCGCCAATGGCGACACGGCGAACAAGATCGGCACCTATACGGTGGCGGTTCTCGCCCGCGAGCACGGCCTCCCCTTCTACGTCGCCGCCCCCCTGTCGACCATCGACCTGGCGATCCCCGACGGAAGCGCCATCCCCATCGAGGAGCGCGATGCCCGGGAGGTGACCCACAGCGGCGAGCGCAACCTCGCCCCCGAGGGGGTCGTCGTGCGAAACCCCGCCTTCGACGTGACGCCCGCCCGCCTCATCACCGCCATCATCACCGATAAGGGGGTGGTGCAGGGGGACTACCCGGCGGGATTGAAGGCCCTTTTCTCCAAGAGTTGATCCCATGCCGATGGAAGCCCTTGCCCATAAGCTGGAGGAGGCCTGCAGAGCCCGCGACGAGGCAGAGCTGAGGCGTCTTGCGGCCGAGGCGGGGTTTGCCGACCCGCGCAAAAGCGGGGCCAATCTCTACCTTCTGGGCGACGGGATCATCGACGGCTGCCTTCTGGCGTCGGTGGTGCGCTGCGTCGTCGACGTCGCCGACCCGGACCTCGCCCTCAACACTCTGGAGCGCCTCGCCGGCACCGTGCCCGCCGAAGCGCTCCGGGGCGTTCTCACCGACCCGCAGGGGTGCCTGCGCCTGCTCACCGTCCTGGGCGCCTCTCCCTTCCTCGGCGGCATCCTCTGCCGCCGTCCCGACTATTTCCACGATCTGTTCACGCTGAGGGAGATCGATCGCGCCAAGGATGAGGGGACGATGCTCGCCGAGCTCGCCTCCTTCGTCCCCGAGGGGGCGGACTTCGCCGCGCTGCAAAAAGGGCTTCGTCGCTACAAAAGTCGCGAGATCCTGCGCATCGGCAGTCGCGACCTGTGCGAGCTCGCGCCCCTGCCGGAGGTCACCGCCGAGCTCTCGGCCCTGGCCGCCGCGGCCCTGGAGCGCTCGCGCGCCGTGTGCGACGCGCGTCTTCGCGCCGAATACGGCGACCCCCTCCTGGACGATCCCGCGCAAGGGGAGCCCGAGTTCACCGTTCTGGGGATGGGCAAGCTCGGTGGGCGCGAGCTCAACTTCTCCTCCGACATCGACATCATCTTCTTCTATTCGACCGAAAAGGGGCAGACCGCCGGACGTCTCGACGCACTGGGGGGGCGCAAGGGGCGCATCGGGCTGCACCAGTACTACTGCAAGCTCTCTGAGATGATCACCCGCGCCATCGGAGAGGTCACCGAGGACGGCTTCGTCTTTCGGGTCGATTTGCGCCTGCGCCCCGAGGGGAACAGCGGCGAGATGGCCAACTCGCTGCGCAGCGCCGAAGTCTACTACGAAAGCTGGGGGCAGAGCTGGGAGCGCGCGGCGATGATCAAGGCGAGGCCTGTCGCCGGCTCCCTGGCGCTTGGGGAGCGGCTGCTCAAGAACCTCGAGCCGTTCATCTACCGACGCTATCTCGACTACGGTATGGTCGAGGACATCAAGCTGATGAAGCAGAAGATCAACCGAAGCTTTTCGCGCGAGCGCGAAGGTGAGCTCAACCTCAAGCTCGGGCGCGGCGGCATCCGGGAGATCGAGTTCTTCATCCAGGCGCTGCAGCTCATCTACGCGGGGCGGCGCCCGGCGGTGCGCGAGCGCAACTCGCTCAGGGCTCTGGCCGTGCTGCAGTCCGAGGGGCTCGTCGAGGCCGAGGACTACGTCATCCTGCGCGAGGCCTACACCTTTTTGCGCACCGTGGAGCACCGCATCCAGGTCTATCAGGAGCGCCAGACCCACAACCTGCCGACCCGTCCCGAAGAGATGAAGGCGCTGGCGCGCCGCTGCGGATACCCCGCCGCCGCCCCCTTCGAGAAGACGCTCGGGGAGTATCGCGATTCGGTGGAGGCGATCTACCGCGATCTCTTCTATACGAGCGAGGGGGTCGCCGAAGAGGTGCGCCCCGAGATCGCCTTTCTCTTCGATCCGTCGGCCGACTCCGACTTGGTCAAGGACATCCTGGAGGAGAAGGGCTTCCGCAACCCCGACGGCGCCTACGAGAGCCTGCTGGTGCTGCGCGACGGCCCCCCTCGTCCTCCCCTCTCCCAGGTGGGGCGCCGGCACCTGGAGCGCATCGCCCCGGTGCTGCTGCAGGCGGTCATCGACTCTCCCGAGCCCGACATGGCGCTCGGCAATCTCGAACGCTTCCTCGTGGCGCTGCGGGCGCGGGCGACCTTCTTCGCCCTGCTCGCCGAAAACCCCGAGATCGTCAAGCTGCTCATCTCACTCTTCGGCACCAGCCAGTTCCTCTCGCGCATCTTCATCCAGCATCCCGAGAGCCTCGACTCTCTGGTGTCGCGCTCCTACGCCGTCCTACTGAAGGACGAGGAGACGATGGCGGCGGAGCTGGGCGAGCTTCTCGGCCGCTCCCGCGATTACGAGGAGACGCTCGATGTGCTGCGGCGCTACCGCAACGAGGAGTTCTTGCGCATCGCCCTCAACGACATTCAGGGTTACGTCTCGCAGGAAGAAGGGACGGCCCAGCTTTCTCGGCTCGCCCGGGTCTGCCTCGACAAGGCGCACCGCATCGCCCGCAACGAGCTCATCCCCCGCTTCGGTCTCCCCTTCACCGAATGCGCGGAGGGCGCCGAGCGCGAGGCGGCCTTCGCCATCGTCGGCATGGGCAAGGCCGGCGGGATGGAGCTGACCTACCACTCGGATCTCGACATCATCTTCATCTACGAGGGAGAAGGGGAGACGCGCCCCGCGCAGGGGACCGACCCCGCGCGCTTCCGTGCGCAGACCAACGCCGAATATTTCGCCCGGCTCGCCCAGCGCATCATCTCGGTGCTGACCCTTCAGACCCGCGAGGGGTACGTCTACCAGATCGACACGCGCCTGCGCCCCTCGGGGAACCAGGGGCCGCTGGTGACGAGCCTGTCGGCCTTCGAGCGCTATCACGAAAAGAGCGCCCAGCTCTGGGAGCGTCAAGCGCTGACCAAGGCGGCGGTGATGACGGGTCCCGCTCCCTTGGCAGAGCGCATCGAGAGGCTGATCCGCCAGATCGTCTACGAGCGTCCTTCGCCCGAGGGGCTCAGGGAGGAGATCTACCGCCTGCGCGGGCGCATGGAGAGCGAGATCGCCCGCGAGAGCGAGGGGAGCTTCAACATCAAGACGGGTCGGGGGGGGCTCGTCGACGTGGAATTCGTCGCCCAGTACCTTCTGATCCGCCACGGCTCGCAGCACCCCTGCGTGCAAAGCGGCAACACCCTGAGCGCGCTGAAGGCTCTGCACGAGGCGCACCTTCTGTACGACGCCGACTTTGTCGTGCTCGACGGCGGGTACCGCTTCCTTCGGCGTCTGGAGAACAAGCTTCGGCTCGTGCACGACCAGTCGATCCACCAGCTCTCGAGCGAGCGGGAGTACCTGGTGAAGCTCGCGCGCCGGCTCGGCTATCCGGACAAGCCGCGGCGCCCCGACGAGGTTCTCATGGAGGACTACCGCAGCACCACGGAGAAGATCCGAGCCGTCTTCGACCGGATCGTCGGAGCGGAGTCGGCAAAGTCGAACGTCTGAGCTTGAAGGTCTTTACGGCCGCGAGGGATATCAGGAGGGGGGGGAAGGAACGGATCCGCCGGCGGCGCGGTCGGGAGAAAACGCCGCAAGGAGCGCCGCAGGGCGCCCCTTGCGGCGTTTTTCGTCTTTTAGTGCTGCTTGAAATCGATGACGATGGCGGTGCAGTCGTCGCTCGGGAAATCGGCGGCGGCGAAATCCTGCAGCGCCCGGAAGAGATCGTCGAGGAAGGTGAGATGGTCGCCGCGGTGGCGCAGCAACTGGGAGTGCAGCCGATCGAGCCCGAAAAAGCCCCCTTCGGCATCGACGGTGTCGGTGAGCCCGTCGGTGTAGAGCAGCAGCCTGTCGCCTTTTTGAAATTCGAAGGACCCCATGCCGATCTCCGGAAAGTCGAAAAATCCGATAGGGGGGCCTGTCGAGGGGAGGGTCATGATCTTTCCGCCGCGCCGCACGACGGGGGGAGGATGGCCGGCGTTGACGAACTCCATGCGCAAGGTGTCCGGGTGGATGATGCCGCAAAAGAGCGTCGACGAGAAGAAGTGGTCGAACTCGCGGGAGCGCGCCGCGAACGACTGCAGAAAGTAGTTCCCCTGGCGCACCAGCTCGACCGGAGAGCATGCCTCGGTGGAGAATCGGTGGATGAAGCCGTACAGCAGCGACATCACCAGCGACGCGTGCAGGCCGTGGCCGGTGACGTCGCCGATGAAAATCGCCTGCTTGCCTTCGGGCAGGGTGATGAAGTCGAAGAAATCGCCGCCGAGCCCCTGCGCCATGCGGTTCTGGGTGCCGATGCAACACCAGTTGCACAGAGGCGAGGTCTTGGGCAACAGGAGCTGCTGGACGTGGGTGGCCAGGTCGATGTCGATGCCGCAGCCGCAGTGCTTCTGCATGTGGTCTCCAACGTGGGTGTTGCCGGGACAAGTCAGAGTCTAAACAAAATCACACGAAAGGCCAGTGTGTTTCGTCGGGCGATCAGAATTGCTTGAGGTTTCTGTCGAGCAGATGACGGGGATGAACGTTCCCCATCGCCCCTAACATGCTGTGCTTGAGGTGCGGATTGCCTTTGGCCAGAGTTCCGATGAGGCGCTTCATCTCCTTTCGCTTCTGGTCGCTCTTGCCGCACACGGGGCAGGCGCAGCACACGACGGGGAAGCCGTTCTGCCGGGTGAAGGCGATGATGTCGCCCTCCTCGACGTAGACCAGGGGGCGGATGACGGTATGGCGGCCGTTGTCGGCAAGGAGCTTGGGGCTCATCGCCGCCAGGGTGCCGACGTAGAACTGGTTGAGGAGCAGCGTCTCGATGAAATCGTCGAGGTGGTGCCCCAACGCGATCTTGTTGCAGCCGAGCTCGTCGGCCAGGGTGTACAGGACCCCCCGGCGCAGCCGGGCGCAAAAGGAGCAGTACGAGGAGCCCGGCCGCCTCTTCTCCTCGATGATGCTGTAGCACTCGGTCGCCTCCATGCGGTAGGCGAAATCGTGCGTGCGCAGGTGCTCCTCGATCTTCTCCTTGCGGTAGCCGGGGAAGCCGGCGTCGACGTTGACCGCCACCAACTCGTATTTCACCGGGGAGCGGCGGCGCAGCGTGTCGAGGATGTGCAGCAGGGTGTAGGAGTCCTTCCCCCCGGAGACCCCCACCGCGATGCGGTCCCCTTCTTCGATGAGATTGAAATCGGCGATCGCCCTGCCGGTGAGTTTCTTGATGCGGCGGAAAAGTCCGTCTTCGATCAGAGCCAAGCGAATCTTTCCTTTCGTACCATGATTTCTATTTGCGATTCGGCGGGAGAAACTCCGCCAGCGGCCCCTCTTGCGATTCGGGGGGGAGTTTTTGGACCTTCAGCAGCTCGACCTCGAAGGTCAGCGCCTTGCCCGCCAGGGGGTGGTTGCCGTCGAGGGTGACCGAATCGTCGCCGACGGCGGCGACCATGACGAGGAGCTTGTCGTCGTTCTCGTTGGTCACTTCGAGCTGGTGGCCGACGATCAGCGCCAGATCCTTGGGGAAGATCTCGCGCGAGACTTCCTCGACGAATCGGGGGTCGTGCTCGCCGTACCCCTTGTCGGGAGGGATGGTGAAGGTCTTGGTCTCCCCCGAATACATGTCGGTCACGCCCTCGTCGAAACCGGGGATGACCTCCCCCTTGCCGAGGATGAAGCACAGGGGGCGATCGTCGGGCGAGGCGTCGAAAACGGTCCCGTCGGCGAGGCGGCCGGTGTAGCGGACGGTGACGGTGTCTCCGCGGGTGGCGCGTATCATGGAAGAATCCTTTCCGTGGAAAAGTGTAAATTTACCATCGGTGGCGCTCGGGAATCAAATTTAAAAGCAGTATCCAGAATCCAGGAGCCGGGAGCCAGAATAAAACCTTGACGTCAAAACCACTGCAGGATTCGCTGGCTCCTGGCTCCTGGCTCCTGGCTCCTGGCTCCTGGCTCCTGGCTCCTGGCTCCTGGCTCCTGGCTCCTGGCTCCTGGCTCCTGGCTCCTGGCTCCTGGCTCCTGGCTCCTGGCTCCTGGCTCCTGGCTCC
>JBJHBH010000021.1:0-6637 GCA_050485365.1 Desulfuromonadales bacterium | reverse complement strand
TTCAGAACCTCGCATTATCCGGGGTGCGTGGAAAAGGGATGACGTCGCGGATGTTCTCCATCCCCGTGACGTACATCAGGAACCGCTCGAAGCCGAGGCCGAAGCCGGCGTGGGGGCAGCTCCCCCAGCGGCGGATGTCGAGATACCACGACAGGCTCTCGGGCGCGATCCCCCAGGCGCGCATGCGCTCGATGAGGACGTCGAGGCGCTCTTCGCGCTGGCTGCCGCCGATGATCTCTCCGACCCGGGGGACGAGCAGGTCCATGGCCGCCACGGTGCGCCCGTCGTCGTTGAGGCGCATGTAGAAGGCCTTGATGTCGGCAGGGTAGTCGGTGATGAAGACCGGGCCGCCGACGATCTCTTCGGTGATGTGGCGCTCGTGCTCGGCCTGAAGGTCGCTCCCCCAGGCGACGGGGAACTCGAAGGCGCGCCCCGAGCGCTCCAGGCGCGCGATCGCCTCGGTGTAGGTCATCGTCGCGAACTCGGCTTTGGCGAGGGCTTCGAGGCGCGCGATGAGCCCCTTTTCGATCCTCTCGTCGAAAAAGGCCAGGTCCTCGCCGCAGTGCTCCAGCGCGTAGGTGACGAGATAGCGCAGGAAGGCTTCGGCCAACTCGCAGTCGGCGGCCAGGTCGGCGAAGGCCATCTCGGGCTCGATCATCCAGAACTCGCTGGCGTGGCGGCTGGTGTTGGAGTTCTCGGCCCGGAAGGTCGGGCCGAAGGTGTAGATGTCGCCGAAGGCGGTGGCGAAGAGCTCCCCCTGGAGCTGGCCGCTGACGGTGAGCCCCGTCTTTTCGCCGAAAAAGTCGCGCCGCCAGTCGACCTCGCCCCCTTCGGTCAGCGGGGGGTCTTTCGGCGGGAGGGTGGTGACGCGAAAGAGCTCGCCCGCCCCCTCGCAGTCGTTGGCGGTGATGATGGGGGTGTGGACGTAGAGAAAACCGCGCTCCTGAAAGAAGCGGTGAACGGCGAAGGAGAGGGCGCTGCGCATGCGGAAGACGGCGCCGAAGGTGTTGGAGCGCCCCCGCAGGTGGGCGATGGTGCGCAGGTACTCGAAGCTGTGGCGTTTTTTCTGCAGCGGGTAGTCGCCGTCGGCGTCGCCGAGCACCGTGGCGCGGCGCGCCTGCAACTCCCAGCGCTGCCCGGCGGCGGGAGAGGGGACGAGGTCGCCGGTGACGGCGAGGCACGCCCCGGTGCCGCAGCGCGAGAGCGCTTCGAAATCGCTCAGGTCGGAGGCGAGGACGACCTGCAGCGAGGCGAGGCAGGAGCCGTCGTTGAGCTCGATGAAGGTGACTCCCTTCGCCTTGCGGATCGTGCGCACCCACCCCTTGACGGTGATCCCCTGCTGCGGGGCGGTTCGGGCAAGGGCGGCCCGCACGGGGGTTCTCGTTCCGGTTGCGTCGGCGGTAGCGTCCATAGGGTCGTCGGCCCCCCTTTCGGTGCAGGTGTGGAGTCGGAAAAAAGACGGCAAATGGGTCAGAATCGATCGTTCGAGGGCAATTATGCGATATTCCCCGCCGAGGTGCAACGCTGCGGGTTGCCCCTCGGTGGCGCTCTGTTAAGCTTAATCCGGTCTTCTCCCTACTGGATGCCTGCATGACGAGCGAAACCGATCAACCTTCTCTGGCGAGCCTGCGGCGAAAGATCGTCGTCTATGCGGTGCTCTACACGCTGGCGGCTCTTCTGCTCGTCTCCTTTCTCGGGCTTCTCCCTTTATTCCAGCGCCTCAAAGTCACCCAGGAAGAGAGCCTGCTGCAGGCCGCGCAGGCCCGCACCCTCGCGGTGGAGGAATTTTTGAGCCGTATCTCGGAGATCACCGTTCAGATCGCCGATCGCGAATTCGTCCGCCGCTCTCTGGAAGAATGGTATTTCGGAGAGGTCTCCCGCTTCGATCTTCACGCCAAGATCCGCCAGAGCCTCCAAGGGATCCCCCTGTTGTCCGAGGAGATCGTCGGGGTGAGTCTCTTCGATCATCACGGAGAGATCGTGGCGCGGGCGGGGCTTTCGCCGCCTGCGCCGATGCTCGGACCATTGACCGAACGTCGAGCGCAGACCGTCATCGCCGACCCCGTGGTGATCGAGGGGAAACTCTACATTCCGCTGGCGGCGCCGACCTACGGCGCCCAAGGAGAGTGGGTCGGAACGGCTGTGACGCTTTTCGCCACCCACAAGCTTCAGCGCATCGTCTGGGACCCAGCGGTCTTGCGCGAGGGGGCCGACGCCCTGCTCGGTCATCTGCGCGATGGGCGCGCGGAGATCTTCTTTCCGGGGCGCCTCGGCGAGATTGAAGCCTACAATATCGTCATGGACGAACCCCTCATGGTCGGGGCGATGAGGGCCGCGGCACGGGGGGAGGCGGGAGTGGTGCGCTCCGAGCGGCCGCGCCGCAACGTCGGCGACATCGTCGCCTATTCTCCTGTTGCCGGAGTCGACTGGGGCCTGCTGATCACCACCGACCAGAAGGAGCTTTTTGCCGGGGTGAACGCCCTTCTCCTCTCGGTGGGGGGGGCTCGTCCTCCTTCTGGCCGTGGTCGGCGGGGGCGGCATCTTCCTTCTGCTGCGTCCCCTGACGCGCGAGGCCCTCGATTATTCGGAGAAGCTGGAGCGCCTGAACCAGCAGCTTCAACAGGAGAACGAAGAGCGCCGGCGCGCCGAGGAGGGGCTGCGGCGCTCCGAGCGCGAGTGGGCCCAGACCTTCGAAGCGATCACCGACGCGGTGGCGATCCTCGATGCCGAGGGGAACGTTCTCAAGATGAACCGCGCCAACCTCTCGTTTCTCAGCTCGCTGTCGCAAAATGTTCTGAGCGAGCGGCGCTGCAAGGTGCACTACGGCCTTGAGGAGTCCGAGCGCGTCTGCCCCTTCACCCAGATGAAGACGTCGAACAAGCCTGAGCACGGAGAGCTCTACGAGCCGGCAAAGGACCGCTACTACCACATCTCGGTCTACCCCCTGCTCGCCGAGGACGGCACGCTGTGGGGCGGGGTGCACATCGCCCAGGACATCACCGAGCAGAAAAAGATGGAAAGCCTCAAGGACGAGATGATCTCCTCGGTGAGCCACGAGATGCGCACGCCGCTGACGGCGATGCTCGGCTTCATCGAGTTTTTGCTGGAGAACGAGGTCGACCCGCAGCAGCAGCGCGAATTTCTCGAGACGGTTCACCGCGAGACCGAGCGCCTCAACGAGTTGGTGAGCAACTTTCTCGACCTGCAGCGGCTCCAGACCCAGCTCGAAACCTACCAGTTCGAGCCGGTCCCGGCCTGCCCCCTGGTTCAGGAGATCGCCCAACTCTTCGCCGTTGCTTCAAAGAGCCACCCGGTGCGCCTCGAATGTCCCCCCGATCTGCCGGCGGTGCGCGGCGATGCGCGGCGCCTGCAGCAGGTGCTGAAGAACCTCCTCTCCAACGCCATCCGCTACTCCCCCGAGGGGGGGGCGATCACCGTCGGCGCAGAGCCGGACGAGGGGGCGGTGCGCTTCTGGGTGCGCGACGAGGGGATGGGGATCCCCCCCCAGGCGCTCAACCGCATCTTCGACCGCTTCTACCGCGTCGACGACAGCTCCCGGCGCATCCCCGGGGGGATCGGCCTCGGCCTGGCGCTTGTGCGCGAAGTGATCCGCGCCCATAAAGGAAGAGTGTGGGTGGAGAGTACGATGGGGCGGGGGAGCACGTTTTATTTCACGGTGCCGGTGTATGGGGGCAAGGATGAAGGCTGAGGGCGGGGAGATAAGAAGTCACGGCCGCGCCTCATTCGGCATCCGATCGAGCACGAACCGAAAGACCGCATCGGCGAGGACGATCCCTTCGATCACATCAGAATGTTCCGGCTCCAGAACATCCCCGGGGTAACGAAAGACGGTCGCAAAGGGGGTCAGAACTTCGGCCGCCTCCCTGAGGTTGGCGAAATCAGGGTCCAGATCGATACATTGCTCGACCAGAGGCAACAGAACATGGATCTTTGGAGGCGGGATGTCATGCAGGGCGAGAAAAGCTTTCAGCGATTTCTCGGCCGCCTGCTGACAGTGGTAGGCGGCCGTGTCGAGGATCGGCGGTTCATCGGTGACAAGTCGCCGGGCCGAGCGCAGATCGTTCTGGGCTTTGAGGAGCCATTGGAGGACCTCGTGTGCTTTGGCGTCATCCATGGAGCACCCGTCCTTCTTCCAACACGCGTCGCTCAAGAGAAGTTTTGAGGGCCGCGTTGCGCTCCATCTCCAGCCGGGTCCGTACCAGCACTTCGACAGGCGCCTTGAGTCCGCGAAGGCTGCGATAAATCTCTCTGGCGAGGCGATACCCCGGCTGCTCCGCACGATCGACGATGACCATGAGATCAATGTCGCTGTCCTCGGTCGGTTGACCCCAGGCGTGCGATCCGAACAGGACGATCTTCTGCGGATGTATCGCAGCGACGATCCGGCCGGTGACTTCCTCCAGCAACTCGGCGGTGATCTCTTTCACGGTCGGCCTCTACCTCCCTCCGGGGAACCGAGCGTCGGACGAAATTTCTCGCATTGCGGCGGGTCGGGTCCGGCGCTCCTACCCTTCGCACCTCAAGTGAATTATTAGCAAAACAGCGCGTTCAAGGCAAGAAAACCGACCCGCATCCCCCATCCTTCATCTTTGATTAATTGTGTTCCTTCGTTTTCAGAAACGTCACGCTCGGCCACTGCTCGGCGACGTGGCCGAGGCGCCATTCGGACGGGGCGAGATAGGTGAGGTTCCCTTCGGCGTCGTGGGCCAGATTCCCCTGGTTCTTCTTCTCGAACTCGGCCAGAACTTTGCGGTCGCTGCAGTCGATCCAGCGCGCCGTGGCGTAGTCGATCCCCTCGTAGGCGGCCTCCACCCCGTACTCGTCTTTGAGGCGGGCCATGATGACGTCGAACTGCAGCACCCCCACCGCGCCGAGAATCCAGTCGCTGCCGAGGACGGGCCGAAAGACCTGTACGGCCCCTTCCTCGGCGAGCTGGGTGAGCCCCTTGTCGAGCTGCTTGACCTTGAGAGGGTTTCGCAGGCGCACCCGGCGGAAGTGCTCGGGGGCGAAGTTGGGGATGCCGGTGAACTTGAGGGGTTCGCGCGTCGAGAAGGTGTCGCCGATCTTGATGGTGCCGTGGTTGTGCAGCCCGATGATGTCGCCGGGGAAGGCCTCCTCGATGTTGGTGCGGTCCTGGGCCATGAAGATGGTGGCGTTGGAGAGGTTCACCTCCTTGCCGATGCGGTGATGCTTCACCTTCATTCCACGGGTGAATTTGCCCGAGCAGATGCGCAAAAAGGCGATGCGGTCGCGGTGGGCCGGGTCCATGTTCGCCTGGATCTTGAAGACGAAGCCGGAGAAGTCCTCCTCGTAGGGGGAGACCTCCCGGGTGGTCGTCTCGCGGGGGCGCGGCGGCGGGGCGAGCTCGACGAAGGCGTCGAGGAGCTCGCGCATGCCGAAGTTGTTGATGGCGCTGCCGAAGAAGACCGGCGTCTGGTTCCCCTTCATGTACTCGGCCGCATCGAAGGGGCTCGCCGCCCCCTCCAGCAGCTCGATGTCGCCGCGCAGCTCGTCGGCCTGGCTGCCGAGCAGCGCATCGAGCTTCGGGTCGGCGAGGTCGCGGATGACCATGCCGTCCGTGGAGAGGCGCTCCTCTCCGGGGGTGAAGAGGAAGAGCTCCTTTTTGTAGAAGTTGTACGTCCCCTTGAAGCGCTTGCCCATGCCGATGGGCCAGGACAGGGGTGCGCACTCGATCTGCAGCGTCTCTTCGATGTCGCTCATCAGCTCCAGCGGGTCGCGCCCCTCGCGGTCGAGCTTGTTGATGAAGGTGATGATGGGGGTGTTGCGCATGCGGCACACCTCCATCAGCTTGCGCGTCTGCGTCTCGACCCCCTTGGCGCTGTCGATGACCATGAGGGCGCTGTCGACGGCGGTGAGAACCCGGTAGGTGTCCTCCGAGAAGTCCTGGTGGCCGGGGGTGTCGAGGAGGTTCACCTCGTAGTCGCGGTAGTCGAACTTCATCACCGACGAGGTGACCGAGATGCCGCGCTCGCGTTCCATCGCCATCCAGTCGCTGGTGGCGTGCCGCGACGCCTTGCGCGCCTTTACGGCGCCGGCCATCTGGATGGCGCCGCCGAACAGGAGGAGCTTCTCGGTGAGGGTCGTCTTCCCCGCGTCGGGGTGGCTGATGATGCCGAAGGTGCGGCGGCGGTCGACCTGCTGCTGGTGTTCTTTGCTCACGGTTTATTCGTCCTTCAATCCCAAATCCCCTGTCGAAGACAAGGCGCTTTCGACGCTGGTTCACTGAGCGACAATGGGGGCGTTTGTTGGTTCGTGTGGTGGATGAACGAAAAGTGGGCCGAGAGGCCCGTTCCGAGCGCGGATGATAACCCATAGATAGGGAAGAGGTCAATCTGCACGCTCTCGCGGAGCGGACAAAAAACACCCCGGAAGCAGGAGGGCACTTTCCGGGGTGAAAAGAGGAAACCCGCGTCCGGGCTCCCCTGGCTTTCGATTCTGGTTACACCTTATCAGAAATGACTTTCATTGTCAAATAACCTGGGCCGAAGAAAGGCTTGTGAGGTGTCGCGGCTCCCATGATAAGGGTGTCTGGCGCTATGAACGGCGAAAAGCGTCCCCTGGCATGGGAGGTGTGTGACCCCATGCTGAACAGTAT
>JBJHBH010000020.1:0-42183 GCA_050485365.1 Desulfuromonadales bacterium | reverse complement strand
CCGATCGTCGGCGAGGGTGCGCGGCAAAATGATCGTCACGCCGTACCCCTTTTCGAGCAGGTTCAGAATGTCCTTGTAATCCCTGTGGGCCTGATGGGAGACCGTGCCCTTCGGAGGGGCGGGGACATGGATCACTTCATCCTGCAGAAACTGGATCGTCTCGCTCAGATGCGCCATGCCGATGGTGAACATCGCCCGGCGCGAGGGGATCGCTCCGCTTCTGTACTCCTGCTCGACGACCGCGGGGATGTTCTGCAGCATGACCGCCGTACGGACCTCCTGCAGGTAGCGGATCTCGCGGGCGAACCCGAAAGGGAGGTTGTCCCTGCGCTCAAAGGCTTGGCGCATGAATTCGCGCACGCCTCTGTAGATCGCCTCGTCTTCGACCTGCTGCAGCCGAACGTTGTAGTTGTCCCTAAGCAGAATATCGGCGTTTACGAAGGTGCTGGTGTCGGCGAGCCTGCTCAGCAGCGTCTCGTTGTCGATGAGCGCGCCCTGCGCGACCCGGGGGGCGGCGGCCGTTGCGAGTTGAACGGGCGCCCGCTGCGTCTCGCGCCGGAAGTACCCCTCGGGCAGGAGCAGCCGGACATCTTCTCGGTGAATCAGCCACTCGCCGATGCGGTAGATCTCGGCTTGGGACTGAACCGTGTGAGTGCCGTTGGCGCCGGTGGAGGCGCTGCGGTGGCTCTGCCCGATGATGTAGATCTGTTTGTCGCGATCGCCGTGCTTCTGATAGATGATCTCCCCGTATTCCTTGGGGATGAGGGGACGAGAATCGACATGTTCCGCCAAGGCAGGGACGCCGTTCGCTAAGGCGAGGGCGACGACTGCCGCAACACACATCCCGACCTTTCGAAGAATGGGGCTCACCACACAGTTCATCCTGTAGTTTCCTCTTTCTTTGATGGTTGGGGGATCGCAGACCAGAGAAGGTGAAGAAAATCTGGCAATCCCGCTGTCGTGGGACCCGAGGGCCCTTTAGACCGGTGACTTTGCGCCTCCACCTTTCGGTGGATTAGCCTTTATCAGTTTTCGTTCCGGTGGGTTTGGCTTACCGGGTCATAGTACGGGGAGCGCCCGTCGACGGTCAACCCTAAAAATATATTTTGTCTTTATTTTTCAGGATTTTGCGACTCTCTCATGAGGAAGAAAACGTGAGCGCAAAAACTTAAGAGGCCTGGAATTTCCCCGCCGAAAAACGGCAAGGGACCGAAATTATTGCGCAGGAGCACACCCTGAACTCGTCGGCGGCGATCGGCACTGAAAACGAAGGTTCCAACGGCCGCTCAAACCAAGGAATAACAGGGCCGAGGCGTCCCGTCCAATTCCCGAAGCGGGCTGTTGACCCCTCAGCGCGCTGTGGTATCCGTAGACGCAAACCGGTAGCGGCTACACCTGCGTCGAAAACCTCTTGGACGGCTGACACCGGACCTACGGCAGGGGAGATTTCCATGGAAGAGTTGCTGACCCGTCTCGTTTCCCGCGCAGCCGAGATGACCGCCCTGCGGGAGTTGTGGGCGCTGGGCGGTTTTCTGATCGGATCGCTCGTCGTCCACCTTCTGTGGTGGCGACGCAGGGTCAACCTGTACGAGCGCAGAAAAGAGATGGAGGAGCGTCAGGCGCGGCTCGACCGGCGCCAGAAGGAGCTCGGCCGGATGATGGAGGAGATCTCCGAGCGGCAGCAGATCTGCAGGCGCCTGGAGGAGACGCTGAAAGAGCAGACGGAGCAGCTCAAGCCCCAGATCGAGGAGATCCGGGGGTGGGTCGATCAGGTGGCGCGGCGCGAGCACGAGCTCGCCCTACGCGAAGCCGAGTTGGAGCGAAGGGACGCCCTCGCGGGGGAGATCCCCGCCCAGGGGTGAAGAGGGCGATCGCAAATGCTCAGCATGGGGTCACAGCTCCCATGTCAAGGGACGCTTTTCGCCGTCCATGGCCGCTTGACCGGCGCCGTCCATGGCGCCGGACACCCTTGTCATGTGAGCCGGGCCCCCTCAAAAGGTGAATTGATACGCGCGCTCAAAGCTCCGCGTCGACATCTCCCACCGTGAAGGTGCCGACAAAAGGCTCCGTCGTCGCGTTGCCGAGATCGTCGGCGACCCCCGCCGGGATCTCAAAGGTATACTCGCCCGGACTCAGGGCCGCGTCCTCTTCCCAGTAAAACCGGATGGAATGCTCCCCCTCGGAGACGGGGGTGAGCGCACCGGGGACGATCTGCAGCGTTTGGTTCAGAACCGTGAATCTCTCATCTTGGGGAGCGCCGTCGTCCTTGATGAAGGTATCGACCTGGACGGCTTGATTGAACTCGAGCCACAAAACGACCCGTTCGGGATCGCTCCCGGCGAGCGGTCCCCGGAGCCAGGCGGTCAGCTCCGGAGGGGTGGTGTCCAGAACGATCTGCCTGGTGATGCGGCGGATGTTCCCGACGGCGTCCGTAGCCGATGCCGTCACGGTGTTGGTCCCTTCGTTCAGAAAGATCTGCGCACTCCAGCTCAGAAGCCCCGCCTCGTCGAGCCCTTCGGTTTCGACGATCGGTTGGGGCTGCGCCGTGGTCTGCACCGCCAGTGCGGCGCCCGGCTCGACCGTCCCGGTGATCACGAGCTCGGCCTCGGCCGTGCGGGAGGGGGTCGGATCGAGGGTCAGAGCAGGCACCTCGTCGTCGGGCGCGCTGCCGCAGGCGGCCAAAAAGGCGATCAGCACCACACCCACCAGATACTTCAAACGTCCGTGTCGCATATTCGCTCCAGTCCTCCGTACTCTTGGAATTGAAATAATCTTGAAACTGTGTATCTATTCACATTTTGTGGGGTCGCGGCTCACATGACAAGGGTGTCTGGCGCCATGGACGGCGCCAGTCAAGCGGCCATGGACGGCGAAAAGCGTCCCTTGGCATGGGAGGTGGGACCCCATGCTGAACAATTACGAAACCGTTCACCTTGGTTGGGGTCGTGACCCCTTGCTGAACCGCTTCGCCAGATTCCGGTATCGTCTCTCATTCGGTCGCTCTGAGCTGATGCTCGGGGGTGAAGTAGCGGCGGCACCCCTGCACGACAATGAGAAACGCGCTCACCCCCACCGCCCCGGTGATGGCGAACATGATGGCGATCTGGTACTTGACCGCCACGATCGGCGCCGTCCCCGAGAGGATCTGCCCCGTCATCATCCCCGGCAGCGAGACGAGCCCCATGGCGGCCATGGTGTTGGTGGTGGGGATGAGGGCGGCCCGGTAAGCGCTTCGCACCACCTCGCGGCTCGCCTGCCGGGCGCTCGCGCCGAGGCACAGGGCCGTCTCGATCTCCTCGCGCCGCTCGCGCATCTCGGCCGAGAGGCGCTCGGCGGCCAGCGCCGCGCCGTTCATGGAGTTGCCGATGATCATCCCCGCCAGCGGCACCAGGTAGCGCGGATCGTACCAGGGGTCGGGACCGACGACGAGCAGGACGAAGTAGAAGGTCATCGCCCCGCAGCCGACGAAGAGGGCGGTACTGACGACCCGGTAGAAACCAGGCAATTTGTCCTTGACGCGCCCGCCCATCACCTGCACCGAGAAGGCGCCCATCGCCAGCAGGATCACCAGCACGGGCAGCGGATGGTCGATGGCGAAGACGAGGTGCAGCACATAGCCGATGGCCAGCAGTTGCACGATCATGCGCGCCGACGCCCAGAGCATCTCGCGCTCCTGCCCGATCCCCTGAAAGCGCGCCAAGGCGACGGTGAGGAGGATCAGGCTGTAGCCCAGGGCGAGGTCGAGCAGGCCGAGGTCGATGATCTGCTGGTTCATTCCCCCTCCGTGCCGTTCAGAAAACGCCGCAGCTCCACCGTGCGGGGATCGCCGAGCAGCCCGGCATCGCCCTCTTCGAGGATGCGCCCCCGCTCCAGGTAGGCGAGGTGGTCGGCGACCCTCTGCGTCAGGCGCAGATCGTGGGTGACCATCAGCACCGTGAGGGCGCGCGAGCGGCAGATCTCACGCAGGGTGTCGGCAAGCCGGTCCCCCGTCGGTCGGTCGAGGGCGCTCGTCGGCTCGTCGAGCAGAAGGACTTCGGGCGCAGGCAGCAGCGCGCGGGCGAGGCTCAGCCGCTGCTGCTGCCCGAGGGAGAGGGTGCGCGCGTCACGCTCGAGCAGATCCCGGTCGAGGCGGCACAGCTCGAGGGTCTCGACGAGGGGCGCCTCGTCCATTTGCGGCGCGGCGCCCCCGCGATAATGGAAGGCGCGCTGCAGATTGAACAGGACGGTGCCGGCGAACATGAAGGGCTTTTGCGGCACCAGGGCGACACGCCGGCGCAGCGCAATGGCATCGATGGAGCGCACCGGCACGCCATCCAGCAGGATTCGGCCGCCGTCGGGCTCCTCCAGGCGGTTGACGAGGCGCACCAGCGTGCTCTTTCCGCCCCCCGAGGGGCCGATGATCACCGTCAGCTCGCCCCCCCGTGCGGTGAGGGTGACCCCCTGCAGGATCTCCACCGCACCGCTCGGGCCGGTCCGCCGCTTTCGAACCTCTTCCAGGCGCACCTCGGCCATCAGCGCGCCTCCGGCTCCTCCCGGCGCAGACGCTGCATCACCGCTTTCATGTCCTCCCAGACCTCCTTTTTGGAGGCGGGATTGCGCAGCAGATAGGCCGGATGATAGGTCGGCATGAGGGGGATCCCCTCGTAGCGGCGCCAATTCCCCCGCAGCCGGGTGATCGGCGTCGTGTCGCGCAAGAGGGTCTGGGCGGCGAAGCGCCCGAGAGCGACAATGAGCCGCGGACGTATGGCGGCGAGCTGGCGCTTCAGGTACGGCTCGCACGCCGCGATCTCTTCGGGCAGCGGGTCGCGGTTGCCCGGTGGGCGGCACTTCACGACGTTGCAGATGTAGACGTCCTCGCGCCGCAGCCCCATGGCGAAGAGGATGCGGTCGAGCAGGCGCCCCGCCTCGCCGACGAAGGGCTCGCCCTTCTCGTCCTCCTCGCGCCCGGGGGCCTCGCCGACAAAGACGATCTGCGCCCGCGGGTTCCCCACGCCGAAGACGATGGTGCTGCGCCCCTTGCACAGGGGGCAGCGCCGGCACCCCTCCAGCTCCGCCCGGATCTCGTCGAGGGTCTCGCGGCGGCACAGCGCCTCTCCGCCGTCCTCAAGGGCGACGACGTTCGGCGCGCACGGCGGAAGGTCTGCAGGGATCGGCGGCAGTTCGATCTCGGTGAAGCCGAGGCGCTCCAGATCTTCCAGAAATCCCCGGATTTCGGCGGCGCCTCGGCGCAGCTCACGGCGCAGGCTATCGGGCATCGGTCTTTACTTCCCCCGGCCGCTCGACTATCCTTTTATGAAAACCCGTCATCTTCGGCCCTATGGCATTTATCATATCCATATCGACTGTTCTGATCGTGGCCCTCTTCCCCGCCGAGGCGCTGGCCTGGGGGATCGGTGTGCATCTGCAGATCGGCTCCCACATCCTGGGGAACCTGCATCTTCTGCCCATGACCGTCAAGCCCCTGCTGGCGGCCTTCCCCCACGATTTTCTCTACGGCTGCATCGCCGCCGACATCACCCTGGGCAAAAAGTTCACCCACTACCTGAACCACTGCCACGGCTGGCGCATCGGGCGCAAAATCCTCGACGCCGCCCGCAACGACCCCCAGCGGGCCTGCGCCTACGGCTACCTGTGCCACCTGGCGGCCGACTCGGTGGCCCACTCCTATTACGTGCCGTACAAGATGGTGCGCACCTTCAACACCCTCTTTTTGAAGCACGCCTACTGGGAGATGCGCTTCGAGGCCGACGTCGACCCCGAGATCTGGCCGCTGGCCCGCACCATCGCCCGGAAGAACTTCGAGGAGAACGATGCGCTGATGCGAAGCGTCCTGTCGGACACCATCTTCTCCTTCTCCACCAATAAGCGCCTGTTCAACTCGCTACTGCTGCTGTCGCGGCTGCAGCAGTATCAGAAGATGCTGCGATCGCTCTCCACCAATTCGCGCTTCGTGCTGGAGCCGCACGACCGCGAGGAGTTCTACGATCTGGCCCGGGGCGCCTCCGAGAGCCTCCTCGCCCAGATGGAGCAGAGCCCCTACTGGAAGGCCGACCCGACCGGAGAGCGGGCCCTGGGCGCTGCCAATCTCATCCGGAAAAACCTTCACCTGCTCCTGCTCGACGGCAAGATGTCGGAGGAGGAGGCCGAGCCGATCCTGAAAGACCTCAAGGGGAGATTCCGCGAAGGGATCGTGCAGCCCGACCGCCTGCTGGAGCTCCTCTCGGGGTATTGAGGGAGCGCTTGCCGACCTACGCCTTCACCATCGCCGCGATGCGATCGAGGAGGCGGTGCGCCACATCGGATTTGGAGAGCTGCGGCAGCTCCTCCATCCGTCCGTCGGCAAAGAGGAGGCGCACGATGTTCGTCTCGGCGTCGAAGCCGGCCCCCTCCTCGGTGACGTCGTTGGCGACGATGAGGTCGAGGTTCTTCTGCTGCAGCTTCTTTCGGGCGTTGGCCACCAGATCGTTGGTCTCGGCGGCAAAACCGACGAGAAGCTGTCCCGCCTGCTTCATCCCCCCGAGCTCGGCCAGGATGTCGGGGTTCTTCTCCAGGCGCAGAGTCATCTGATCGGCGCCCCCCTTCTTGATCTTCTTCTCCTCGCGGTTCACCGGCCGGTAGTCGGCCACCGCCGCCGCCATGATGACGATGTCTGCCTGCGGCGCGCGCTCGATGATCGCCTCGCGCATCCGGCGGGCGCTGTCGACGCTGTGCGGCTCGACTCCGCAGGGGATCGGCTGCACGCTGGGGCCGGTGACGAAGATCACGCGGGCGCCCCGGTCGCGGGCGGCGCGGGCGATGGCGGTCCCCATCTTGCCGGAGGAGTGGTTGCTCAGAAAGCGCACCGGATCGATCTCCTCGCGCGTCGGCCCGGAGCTGACGAGGACCGTTTTGCCGGCCAGATCCTTGGGAGTCAGGGCGGCGCACGTCTTCTCGAAGATGACCGAGGGGTCGGGGAGCTTCCCCTTCCCTTCCCACCCGCAGGCGAGATAGCCGGCGGCGGGCTCGACGAAGCGGTAGCCGAGCTCTTCGAGGGCTTTCTGGTTGCGGCGGTAGATCGGATTCTCCCACATGTTGACGTTCATCGCCGGGACGAAGAGGACCGGCGCCTTTGTCGCCATGATGGTCGTGGTGAGCAGATCGTCGGCGATCCCCGCGGCGACCTTGCCGATCACGTTGGCGGTGGCCGGCGCCACGACGAAGAGGTCGGCCCGGTCGGCCAGCGAGATGTGCCCGATCTCCTTCTCCTGGTAGAGGTTGAACAGATCGGTGTGGACGGCGTTGCCCGAGAGGGTCTGGAAGGTCAGAGGGGTGACGAACTCGCGGGCGCCCGCCGTCATCACCACGTGCACCTCGGCTCCGGCCTTCACGTACAGGCGCAATAGTTCCACCGCCTTGTAGGCGGCGATCCCTCCGCAGACGCAAAGAACGATGGTCTTGCCTTTCAACATCGCGGCTCCTTGGGCAGCTCAGCTCAAAAACGGGTTCATCCGCCGCTCGCGGCCGATGGTCGTGTCGGGGCCGTGGCCGGGGTGGACGATGGTGTCGTCGGGGAGGGCCAGGAGCTTCTCGCGGATCCCCTCGATCAGCAGATCGTGATCGCCCCCCGGCAGGTCGGTGCGCCCGATCGATCCGGCGAAAAGAGCGTCTCCGCTGAAGAGATGGTCGCCGCACAGCACGCAGATCCCCCCCGGAGAGTGCCCCGGGGTGTGGATGATGCGCAGCGACAGCTCCCCCACGTTGAGCGTCTCGCCGCCACGCAGGGTGCGCGTCGGCTCCGGCGACGCGGCGGCCTGCAGCCCGTAGGCGGCGGCGTGGGCGGCCGCCCGGCTCAGCAGCGGCTGATCCCCCTCGTGAATGAGGAGCTGCGCCCCCGTCGTCTCGACCAGTTCGGCGTTGGCGCCGATGTGATCGAAATGCCCGTGGGTGTTGATGATCGTCTTGAGGGTCAGTCCGGCCGCGGCGAGGGCCTTGAGGATGCGCCCGCCGTCGCCGCCGGGATCGATGACCGCCGCCTCCCTGGTGTCGGGACAGCCGAGAATGAAGCAGTTGACCTGAAGGGGGCCGACCGCGAGGCTCTGAAGGTGCATGTGGTTTTCTCTCCTTTTTTCGAAGGTGGCGCTTGGTCGAGATCCGCCACCGGTCTTGGCGCGTTACTCGTCCTCGGCCGAGAAGAGATCGAGGTTCTTGCCCCGAAGCTGATCCCCGAGGGTGAAGCCGAATCCCTTTTTCGCCCCCTCGCCCCGCGCTGACCGAGGCGCCCCCTTGGCTTCCGTCGACTCTTTGGCGGCCACGGCAGAGGGCGCGGCGGCCTTCTCGGACGGCGCAGCAGCAGGTGCGGGAGCCGCAGGCTGACGCGCCCTGTTTCCCTTGTAAAAATAGCGGTCGTAGAGGCGGTGATAGCTCGTCCAGTTGCTCGGGCTCTCCGGCTCCTTCTCGATGTGCGCGCGCACCCCGTTGATCTTCGAATCGAGATCGTCGAGGAAGTTGAGGACGACCGCCTCGAGGGTCTTGGGGCGCTTGGGGGAGCCGTACTCGTACTGGCCGTGATGGGACAGAAGCTGATGCTTGATCAGCACCTTCAGCTCGGCGGGGAAATCGGGAATCGCGCGCACCCTCTCCTCCACCATCTCCACCCCCATGACGATGTGCCCCAGCAGCTTGCCTTCGTCGGTGTAGTCGAAGGTGCGCTCGTAGCACAGCTCGGACACCTTGCCGACGTCGTGCAGCAGGGCGCCGACCAGGAGCAGATCGCGGTTGAGGTGCGGATAGCGCCGGCAGACATCTTCGACCAGATCGGCCACCGCCAGCGAGTGCTCCAGCAGCCCGCCCAGATAGACGTGGTGCATCGACTTGGCCGCGGGGGCGCTGCTGAAGCGGTGCACGAAAGCGTCGTCGGCCAGAAAAGCCTCCATCATCGCCTTGAGCCAGGGGTCGCGCACAGAGGCGACCTTGTCGCGCAGATCCGAGACCATCTCGTCGACGGGGCGGGGACAGACCGGCAGAAAATCGGCCAGATCGACCTGCTCGTCGGGGATCGCCCGCAGATCCTGCACCACGAGCTGCATCTTTCCGAGATAGACGCTCGCCTTGGCCTGGATGCGGACGAAATCGTCCTTTCCGAAGGTCGCTGCGAGCTCGTCGACCCGATCCCAGACCCGCGCCTCGACCTCTCCGGTGCGGTCGACGAGCTTGAGGGTCATGTACGGTTTGCCGTTCTTGGCCATGGCCATGATCTTGTCGCGCACCAGGAAGGGGCTGTCGACCCAGTCCCGCTCGCGGATCTGCTCCACATAAACGTTTTTCACCCGTTTCTCCTCAATTCGGCGGCTGAATCCGCCACGTGCTGCGCCGCCCGCAAGCCGTCGAGGGCGGCGCTCATGATCCCCCCCGCGTAGCCGGCCCCCTCCCCCGCGGGGAACAGCCCGGGGTGGGAAAGGGACTCTCCTCGCTCTCCGCGCACGATGCGAAGGGGGGCCGAGGTGCGCGTCTCGACCCCGATCAGGGTCGCCTCCTCGGTCATAAATCCGCGCATGCGCCGTTCGAAATGAGGGAGCGCCTCCAAAAGCCCCTCGGCAACGAAGGGGGGAAGGACGGTGCGAAGGTCGGCCTCGCGCACCCCGGGGCGGCAGCTCGACGCCGGCAGCGGGGCGCCGCGACCTCCGGCAAAGGCGGTGAGGCTCTGGGCCGGGGCGCGAAAATCACCTCCCCCCGCCTCGAAGGCGCGCGTCTCCCAGAGGCGCTGGAAGCGTACCCCGGCAAGGGGGTCGCCGCCGTCGAAGTCCTCCGGGCGCACCGAAACGACCAGGGCGCTGTTGGACCACGCCGCGTCGCGGCGGCGCGCGCTCATGCCGTTGACGACCAGGGCCCCGGGCTCGCTGGAGGCGTTGACGACCTCGCCGCCGGGGCACATGCAGAACGAATAGACCCCCCGGCCACTGCGGGGGTCGTTCCAGGCCAGTGCGTAGTCGGCCGCCCCCAGCCTCGGATGGGTGGGGAAGCCGTACTGGATGGTGTTGATGAGCCGCGCCGGGTGCTCCACGCGCACCCCGACGGCGAACGCCTTGGGCTCCAGGCGCACGCCGCAGCGCTGCAGCATGGCGTAGGTGTCGCGGGCGCTGTGCCCCGGGGCCAGGAGCAGCGCATCGCAGCCGATCTCTTCGTCCCCCTCCAGCACCCCTGCGCGCACCCGCCCTGCGGCAACGCGAAGCCCTGCAAGACGGGTGCGGTAGCGCAGCTCCACCCCGAGCGCGCGCAGCGCGCGGCGAAAGTTGATCAAAACAAGGCGCAGCCGGTCGGTTCCGATGTGCGGCTTGGCCTGCACGAGGATCTCCTCGGGGGCGCCCATCTCCACCAGCGTCCGCAGCACCAGGTGCGTCCAGGGGTGGTTCACCCGGGTGGTCAGCTTGCCGTCGGAGAAGGTCCCCGCCCCCCCTTCGCCGAACTGGACGTTGCTGCGCGGGTCCAGTTCGCCCTCGCTCCAGAAGCGGCGCACGTCGCGCACCCTCTCCTCCACCTCCCTGCCCTGTTCGATGAGGGTCACCGAGGCGCCCAGGCGCGCCAGGTGCAAAGCGGCGAAGAGTCCGGCCGGCCCCATCCCCACCACCGTGACCCGCAGCGCCTGCGTGAGCGGCACCAGCGGGGGAAGCTGCGGCGGGCGGGCCGACTCGAGCTTCGGGTTGTGACGGTTGGCCTCCAGAATCGCGGCCTCGTCCGGCGCGGCGAACTCGACGGTATAGACCCGAAGGACATTGGGTTTCTTGCGCGCGTCGATTCCGCGGCGCACGATGCGAAGCGCCTCGATCGCCTCCGGCGCGACGCCGATCTGCCGGGCGACCTTCAGCGGGAGGCTCGCCTCGTCCTCCTGCAGCGTCAAAAAGATATCCCTTAATCTCAGCGCCATGGAACGAGGAGCTCAGGCCAGCGGAAGCCGGATGTGGAACGTCGTCCCCTCGCCGGGACGGCTCTCGACCCGGATCGTCCCCCCGTAGGTCCGAACGATGCGCAGCACCACCGACAACCCGAATCCGGTCCCCTTCGACTTGGTAGTGAAGAACGGTTCGAAGACCTTCCCGAGGTTCTCCTCCGGGATCCCCCCGCCGGTGTCCGAAACGTCGATGCGCATCTCGGTGTCGTCGTGGGTGAGAAAGATGCGCAGCGTCCCGCCGTCGGGCATCGCCTGCAGGGAGTTGAGAAAGAGATTGGAGAAGATCTGCTCGATCTCCAGGGGGTCGGCGACGATGGGGGGCGGAATCTTCTCGAAGTCGCACTCCACCGTCACCTTCTGGCTCTTCACCTGCTGTCCGAAGGAGTCGAGGGTGCGCTCGATGGTCTGCGCCACGAAAATCTGCTGCAGCTCGAAGCGGGGGCGTTTGCTCGTGGCGAGAAGCTGAACGAGGATGCCGTCGATGCGGTCGACTTCGCCAAGGATCTTCTGCGCGTAGTCGAGCCGCTCGGCCTCCTCTCCGATCCCCGAGGTGAGGATCTGGGCGAAGAGGCTGATGGAATTGAGGGGGTTGCGGATCTCGTGGGCCATACCGCCGGCGAGGTGGCCGAGGGTGGCGAGCTTTTCGGCCTGTACGATCTCGGCGTGGGCCTTCTCCAGCTCACGGGTCTTCTGCTCGACACGCCCCTCGAGCTCGCGGTTCCAGCGCTCGATCTCCTGCAGCAAACGGGCGCGCTCCGCTTCGAGCTCGCGGTTGTGCAGCTCGATGCGCCGCAGGCGAAGGACGTTTTCGATGCGCTCGACGAGATCCTGGTTGTTGAATGGCTTCAGAACATAGTCGGAGGCCCCCGCCTTCATCAGCTCGACGGCGATCTCCTCGCTCCCCTTGCCGGTGAACATGATGACGTAGGAGTCGGGGAACTCCTGGCGAATCTTGCGCAGAGCGGTCATGCCGTCCATGACCGGCATCATGTAGTCGAGCAGGACGACCGAGGGCCTCTCGCGCTCGACGACCTGCAGACCTTCGCGCGCGCCCTGGGCGGTCAGAACGTGGTACCCGCGGCTGCGCAGGATCATGGAGGTCAGATCGAGGATGATCTTCTCGTCATCGACGACCAGGACTTTCTCGGACATGGCTTGTCTTCTCGATCGGGTGGATTGGAACGGACAAGGATAGCCGCTCCCCCGCCTTCTTGACAAGGGGAATTGGCCGAATGACGACGAGAAGGCGGCAAAAGCCGCCTTCTCGAAAAGGGAGGGGACGGATGGTGCGTGAAGGCGTCGGGCGTCAGGCCGCGCTCTCGTCCATGCGCACGGTCATCACCGGCACGGCCGAGCGGCGCACCACCTTCTCCGCGGTGCTGCCGAACAAAACGTGATCGAGGCCGGTGCGCCCGTGCGTCCCCATGACGATGAGATCGGCGGCGCTCGCCTTGGCCTTCTTGATCACCTCATCGTACGGGATGCCGGGGACGATGACCGTTTCGTAGTTGGCGTACTCGCCCAGATGGGCGCGGCAGAACTTCTCCATCATCTTTTTCGCCCCCTGCTCGACCTCCTCCTCCAGTTTGTCGAAGGAGATGTGCGGGACGTAGAACCCGCGCAGATCGACGGGCTCGTTGATGACGTGCATGAGGATCAGGCGCGCCTCGAACTTCTTCGCCAGCGACAGCGCGTATTCGAAGGCGTAATCTGAGCTCTCGGAAAAATCGGTCGCAAAAAGGATCGTCTTGATGTCTCGCATGATCGCCTCCCACCCTTCGGACGTGACGGACACGCCCTAGGAAAAAGTCACCGATTCGGGCGTGTCGAAAATCTTTTTCATCACCGATTTCAACTCGTCCAGCTTTACCGGCTTGTGAATGTATTCAAAGGCACCGAGGTTCATCGCCTCAAGGTACGACTCCACACCTCCGAACGCTGTAATCATGATAACATGAGTGCTCGGGTAATGACGATTGATCTCCTTGAGAAAGGTGATTCCGTCCATCCGGGGCATCTTGATGTCGGTGATGACGAGATTGACTTCCCGGCGCCTCAGAAACTCGAGGGCCTCGAACCCGTTCGCCACGCTCTCGACGTCGTACCCTTCCTGCGACAGGAGCTTGCTCAAGCCGAAGCGGGCGTTCTCCTCGTCGTCGACGATCAGGATTTTGTATCTTTTCTGACCCAAACCCTACTCTCCATTCACGCAAAAAGGTCGTCGGGCGCCGGCGTTGAGGGGGTGACAACGGTGCCGAATCGGCGCCGGTCACCCCGGGATCGGTTCATGCTTCCCTTGAAGGCGGGCGTCGCGAAGACCCTTCTTGAAACGGTGCCGAGCTGTCATTCGATTTTTCACAGGAAGTGTAGCATCGCCCCCCCGCGTGTCAAGAATGGGGGAATTAAAATCCAAATGATTTCAACGCCTTGAAATTTCGAATAAATTCATTGGAGAAGGGGAATGGATTTGTATCGGCTCAGCGCGGAGTCACGCCTCCCGTGCCAAGGGTCGCTTTTCGCCGTCCATGGCGCCAGACACCCTTGTCATGTGAGCCGCAACCCAACTCAATGTGAATAGATGGATTTTTGCTGCGAACAGTCCGGCTTCGCGAGTCGGGCGGCGATCAGTTCCAGCGCTGAATCAGGCGGCGCAGCAGGCGCAGCACGCCGGCGGCGCCGCTGCGCCCAGCGCGAAGGACTTCGTCGTGATCGAGGGGGGCGGGCGCGAGGCCTGCGGCGGGGTTGGCGATGAGAGAGAGGCCTGCGATCTGCATCCGGAGATATTTCCCCATGATCGCTTCGCAGACGGTCGACATGGAGACGGCGTCGGCGCCGAGGAGGCGCAGCATGCGGATCTCGGCGGGCGTTTCGTAGCTCGGTCCGACAAGGCCGGCGAGCACCCCCTGGTGCAGACGCAGCCCCTCTTCGGCCGCAAAGGCCGACAGGTCGCCGAGGAGGCGTCTCTCATACAGGGCGCTCAGGTCGACAAAGGGGTTGTCGCGCTCGGCGCGCAGCGGGCTTTCTCCGGTGAGATTGATGTGATCGGCGATGAACATGACGTCGCCGGGGGCGAAGGCGGGGTTGATCCCGCCCGAGGCGTTGGTCAGCGCCAGGCGGCGGCACCCCAGGGCATGGGCGAGACGGACAGGGACCGTCACTTGTCGGGCATCGTACCCTTCATATAGGTGGAAGCGCCCGGCGAAGACGAGGACCCTTCGCCCGGCCAAGACACCGGCGACGAGCCGTCCCGGGTGCCCCTTGACGGTGGAGGGGGGGAATTCGGGGATCTGCGCGTACGGCAGACAAATGGCGTCCTGCACCTCGTCGGCGATCTCCGCCAGCCCCGAGCCGAGGACGATCGCCGCCTCGAAGGGCTCGGGACCCGTGAGGGCGCGCACCCGGTCGGCACCCTGAAGGGTAGCGCTCACCGCCCCGCCCCTCTCACGAGCGCCGCTCCTGCGCGTCGGGGCGCGCTTCGAGCAGAATTTGAGACCTCCCGCCCATATCGAGGCGCTCGTCGTCGAGCCACAGCTCGATCGCATCCGGATCGTCCACCCGCAACAGCGCCGAACGGCGCAGCCGCCAGCTCAGCTCACTTTCGGCCTTTAGCTCGTAGCGTTGGGCGGGGCGGCTGTCGAGGATGATCTCCAGGCGATTGGGGCCGAGCGTGCGAAGGCGGATGACGTTGGCGACGACCTCGTCGCGCGCCGCGAAGCTCTGGGAGCGCTCCGCCGAGGCGGCGTCGCGCGGCGGCGGCGAAAGCGCAGACGCCGGATCGGCCACACCGGCCGATTCGCTCTTGGCGGGCGTCACCTCGTCGGCGGTGGCGTTCTTGGGTTCTTTCGCTTCAGAGATCTCCGCAGGAGGATCCCCATCCTCCTCGCTCGCCTGGGGAAGACGGACGGAATCGGCGGGAGGCGGCGACGCGACGATCTCATATTCGCCTCGAAAGTGCGCGGCGAAAGCGACGGCCGCCACCACCAGGAGCACCGAAACGACCACGGCCAAAAGTACCCGGCCCGGCGAAGAGCCCGACGCCTCGGCGACGGGGAGGGGAGGGAGTTTCGCCTGAACGCCGCGTTGCGACACCGGACCGCCGGGGAGCTGATCGCCGCGCAGACCGAGGGCCGCGGCGTAGGTGCGCAAAAAGCCGAGCCGATACGCCTCGGCCGGGAACGCCTCCGGGTCGTCCTCTTCGAGGGCCTGCAGATAGGCGCGGCCGATGCGGGTCGTCTTGGAGAGCTCGGCGAGGCTCAGACCGAGCTCCTCGCGCCGCGCGCGAAGAACCTCTCCAGGGGTTGCGGATTCAGCGTCCATCGGTCAGATCGAGGTGTTTGAGATAGGCGGCGGCGCGGTCCGCGTGTTCGGAGTCGGGGGCGAGGCGCAGGACCTCCCGCAGCGATTCGGACGCCCTTCGTCGCTCTCCCAGATCCATGTACGCCATCCCCAGGTGAAGGTGCGCCGCGACGCTATGGGGAGAGATCGCCAGCGCCTGACGGTAGGCGCCCGCGGCAAGGTCGGCGCGGCCCATCGCCTCATACGCCTGAGCGAGGTGAAAATGTGCCTGGAAGAAGCGGGGACTTTCGCGAAGTGCTCGCTGGTAGGCCTCAACCGCCTGCTGCGTCTCGCCTTTTTGAGCGTGCGCAAAGCCGAGGCCGGTCAGGGCCAGGGCCTGATTGGTGAAGACGAGGCTCTCGGAGGCGGCCCGAAACTGCGTGATGGCGTCGTCCCAGCGATGCATGTCGAGGTAGAGCGATCCGAGATTGTTCTGCACCTTGGGGTCGGGACCTGCGAGCCGCAGAGCCCGCAGATAGTGCCGCTCGGCTTCGGTGTACGCGCCGCGCAGCTGATAACTCTGGGCGAGGGCTGCCTGAATCCGTGCATCGTTCGGGGCGAGCTCCGCCGCCATGAGAAACTCGTTCAGCGCGCGGACGGCGTCCTGCTCCTGGAGGAAGGAGACGCCCATGATGTAGTGCGACTCGGCCTGACTCCGCCTCTCCTGGCCTCGCTTGTCGGCCGAGGCGCAGCCGGCGAGGAGCAGGGCCGAGATGACGATGACGAGAAATCGAAGGGTCTGTCTGTTCAATCGTGTTCTCCTTACATGGACGCCATAAAGCGCCCGAGACCTTCACAGAGTGCGCGCCGCCGCTCCTCGAGCTCTTCGGGGGGCGGACGGCGGCGCCGTCGAAGCGAGGACGGCAGCCACTCGTCGTCTTCGATCGGCGCAGCGTCACGCTGCGCAGGCGAAGCCGGACGGACAGGGGCTGCGGGCGGCTTTTCCTGCCCCTGCCCCTTCGGCACCGCGGTCAGGGGGAGCGATCCCCACAACGCTTCGCGCTCTTCGGGGGCCATCGCCTGAAAATGCAGATCGTCGAGCATGAACCCCATCGACTCGACGAAGGCGACCCCCTCGCTCAGGACCGTCGCGGCCCGCCGGTCGGCCACCTCCCCGTCGTCGTTGAGGTAGATGGCCAGCCGATCGCTGAGGTGCAGGTGAAGGACCGCGGCGACCCTCACCCCCCGCGCGGAGCCGAAAGCGCACAGATAGGCCGTCGCCTCCTGCGACGGGAACCCCGGCAGGGCGACCTGGATGCGGTTGAAGGAGCGCTGCAGGCGCAAGACGCGCCGCCAGGAAATCGCCAGCTTGTCGAGCTCCTTCTGCCAGCGGTACATCGTCAGATCCCCTCGAACTCGGTGAGCAGCTTGAAGCGCCGGTAGCGCTCCTCGATCTGCTCGTAGCTGAGGGTGCGCAGGCGCTCGAGGCTGAAATCCTCCACCGTGAAGGAGGCCATGATGCTGCCGAAGACGATGGCCTTGCGCACCGCGGCGTCGCTGTCGTCGCGGGTGGCGCTCAGATACCCCATGAATCCACCGGCGAAGGTGTCGCCGGCGCCGGTCGGGTCGAAGACCGATTCCAGCGGATAGGCCGGGGCGGAGAAGATGGCGTGCTCGGTCACCATCAGCACGCCGTACTCGCCGCGCTTCAACACGACGGTGCGCGGCCCCATGGCCAGAATGGCGCGGGCGGCCTTGACGATGTTCGGCTCTTCGGCCAGCTGTCTCGCCTCCCCCTCGTTGAGGAGAAAGATGTCGACGTTTCGCAGTGTCTCCAGCAGCGCCTCCTTCTTGCCGCCGATCCAGAAATTCATGGTGTCGCAGGCGACCAGCCGCGGGCGGCGCACCTTCTTCAGCACGTCGAGCTGCAGCTCCGGGTCGATGTTGGCCAAAAAGACGTACTCGGCCTCTTCGTACCCCTTGGGGAGCTGCGGCGAAAAAGCTTCGAAGACGTTGAGGCGCGTATCGAGGGTGTGGGCTTCGTTGAGATCGTACCCGTAGCGCCCCTCCCATCGGAAGGTCTTACCGGGGGCGACCTGAAGCCCCTGCAGGTCGATGTTGCGCGAGCGCAGAAAATCGAGGTGCTCGGGCGGAAAGTCCTCCCCCACCACCGCCACCAGACGCACATCGGTAAAAAAGCTCGCCGAGGTGGAGAAGTAGGTGGCCGAGCCCCCCAGAACCTCCTTCGCCGTTCCGAAAGGGGTCTCCACCGAATCGAACGCCACCGAACCGACAACAAGAATGCTCATATCAAATCCCTCATAAATTCGGCTGTCAGGCTATGGCTGAAGGAGTAGCAAAGAAGCCCTTCTCCTATTGCCCCTCGCCTATTGCCCGCCTTATTTCAGATACTTGTCCATGATCGGCGCCAGCTTCTCCCGCGTCCCTGCCGGAATCATGTCGCGGTTCGTCATGATGGCGTACTGCAGCGCCGAGCCGCAGGCGCAGGCGGGGGGCTGCGCGAGGTTGCGCACCGCCTCCTTGATGATGCCGCGGGCGGTGGCGACGTTCTGCTGAATGATGGCGATGACCGCCTCCACCGAGACGTCGTCGTGACCTTCGTGCCAGCAGTCGTAGTCGGTGGCCAGGGCGACGGTGCCGTAGCAGATCTCGGCCTCGCGGGCCAGGCGCGCCTCGGGGACGTTGGTCATCCCGATGATGTCGACCCCCCAACTGCGATAGATGAGCGATTCGGCGCGGGTCGAGAAGTTCGGCCCCTCGATGCAGATATACGTCCCCCCCTTGTGAACCGTCGCGCCGACCTCGCGGGCCGCGCCGTGCAGGACAGCGGCGAGATCGCCGCAGATCGGGTCGGCGAACTGCACGTGCCCGACGATCCCCTCGCCGAAGAAGGTCGAGGCGCGCTTGCCCTGGGTACGGTCGAAGAACTGGTCGGGGATGACGATGTGCCCGGGGACGATTTCCTCCTTCATGCTCCCGACGGCCGAAACCGAGATGATGCGCTCGACCCCGAGCTTCTTCATCCCCCAGATGTTAGCCCGGTAGGGGACCTCCGAAGGGAGGAGGCGGTGGCCGCGCCCGTGGCGGGGCAAAAAAACCATCTTCGTCCCTTCGAGGGTGCCGGTGATGAAGGCGTCGGACGGAGAGCCGAAGGGGGTATCGAGACGGACCTCCTGCAGATCGGTGATCCCCTCGATTTCGTAAAGACCGCTGCCGCCGATGACGCCGATGGTGGTTTGGGACATGTTGTGAAACCTCCTCGAATTTTTGATTCCAAAAATAATTCGTGACTGTTCAGCAGCGGTGGAGAAGGGTCTCGCGCCCCCCACTCCGAGGGACGCATGAACCCGTCCATGGGGCTTGACTGGCGCCATCCGGGCGCCGGACACCCTCTACGTAGGCGCCCCGAGACCCTTCAGTGAACAGTTGAGATATTTCGAACAATAGGAGCGCGTCACTCTTGGGGCGCCGCCCCCTTATTCTCCAATTTCCCCTTGAGCTGTCCGCAGGCCGCCGAGATGTCGCGCCCCTTGCTGGCGCGGCGGATGGCGACGATGTTGCGCTGCAGCAGATGGGTCTGGAACGCTTCGACCGTCCCGTCGTCCGGCGCGCGAAAATCGCTCCCCCGGTGCTCGTTGAAGGGGATGAGGTTGACCTTGGCCTTGACCCCGTGCAGCAGCTTCACCAGTCGGCGGGCGTCTTCGAGCGAATCGTTGACTCCCCGGATGAGGATGTACTCGAAGGTGATGCGCTGTCTCGGCTGCAGGGGAAAATCGCGGCAGGCGGCCATGAGGCGCTCCAGCGGCCAGCGGCGGTTCACCGGCATGAGCCGGTCGCGCACCGCGTCGGTGGTGGCGTTGAGGGAGACCGCCAGATTCACCCGGACGCGCCGCCCCAGCTCCTCCATCTGCGGCACCAGCCCCGAGGTGGAGAGGGTCACCTTGCGCACGCTGAAGGCGAGCCCCTGCGGGGCGTAGAGGATCTGCAGCGCCCGGACGACGTTGTCGAGGTTGTGCAGCGGCTCCCCCATCCCCATCAGCACGATGTTGTTCACCGGCCCGTCCTTCAGGGCCGCGCAGACCTGGTTGACGATCTCGCCCGCGGTGAGGTTGCGCACCAGGCCGAAGCACCCCGTCAGGCAGAAGGTGCACCCCATGGCGCAACCGACCTGGCTCGAGATGCACAGCGTCGCCCGCTCCCCCTCCATCGGGATGCGCACCGTCTCGACCGTCTCGCCGTCGCCGAGGCGAAAGAGGTACTTGCAGGTGCCGTCGACGCTTCGCTCCACCGCCTCGGGTCGCCAGTCGGAGATGAAGGCGTGGGATTTGAGCGCTTCGCGCAACTCCTTGGAGAGATCGCTCATGGCGTCGAAGTCGCAGACGCCGCGCTGGTAGATCCAGCGCAGGATCTGCCCGGCCCGGAAACGCTCCTTGCCCATCCCCGACAAAAAGGCGACGAGCTCTTCTTCGGTGAATTCCTTCAGATCGGCCTTCATTTCGGCCGCGGTATTTTGGGATGAATCCATTCTTTCCTGCTGATTTTGCATATAAAAAGGCCCTTCGGATTGTAGCCGAAGGGCCGGGCGCGGCACAAGGGTTAAATGGTCGATATTTACAGCAGTTCGAGCCCCGAGAAGAAGTAGGGGATCTCGAAGGCGGCCGTCTCGGGGGCGTCCGAGCCGTGGGTGGCGTTGTTGCCGATGGAGGTGCCGAACTCCTTGCGCAGCGTCCCCTCGTCGGCCTTGGCGGGGTCGGTCGCCCCCATCAGGTCGCGCCACTTCTTGATGGCCCCTTCGGCCTCGAGAACCATGACGACGCAGGGCCCCTGGCTCATGAAGTCGGTGAGCTCGCCGAAAAAGGGGCGCTCCCTGTGAACGTAGTAGAACCCTTCGGCTTCGACCTTGCTCATGTAGAGCTTCTTCAGGCCGACGACCTTGAACCCTTCGGCGTAGATGCGCGCGAGGATCTTGCCGGCGTGGCCGGCGGCGAAGGCGTCGGGCTTGATGATGGCGAATGTTCTTTCCATTATTCGTATTCCTTTCGTCCGGGTGAAATGTAAAATCCGCGTTTTATAGCATCCGGTCCGCCAAAAAGCAAGACTCGCGAGAGCGATTCGTCGCGCTCTAGCGGAACTCGATGCGGTAATAGAGGTCGACGGCGCTCTCCTGACCCACCGTCGATTCGAGCTCCAGGCGCCGCGTCAGGGTGTAGCGCATGCGCACGACCTGCACGTTGGCGAACAGGGACTGCCCGATGCTGATGTACAGATCGGGGCTGATGTACTTGCCGATGGTGATGCGCGACCCGGTGACGTCGCCGTCCCCCGCTTCGAGGGTCAGAACGTCGAGGCCAAGCCGTCCGCGGATGCGGTCCTGCAGCACCACCGACTCTCCTCGGGTCAGCAGCGCGCCGGCCGCGAAGAGCAGAAGATCGGGGTCGTCGGTCCCCTGCCCCATGGGATGGCCGAGGACGATGTAGGCGAGGATGTCCAGATCGGTCATCGTCGGGTCGGAGTAGAGGGTGATCTCGGGGTCGCGCGGCGTGCCGCCGATGAGGACCCCGGCGCGCACATCGCCGATGGTGCGCACCGCCAGAATATCGAGGATCGGCCGATCGACCGGCCCCCCCGCGAAGAGGACGTTGCCGCGGGTAATGGTGAGATTCAACCCGTAGGCGGCGTAGCGCCCCTGCGCGACGCGGATCTCGCCGTTGGCGGTGATCTCCTCCGGCTCCAGCCCGCGCATGTGGACGCGCAGCGATCCTTCGAGCCGTGCGTCGATCCCCTCGGCGTCGACCAGAACGCGATCGCCCAGCACGATGAGGACACGCACGTCGAGCTCCATGCGCGTGTGGCGCTCCAGACGCTCGGGGGCGTCGACCACCACCACGTCGGGGCTCGGCTGCACCGGAGCGGGGGTCTGGCGTCCGGTGACCAGGACGTGGGGCAGATGAATCTCGCCGCGCACCGCGAGCCTCTCGCTCGTCCCTTCGATCTGCAGATCGGGGCTGGTGAGCATCTGCACCTCGGGGAGGTGGATGGTCTGGAAATCGCGTCCCCGCACCTGCACCCGGTACTGCTGCGGCCTCCAGTCGCTGAGCACCAAGGTCCCCTCCCCCTCGACCTCGCCGGGACCCGAGCGAGCCCGCAGGGAGACGAGGTGAATCTCCTCTCCTTCCAGGCGCAGGTGCACCTGCACGTCCTCCACCCGCACTCCGGCGGCCGGCACATAGGCTGCGGCGTCGGCGAGACGGGCCTCTCCGCGCAGATCGGGATTCTCCCATGTCCCCCCCGCGCGCAGATCGAGGGTGATGAGCCCGCGGCTCTCCTGCACCAGCCCGGGGAGAAAGGCGTTCAGGAGCCCCTCCTCCCGCATCTCGGCCTGCAAGGCGCCCCTGAGCGCTCCGGCAGGTTCGAAGGCGAGGGGGAAGCGGGCGGGGAGCGGAATGCGGAAATCCCCTTCGGCCCGTCCGTATTCGGCCAGAACAAGGCTCAGATCTCCCTGCAGCGATTCGCCCTCCCATTGCCACGACAATTCGGCCTGCCGAAGAGGAGCCTCGACGATCCCCGCCTCTCCTTCCCACAGCAGTTCGCCGTCGCGCACCTCGGTGCGGCCCGTCATCTGCAGCCGCCCCTGCGGCAGCCATTGCCCTTCGATCTCTCCGGCGAGGCTCCCTTCGAAAAGCATCTCGGGAGGGAGCCATGGCCGCACCCTGGCCAGCTCGATTTCCTCCCAGCTCAAGCGATAGCGCCCCTGCTCGGGGAGGCGCAAACGGCCCGGAGCTTCGGAGACGATCTCCCCGGAGAGGAGACCCCCGGTATCGAGATCTATCCGCCAGTTCGCCTGCAGTCCCTCGTCGTCCCAGAGCAGATCGGCCTCGGCCCGGCGCACCTCCAGCGTCGCCTCCTCGTGCTCGAGGCGGGCGGCCAGGGCGAGATTTCCCTGCAGGTCGAGCCGATCGCCCCCCCGCCAGCGCGCCTCCATGGCGCCGGAGCTTTCGCCGCTGAGATCGGCCTGGGGGACGAGAGGCGCGACAAGTTCGAGCCGGATCGCGTCCCACTGCATCTGGATCTCTCCGCTTTGCGGAAGGGCCGCGCCGGCGGTTTCCGTGCTGACGATGCGCCCCTCGGTGCGCCCGTCCTCTCCGAGGTCGATCGACCACACGCCCCTGAGACCCTGCGCGTCCCAGTCGGCATCGACGAGGGCCTCCTCGATATTCAGGTGCAGATCGCCGTAGCCGAAGACGGCGACGGCGTGCGCCTCGGCCCGAAACTGCGGGGGGCGCCCCTCGTGCCACTGGGCGGTGAGGTCGCCCGAGCTCTCTCCACTCAGCTCGATCTGGGGAACGAAAGGCGACAGGGCGCCAAGATCCGAAAGAATCCACCTCGCCTCGGCCCGGCCGGCCGGAGGCAGACCGAAACGGGCCGAATGGGGCGAGGAGATCAGGCCGCTCGCCCGCCCCGTCTGCGCCGCGTCGACCTCCCACTGGGCCTGCAGACCGGCCACCCCCCAGGCGAGCTGGGCCTGTACCTGGGGGACTTCGAGAAGGTCACCTTGCCGGGCGATCCGCCCGGAGGCGTCGAGGCGCCCCTGCAGATCGAGCCGATCCTGCTCAAACCACGTCGCCCGTGCCGAGCCGCTGCTGCGCCCGGCGACGGAGATGTCGGGGAGCAGGGGGTCGAGCAGGGCCAGATCGAGCCGCTCCCAGCTCCCCTGCGCCACCCCGAGGCGGGGCGAGAGCCCGAGGTCGGCCTCGGCGGCGAGAAAGGCCCCCTGCTCGCCGACGAGGCGCAAGGGCGCGAGGACGAACCGTTCGGAGGAGATCTGCACATCGACCGGCTCGGCGAGCCCCCAGGCCCCGACGCGCTCTCCCTCGATCTCGAAAACATCGAGCACCGCCGCCCAGCGCTCCTCGGCGTAGGCCCCCCGCGCTTCGGCGCGAAGCGACATTTCAGGGCCGCGCAGGGCGAGGTGAAGCCGATGGCCGTCGAGCGTCCCGTCGCTGCGGAGCTCGACCTGATCGATGCGTTGATCGGCGTAGACGACCCCCTGCCCCTGGGCGTTGACCAGAATGGGGGCCTCGGCGCTGCGATGCTCGGCGGAAAGGGTGAGCTGCGCGACTCTCAGCTGCGCGACCTCGACATCGGCCGCCTCCCCCTGCAGTCGTCCGGCAAGGTGCCCGTCGCGCCAGCGCCCCCACCCCTCGGCCCGCAGGGTGCCGCGGGCATCCGGGATGAGCCCGGAGAGGCGGGGGATGTCGGCCCTGAAATCGATCCGCTGTCCGAGACGCCCCTGGGCGCCGATGTCGAACCCGTCGCCGCGCAGCACCAACGTCTCGATCTCCAAGTCCTCTTCGTCGAAGCTCGCTTCGATCTTCCCCTGCAGAGCGCGGCCGCGCAGGACGCTCTCCCGAAGCTCCCCGGAGACCTCGGCCCGCATCGGGCGCTCGCTCCCTCCGGCTGCCGAGCCGCGAACGACGAAGTTGATCCGCCCCGGCCAGTCGGGGGTGATCGTCGCCGGATCAAGCCCCGAGCCGAAGATTTCCCCGTGCGCCATCCAGCCGCGCCGCCAGTCGGCCTCCACCCTGCCCCGCATCTCCCCCTGCAGCCACTCCCCCCGGAGGGCGGGAAATTCGATCGCTTCGACGCTCCCGCGCACGGGGCCGCTCACGCGCCCCCCTTCCCAGCCGGGGATCGCGTTGGCGAGGGTGAAGCTCCCTTCGTAGCGCTGCGGCGTGCCGGAAAGGGCGAGGCTGCCGGAGAGGTCGGTGCGCCTGCCCGTCTCGGCGGACAGGTCGATGTCCGAGAAGCGGATGTCGACCCGGAAGCGCCACTCGTCCTCGGCCAGAAGATCGACCCTCCCCTCGACCCTCCCGTCGCGCTGCGGCCGTTCGAGGCGAAGATCGCTCAGGGCGAGGCGCTCCGGCGCCCACACCGCGTCGGCGTCGAGGCGAAGGACCTCACGCTCCTGCGAGCGGGCGTAGGCGACCAGCGGCCCGGCCATCCGCCTGTGTCCGGGGGCCGGCTCCAGGTGAAGGCTCACCGCGACGGTCTCCACCTCCTCCATCGCAGACTCGGCCGGCTCCGCCTGCAGATCGAGACGCATCTCCGGGGCGACCAGATCGATCCTGGCACCGCCCAGAAGGCTCCCCTGCGGCGCGTGCACCTCCAGACCCTCGGCACTGAGGACGCCCTCCTCCCACATCAGGCGCACCTCCAGGCGGCGAAGGTGAACCGATTCCTCCTCGTTGTCCTCCACCACGAGCTCTTCGACGCGCAGCGCCCCGACGCCGGCCGACCAGCGCAGCGCCCCCTCCCCCGGCAGCGGCACCGTCAGATCGGGAGGCGCGGGATCGGTGGTGGGCCTCTCGGGGCGTTCGTGCCGCCGGACGCGCACATCCTCGACAAGGAGCGCCTCGACGTCGAGGTGCCTGCGCACCAGCGCCGACGGCGACCAGCGAAGCTCGAGGCGCCCGATGTCGGCCTCCCCTCCGGGCCACCGCACCAGCGCCCCCTCAAGGCGGAGCTCGTCGGCGAGACGTCCGCCGATCTGTCCGGCGTCGATCTCCAGCGCCGTAAAGCGCGACACAACGCCCAGGGCGGTGCGCGCCCCGGAGGGGGTCCACAGCAGCCAGATCACGCCGAGCACCGAAAGCCCCAGCAGGGCCAGGGCGATCTGCAGCGTATGTCGGACAAAAGGTCTCACCAGACAAACCCTATGCTGAGGTGAAGGCGGTAGGACGGGTGGGCGACGGCGATCTGCCGGGCCACATCGACCTTGATCGGCCCCACCAGGGTGTAGCGGCGGATGCCGAGCCCCGCCCCCTGTTGCAGCCTCATGTCGCCGAAGTCGTTGAAGGCGTTGCCGGCATCGTAGAAGACGGCGACCCCCCAGTTCTCACCGAGAGCCCGTTCGAGCTCGACGCTCCCCACCAGGACGTTGCGCCCGCCCACGACCTCGCCGCTGGCGTCAACGGTGCCGAGGCTCTGATAGCCGTAGCCGCGCACGCTCTGGTCCCCCCCGGCGAAGAAGCGCAGCGAAGGGGGGACCTCGGCGAGGGGGACATCCTGCACGGTCATGCCGCTGTTGAACCGCATCAGCATCGTCACCCGCTCGGAAAGGGGGTAGACCGCGTTGCCCGAGCCGATCAACTGCACGAGGCTGGCGTCGGAGCCGAGGAGCTCCGAGCTGCCGCGCACCTCGGCCGTGAACGAATACCCCCGTTCCGGGCGCACCACCGCGGGGTAGCGCCGCTGCGTAAAGCGCACCCCCGGCAGAACGTAGCGCGAGCGGTCGCTGACCTGGCCGATGGTGAAGCTCTCCTGGAGAAGACGCAGGTAGACCGCGGCGCTTCGCCCCCCACCGAAGGCACGGGAGCGTTCGACCTCGGCGAAGGTCGTTCGGCGCTCGAAGTCGAGATCTTCGCGGTCGAAACCGACCCGGAAGGCCGTCTTGCTGTCGACGTTGCGCAGGCTCGGCAGGATGTACGCCGTCCCGATCGACTGCCGGGCGTCGGCCAGCAGCAGATCCCCCTCGATCTCGTGGCCGCGCTGCATGAAGTTGAGATCGCGGTAGCGCAGAGTGAAGCGCGGCCCCGTATCGGTGGCGTAGCCGATGCCGGGGCGCAGCCTCTTGGGGGGGGATGATCTCAGAAAAATTCTCACCGGAACCTCGCCATCCACCGCCTCGTCGATCTGCGGCGAGACGACGACCTCGCGGAAGCGGTCCGAATCGAGAAAGTGGAACTGCGTCTGGCCGAGCTGCCGGTACGAGAAGACCTCGCCGTGCGACATCGTCACATAGCGCCGCAGAAACTCGGGGGGGTATTCCTCGGCGCCTTCGATGTGCACCTCACCGAAATAGTGCAACGGGCCGGTCTCCAAAATCAGGTGGATGTCGGCGCTGGCCGCCAGGCGGCGCACCAGGATCTGGTGTTCGGTGAAGGTAGCGGCGAGGTATCCCAGGTCGAGGGCCGTGCTGCGGATCTCCCCCTTGCTGTCCTCGTAGAGGTCGTGTCGCAGGATATCGCCTTCGCCAAGGGGAAAAGCGGCGACCTTCTCGCGCAGCGCAGAGCGGTTGGCCCCCGGCCCCGTCACCCCGACCCGGACCTGTTCGAGACGCATCGGCTCGCCCGGTTCGATCTCCACCCGCAGCCGCATCCGCTCGGGGGTGATCTCCTCGGTAGTCACGCTGATTCGCGCATCGTAATAGCCGAACGGTTCGAGCGCGCGGCGCGCGACCTGCGGGATCTGATTGCGGAAGCGCTCAAGCCAGCGCCTGTCGACTCGCCCCTCGCGAACCAGCCCCGGCGGAAGGGCAAGAGCGGCCTCCACATTCTCCCGGAGCGCCCCTTCCACGCCTGTGACATACACCTGCACAGGCTCGGCCCATGCCGCAGACGCACAAAGCAGAAGCGACAGCAGTAATAAAACCCCGAAGCACGATCTCGGGGAGACGGTTCGACGAAACGACATCCAAAGCCTCGGAAAGAGAGAACAGGGAACAAGAGGGATGAGCCGGTGCAACGGAATCGAAGCGGATCGGCGAAGAACGCTTCGCAAGTCCGAACGACGAGAAATTTATTTTACCGCACCGTTGGGGGAGACGACATCGATAAAAGGCGATTTTTTGTCCCGAAAAAGCTATAATATCTCCATGAAACGATACCTGTGCCTTTTTGCCCTTCTGCTCCCCCTCGCGATCCCCCCTTCCGGCTTCGGCTGGTCGTGGGGATCGGCCGTGACGACCCTTTTCGAAGCGCCGAAGCACGGCCCCATGATCGGACAGAGCCGCCTCTACCGCCTCGACGCGGAGGAGACCCTCATCGAAGTGGCCCGACGCAAAGGGGTCGGCTATCAGGCGATCGCGGCCGCCAACCCCGATATCGACCCCTGGCTGCCGCCGACGGGCGAGGACGTCCTTTTGCCCTACGGCACCCTGCTGCCCATCGACGCCGTCGCCGGCATCACCATCAACCTGGCCGAGTTCCGGCTCTACCACCTCTGGCGCGAAGGAGATCGCTTCCGGGTCCGCTCCTATCCCATCGGCATCGGGGTGGAGGGGCGCAACACCCCCGAGCGCGACTTCACCATCGAGGCGAAGATCGAGAATCCCGCCTGGACGATGCCGCCGTCGTTGCGCGCCGAGCGCCCCGACGACCCCACCTTCATCCCGCCGGGCCCCGACAACCCCCTGGGCGAGTACTGGCTGCAGCTCGGCGGCGGTTACGGCATTCACGGCACCAACCGCCCCTTCGGCGTCGGCCGCCGGGTCAGCGCCGGATGCGTCAGGCTCTACCCGGAGGATATCCGTGAGCTCTTCCAGCGGGTGTCGATCGGGACGCCGGTCCGCGTGATCTATCAGCCCATCAAGGTCGGGCTGGAGGGGGATACGCTGATGGTCGAAGTGCACCACGACTACCTCGATCGCCACTCCGACCCACTGACGGAGGCGCTGGCGCGCAAACGTTCCATCGGGTGGCAGGGGGGCGTCGACCTGCCGGCCCTCGTCACCGCACTGCGCGAGGCGCGGGGCGTCCCTGTTCCCATCGGCGTCTCGCTCCAATGAAAAAAGCCCCGTTTCCGGGGCTTTTTCTTTTAGTTCGGCTTACTTTACTTTCTCTGCTGAAGCTCGAAAGCTCTGTCGGCCGCCCGGGCGGCTTCCTCGGCCCTGGTGGCAGCGCTCTCGGCTCTCTGGGCCGCACCGTCGGCCCTCGTGGCCGCCTGCTCCGCCCTCGTTGCCGCCGCTTCGGCTCGCGAGGCCGCCTGCTCGGCCTTGAGGCCCGATTCCGAGGCCACGGCGGCTGCACGCACCGCCTCGTCGAGGGCCTGACGATCCTCAGGTCCCAGTTTCGCCGCACATCCGGTCACCGCGAACAGAACCACACCCGCCAAGCCTGCTGCTAAACGCATATTCATGTCACATCCTCCTTTTGGTTCAAGCTGAGTTCTAATCCTAATTAGAGCACAGATGCACAGCATGTCAAGGATCTTCAATCGTTAGGGCGCTGCGACGGCTGGATGAAACGGCCGCGGCGCCTCTTTCGCTGTCCGCTCAGTCGTGGAGAAAGAAAACCGGCTCCCCCGCGGCCCGGAAATCGGCGATGATTTTGCGCCCTTCGGGGCCTGTGAGGAAATCGATGAACTTCATCGCCAGCCCGTAATTCACGTGAGGGTGCCTTTGCGGGTTCACCGCGATCACCCCGTAGGGATTGAAGAGCCTGGCGTCCCCTTCGAAGACGATGACCAGATCCGTCTTTCCCGCCTTGAACGCATTATAGGTCCCCCGATCGCTCAGTGTGTAGGCCTGCCGCTCGGTCGCCATGATGACGACCTCCCCCATGCCGCGACCGGCTTCAACGTACCACCTCCCCGAGGGGCTCACACCCGCCTCGCTCCAGAGGTCCTTTTCGGCCTGATGCGTCCCCGACTCGTCGGCGCGGGAGATGAAGGCGGCTCTTTCCCGCGCGATTCTCGCCAGCGCCTCGGCGGCGAACGGTGCCCCTCGCACCCCCGCCGGATCGGCGGCGGGTCCGAGAAGGACGAAATCGTTGTACATGACGTCCCGACGGCTCACCCCGAACCCATCGGCGACGAACGCCTCCTCCAGAGAGCGGGCATGCACCAGAACCGCGTCGACATCCCCCGTCTCCCCGAGCTTGAGGGCCTTGCCGGTCCCGACGGCGATGACATCGACCCGGCAGTCGTGCTGGCGCTCGAAGGGGGGCAGAAGGACGCGCAGCAGCCCCGAGCTTTCGGTCGATGTGGTGGTGGAAATCCGCAGCCGCTCCCGTGCGCAGGCGGTAGCGCTCACAAAGAGCAGGAGAACGAAGGTGGCAGTCAGAATGTGAATCCATCGCGTCATGGAAGACCTCGCTGAAAAATTGAAGGACGTTGCCGGATCAGGAAAAGGGCGCGGGCTCAGTCAGGCGGCCGTCCTGCAGATGAATCGTCTCTCCCCCGAGGCGTTCGGGGTGCAGGGGATCGTGGGTCGTCATGATCACCGTCGTGCCGAGGGCGGGGAGCGTGCGGATCAATGGCTCCAGGATCGCGGCGCTGTGCCGGTCGACATTCGCCAGAGGCTCGTCCAGCAGCAGTGCCTTGGGTCGCAGCGCAACCGCCCGTGCCATGGCCACCCTCTGGATTTCGCCCCCGGAGAGCTCCCGCGCCCCTCGCCCCTCGAAGCCGCCCATACCGACGCCGTCGAGCGCCTGCGCCACAGCCCGCTTGAGCGCCTCGCCCCGGACGCCCCGCGCCTTAAGGCCGAAGGCGACGTTGGCGAAGACGGAGGTCTCAAAGAGGTAGGGGGACTGATGAAGAAGCGTCACCTCGGAGCGCAGACTGCGAAGGGACCATCGGCTCCAGTTGACGGCCCTGCCGCAGAAGGAGAGATCGCCGGCGCTGGGCGCCTGGAGGAAGGCGAGGATCTGCAGCAGGGTGCTCTTGCCGGCGCCGTTGGCGCCGGTGAGGGTGTAGAGACGCCCCGGATACAGATCGAGGGCGTCGATGTCGAGGGCGGTGCGGGCGCCGAAGCGACGGCGCAGTGCGCGCAGGCTGTACAGAGGGGTCGACACGGGCGATCAGCGCTCCTGCATGAAATTGAAGGCGATGTTGATGGCGAGCGCCACACCGAGCAGGATGAGGCCGAGGGCGAGGCCGAAGGCGAACTCCCCCTTACTCGTCTCCATGGCGATGGCGGTCGTCATCGTGCGGGTGTAGCCGCGGATGTTCCCCCCCAGCATCATCGCCACCCCGACCTCGGCGACGACCCGCCCGAAGGCGGCGATGACCGCGGCGACGATGCCGAAGCGCACATCGAGTACAAGGCGCGTCACGCAGCGCAGCGGTCCGGCCCCCAGAGTGCGTGCCGTCGGCAGGATGCGAGGGTCGGCCCCCCGCACCGCCGAGAGGGTGTAATGGGCGACGATGGGCAGGGCGAGGAGGGTCTGGCCGATGATCATCGCCGCCGGGGTAAACAAAAGCCCCAGCTCACCCAGCGGCCCCTGCCGGCTGAGCATCCCGAAGACGAGCAGCCCGATCACCACCGTCGGCAGCGCCATCAGGGTGTTGAGCAGGGTGATGACCGCCCTCTTGCCGGGGAAGTGGTTCGCCGCGACGGCCACGCCGAAGGGGATTCCGCCGACGGCGGCGAAGAGGACCGACCAGACGGCGACGGAGAGCGAGGTGCTCACGGCGTCGACGACGTCGCGGTCTAGGGCGATGATCAGAGCGAATGCGGCGCGAAACGAGTCGTACAGAAAGTCCATTCAATAGGTCCGTGCACTTAAAGAGAGGCGCCTTAGCCAACAGAGCACCCAAAACCAAAACTTACTAAAAATGACAAAAATCAACAACACCAAAGAGGCGTATACGACAAAAAGAACGGCGACAGTTCGGCATGGGGTCACAACCCATGCCAAGGGACGCTTTTCGCCGTCCATGGCCGCTTGACCGGCGTCGTCCATGGCGCCGGACACCCTTGGCATGGGAGCCGCGACCCCAAACGGGGTACACAGTTACAAAGAAAAAGGAGCGCAGAAGTGATTGGGGGAAAGGGGGGCCGATCAGGGGGCGGGGGGATGGACGATCCTGCCGGTGAAGCTCATGTCGTAACCGGTGAAGGTCGAGGCGAGGGAGCGGATATCCCCCTGGTGCAGGGCTTCGAGGAAGAGCTGAACGGCGGGGGTGAAGAAGGTCTCCTTCGGCACGATCAGGTCGAAGCGCTCCGATCCCAGAGGGAGGAAATCGAGGCCGAGGAGGCCGGCCACCCCCCGGATCGCAAGTCCCGCATCGGCGCGGCCGGCCAGAATCTCCAGCCCCACGTCGAGGTGACGGGGGACCTCCCGTTCGTATCCGGGCACCGCCTCCGGCTCGATCCCCGTCAGGTGGAGCTCGGCGTCGAAGCGAAGGCGGGTGCTCGTCCCCGGGGGGCGATTGACCACGCGCAGAGCGGCGGAGGCGATGTCGGAGACGCTGCGCACGTTGCGGGGGTTGCCCGCCGGAAGGAGGAGCCCGAACTCGCGGCGGCAGAAATTCACCACGGCGGGGACCTCGTCGAGCTCCCTGGCGGCGACGGCGAAGTTGTACTCGCCGTCGTCCTGCGCCAGGTGGCTCGTGGCCATCTGGCAGCGCCCCTGGCGAAGGGCTCTGAGGCCGCCGAGGCTGCCGAGATTGGCGAAGAGGGCGAGGTGATCGGGGTGGCGCTGCATGAAAAGGGAGAGGACCCGATCGAAGAGGAGGTCGTCGCTCCCCGCGATGAGGAGGACGCCGGCGCGGGCGCCTTGGGGGTGGGGATGTTTCGGATAGTTGATCGTTTTGCTCTCGACCCACTGCTCGACCAGATGCGCGGGGAAGAGCCATTTGCCGGTGATGCGGGTGGCGGGGAGCCCCTGCTCGGAGATCAGGGTGTAGACCATCTTCTCGTTGACGTTGAGGAGCTGGGCCACCTCCTTGGTGGAGAGGAGCTTGTTCACCGCAACGCCGACTCGCAGCGCAGATGGTCGACCACCTGCCGCAGCGCCTGTCCGCGGTGGCTGATGGCGTTCTTCTCCTCCAGCGGGATCTCGGCCATGGTGCGCCCCGTCTGCGGAAGGAAAAAGAGGGGGTCATAGCCGAACCCACCCTCGCCGCGCGGAGCCGCAAGGATTTCTCCCTCGATGCGCCCTTCGAAGAAGCGGCACTCACCCTGCGCGGTGCAAAGGGCCATGACGCAGACGAAGGCGCCGCGCCGCTTCCCGGCGGGGACCGAGCGAAGCTCTTCGAGGAGCCTGCGGTTGTTCGCCTCGTCGTTCGCCCCTTCGCCGGCGAAGCGGGCCGAGCGCACCCCGGGAGCGCCGCCGAGGGCTTCGACCTCCAGCCCCGAATCGTCGGCCAGGGTGAGGCGGCCGGTGAGACACGCGATCGTCTCGGCTTTCTTTTGCGCATTCCCGGCGAAGCTCTCTGCGTCCTCCTCCACCTCGGGGAGATCGGGAAATTCGTCGATGCCGAGGACCCGAACCCCCTGCTCGTCGAGAAGGCGCCGGATCTCCTTGAGCTTGCCCGCATTGCGGGTCGCCACGACGAGCTCCATCCTCACCCCTCCAGGGCCAGGCGCTGCAGTTCGCACAGGCGGCGGCACCCCGCCAGGGCGAGGTCGCGCATGGCGTCGAGCTCGGCCACGGTGAAGGGCTCCTCCTCGGCCGTCCCCTGCACCTCGACGAAGCGACCCGAGGCGGTCACGACGAAGTTCATGTCGACGGCGGCGCGGTAGTCCTCGTCGTAGTTGAGGTCGAGGACAGGCGTTCCGTCGACGATGCCGACGCTCACCGCCGCGACCCCCTCGCGCAGCGGATCGGCCTTCACCAGCCCCTTTTGCCGCAGGCTGCGCAGCGCATCGGCCAGGGCGACCCAGGCGCCGGTGATGGCGGCGGTGCGGGTGCCGCCGTCGGCCTGAATGACGTCGCAGTCGATGAGGACGGTGCGCTCCCCCAGAAGATCGAGATCGACGGCCGAACGCAGAGAGCGGCCGATGAGGCGCTGGATTTCGTGGGTGCGCCCGCCGACCTTGCCGCGGGTCGACTCGCGCGGCGAGCGGCTGTGCGTCGCCCTGGGGAGCATGGCGTACTCGGCGGTGATCCACCCGCGCCCCTCCCCCCGCATGAAGCCGGGGACCGACTCCTCCACGGTGGCGTTGCACAACACGCGCGTCTCGCCGAAACGTACGAGGACCGACCCTTCGGCGTAGCGGGTGAAGCCGCGCTCGAAGGCGACGGGGCGCAACTCGTCGGAGCGGCGCCCGTCGGGCCGGATCATGACATCGTTCACTGCATCGTCTCCTTGTGTTCCTGTTGCGAAAACGTTTTCAACCCGCCGAAGAGGGCCTCGGCGAGGCTCTCCTGCCCGGAGGCGCTCGTCAGCAGGGCAAGATCGTCGGGATTGGTGAGATAGCCGAGCTCCACCAGGACGGTGGGGAGGTCGCCGCGCCCCAGATGCGGCAGGGGCGCCCTCAGGATTCCGGCGACGGCGATCCCCTTTTCCTGAAGCGATCCGGCGAGCGCGCGCGCCAGGCGCATGCTCCCCCCCTCGCCGCGCACCACGCTCCCGGCCTGCGGCTCGTCCTGCGGGCGAACGATGAGGGTGACGCCGCGGCTCTCGGGGGAGAAGCCCCCTTGGGCATGGAGCAGGATCAGGGCGTCGACGTCCGGATTGGCGGCGATGGCGAGGCGCTGCTGGGGCGAAACGGTATAGTCGCCGCTGCGGCTCATGTAGACCGGGACCCCCAGGCGCATCTTGAGCAGGCGCTCGAGGCGCCGGGCGACATCGAGACAGATCGTCTTCTCCATGTCCCCGCGGGGGGAGATCGTCCCGGTGTCGTCGCCGCCGTGCCCCGGGTCGAGGGCGAGGGCGCGCAGGGCCGGGCCGGTGCTCGCTGCGGGGGACTTGCGCAGCAAAAAGGAGAAGAGGCGATCGAGGGAGCTCTCGGCGTCGGGCGGCGGCGAGGCCTGCGGCTGGTGGTTGCGGTAATAGATGGGGGTGCCGAGCAGGGCCGGGATGCGAATGGCGACGAAGTCCTCGCTCACCCGAAGGTATCCGTCGATGAAGCGGGGGGGGACATCGAGGGGGATGAAGCGCTCGCCCAGCCTCAGATACGGGCTGCCGGGGGAGATGCTCGCCGTACCGGAGGGGGTGCGGAAGCTGTAGCGGTGCCGGACCGGGTCCCACGAACCGCTGAGCCCCAGGGCGGCGAGAACCTCGTCGATGGAGACGAAGGAGGTGCCGTCACGCAGATAGACGTCGCCGAGGGTCGTCGGGGGCTGGCCGATACGGCCGACCTCGACGGCGCCGAAGGCCGGTGGAGCCGCAACGAAAAGGAGACACAGGACAAGGAGGAAAAAGAAGCGCTTCACCGAAAATCCATCTCAATCGAAAGGGGGGTGCAGGGGGCCAACCCGACCCCTTATACCCCAGCGTCCGCCGCCGTGTCAACGACGAGGCGCATTGGAACCGTCCGACGGAACGAGCTTTTTGCCCCGCGACGGTTTGCGCCCCAGGGTCGTCAGCAGCCGTCTGGCCAGCGTCGCCTCCAGCTCCCTTTGCAGCGCGGGGTTTCCGTCCATCGGGCGGATCTGCCCCCCCGCCGTGCGGTGATGTCCCCCCGCCGTGCCGAGACCGTCGACCACGGTGCGGATGACTTCGCCCGCCATCACGTCGTGGGTCTGGGTGCGCAGCGAGAGGATTTCGGCCGAGCCGTAATGCCCCATGCCGAGAACGACCTCGATCCCTTCCATGCGCAGCAGAAAGTCGGCCATCTCGGCCACGATGTCCGGGTTGTCGATCTCGTAGAGGTTGAAGACGAGGACGTCGCCGTAGATCCGCGAGCTTTCGATCGCCTTGGTGTAGGAGAAGAAATATTCCTGCGGCACCTTGGGGTGGGTGATGCGGTGCAGGATTCGGTTGTTGGCCAGCGGAAGCAGGTAGAGATAGGCCTCGCGATCGGCCTTCAGCCCCTCGCGCCCCAGATCCTGCGTCTCGGATTTGATGGCGTAAAAGAGGCTGGTGGCCAGGTTGGTGCCGAAGGAGACGTTCTGGGCGAGCAGGTATTCGAGCAGGATGGTGGCGCAGGCGCCGTATTCGGCGCGGATGTCGGTCCAGCGGCAGGCGGTGCAGATGTCGCGGGCCGGGTGGTGATCGACGACGAGATGAACCGGGCGGTCGGCCGGGAAGGAGTTGTTGCCCGTCCCCGGCTGGGTGTCGACCATGCATACGACGCCGAAGCTGTCGAGGTCGAGCCCTTCGATGGGTACCGCGTCGATCTGCAACTCCTTGAACATGACGCGGTTTTCGCCGCGACCGATGATGCCGCCGTAGCCGATGGTCACCGGTTGGCCGGTCATTTTGAGGATCAGGTGCTTGAGCGCCAGGGCCGAGGCGAGGGAGTCGGGATCCGGATTGTCGTGGGCGACGATGAGGACGCGCCCCTTGCCCCGCATCCACTCGATGAAACGCCCGGAGAATTCGCGCGAGCGCGACAGATCGACGCCGAACCCCTCGCGCGGCAGTCTCGTCCGGGCCTCTTCATTCACGGCGTCCCCGGAGAGGGGCCCCGGGGCGCCTGCGGACTCTTTTGTCGATTTCGGACTCATTGCACCTTCTTCGCCTTGAAGAGCCTGCGAAACGAGGCGCTGTCGCGGATGCCGTCGAAATCGGAGTCGGTGAGGGCATCCTCGAGAAAATGAGGCTCCTGCGCCGAGGCCCGGGTGAGATCGCGCACAGCCTCCTGCACCTTCCCCTTGCGGGCCAAGGCGCAGGCGCGGTTATAGTGGGCGAGCGGGTAGCGGCTGGTGCGCTCGAGGATGGCGTCGAAGCAGGCCAGCGCCTCGTCGAGGCGCCCCAGGTCGATGAGAACGTTCCCCTTGTTGTTGAGGGTGTAGATCGACTCCGGATCGCGGCGAAGGCTCTCCTCCAGCGCGCCCAGCGCTCCGGCCAGATCTCCGCGCCTCTCCAGCACCACCCCGCGGTAGAAGGGGGGCTCGGGGCTGTCTGGGCGCACCTCCTCGGCCCGGTCGAGCAGGGCCAGGGCTTCATCGAAGCGCTCCAACTCGCCCAGAAGGTTCGCCTTCTCCACGATGGCGTCGAGAAAATCGGGCTCGGCAGCCAAAGCGGCGTCCAGATCGAGCAGGGCGTCCTCCAGGCGATCGAGACGGGCGAGGGAGATCGCCCGATTGTAGCGGTACGTGGGGATCTCCGGGGCCTTGGCGATGGCCCGGCCGTACAGCGCCACCGCCTCCTCGTCGCGTCCGAGCCCCGCGAGGGCGAAGCCGCGTCCGTTGAGGCTCGCCACATCCTGCGGATTCACGGCCAGGGCCAGATCGAAGTTCTCCAGCGCCTCGCCGAAGCGCCCCAGGCGGTTCAGGGCGTACCCCTTGTTGTAGAAGACGTCGGGGGAGTCGGGGACGCGCCGCAGCGCCTGATCGTACATCTGCAGCGCCTCTTCGGTGCGCCCGAGCTCATCGAGGGTGTTCCCCATGTTGATGTAGGCTTCGGGGAAGTCGGGCTGCAACTCGAGGGAGCGCCGAAAGTGGCCGAGCGCCTCCTCGAAGGCCCCCACCTTTTCGAGCAGGACGCCGTAGTTGTGGTGGATGGCGCCGTTTTTCGGGTCAAGTCTCAGCGCTTTGTGATACAGCGCCAGGGCCTTGTCGTTGTCTCCGAGGTTGGAGGCGGCGACGGCGCACAGATTGAGGGCTTCGACGTCCAGAGGGAATCGTTCGAGATATTCTTCAGCCAGATCGAGCGCCCGTTCGTTCTCTCCCCGATCGAGAGCGCCCTGGGCCAGCTCCAGCGTATCTTCTTCGGGCTCTTCGTCGAGATAATCCTCGAATTCTTCTTCGTCCATACGGGGCTCCGGATGATGGGATGGCCGCCGCGCACCCGAAATGCGGCGCGAGCGCTTCGGCGGACTGTGTACTATAGCAGAAAAGAGCCGCCCGATGCATCAGCTTTGCTTTTGCGCTCCCTTTCAGTTTATCCGCCCCGCCATGTGGGGGCAACGCCGGAGGGCCGTTTTTCTCATGAGAAAAGGCTCCCCGGAGGGAGCCTTCTTCGCGCCGACGAGGCTGCAGCGCGCAAGCGATCGGGGCGTCACCGCTCCGAGCGCGGGTCGGTCTGGCGGATGATGAGACTGACGTTTTTCTTGTTGAACCCCTTGTACCCCTCATTGCGCTCGATATTTTCCAGGTGGCTGCCGACGGCTCCCTTCGCATGGAACGTGTCGGCCTGCTCTTCGGTGAGGATCTTGTCCCGCACAAGCCTCTGGAGCCGCGGCGCCTCGACACGCCAGCGCTCGGCGATGCTGAAAGCCTGCTTCAGATAGCTGAAGTTGCTGAAGGGGGCCATGAAGGCGATTCCGCGCTCCGACAGATCGTCGGCGAGGCGCTCGAAATGAAAGCGGGCGGCCAGGTGGTGCATCCCCGCGCCGAGGATGGAGTCGCCGTGCAGCGCGCACCACAGCCCCACCGTCCCGAGCTCCTCGCGCTCGGGGAGGGGCTCGCCGCCGAAGTCGGCGGCGATCTCCTCGGGCGCCAGGTCGACGTCGAGAAAGAGCGTCAGGCCCGCCGAATCGTTCTCCATGAGCTGGGCGCCCCACCCCGCCTCGTCGCCGGCGTAGAAGCGCTCGCGCCGATGAAAGCCGAGCCGCTCGAAGAGCGCCACGAGGCGCGTGAAGTGGCGGCGCGAGCTGCGGAAGGTGTGATGGTCCTGATTGCCCCATCCGAGCCCCAGCGCGTCCTGACGCCCTTTTTGCACTCGCGCCGCGCCGTTTCGCACGTACCAGTAGCGCCGCTCGCACAGGCAGACGACGTGGGCGGCCAGATCGGGGCCGAGGCGCCCGACCATCGCCTCGACGCGGCGCTCGGCCTCGCCGAAATCGGCCTCCTCGTCCGCACCGGTCCTGGGGCGCGACTGCCACAGCTCGATCGCGCCGAAATAGTCCCGTAGGTACCCCTCGTCCGAAGCCGCCGGGTCGCACCCCAGCGTCGCGCGGCGCTCCACCGCCAGAAGAGCGATCCGCTCTTCCTCCCGCACGCGGGCGCGCCGGTAGGGGGCGAAGGGACCTCCTTCGATCTCCCCTGCGAGGCGATGGATCTGCAGAAACTCGGCGACGCTCTTCGCCCGGATCGCCACCCCCTGGCGCGCCCCTTGGGTCACGACGCCGGGCAGCAGCGCCCCGGGATGGCGCCAGATCCGACCGTCGCTCCCGGGTCGGCGGACGAAGCCGCAGTCGCGCAGCGTCCGGTCAGTCGCATCGGAGGCGGGGAGCACGAGGTGATCGATCCACTCGATGAGGCGGCCGCTCGTCTGCTCGCGGATCTTCTCCTCCAGCCCCCTCAATACGGCGCTTTCGTTCAGCAATCGTGCGATGGTGTCGAGGCAGAACGTCTCGGCCGCAGGTTGGCGTTGCCAGTCGAAGGCGCTGTGCTGCATCGGTGGGGTCCCTCCCTTAAAGCGTTCGTCGGCAGATCCGATCAAGAGTGACACAAAAGTGCGGCGACGCAACCGCGCCCCTTTATTTGAAGAGCGAAACTGTTATAATTTGAGGAGATAGAAGAAGGAGGACATCATGAAACAGAATGTCTGCTCACCCGTCGAGAGAACGTTTCGGGTCGTCGTCGGTCTGGTTCTGCTCTCGCTCCTCTTCCTGCTTCAGGCCCCGTACAGCTTTATCGGATGGGTCGGGCTGATCCCGATCGCAACGGCAATCTTCCGCTACTGCCCCATCAGCCACATGATGAAGATCGACACCTGCTCGATGCGTCACCGCATGCAGTGACGTCCCGCGAAAAAGGGGCCGCGTCGGGCGGCCCCTTTTTGCGTCTTGCCTTGTCCCCATCACTCGTGAAGATGGTCGACGATGCTGCATGCGCTCATGTTGCGCCGCTGGGTGATGCGCACCCGCTGACGGCGCTCGGCAAGGATATTGAGGAACTTCCCCGCGTCGTAGAGGCTGGTGAAGCAGATCCCCTCGATGCACACTTCTTTTTCGCCGCACTTTCTTTTCAGCATAATACCAATAGTTTAGCACTGAGACAGGGCGCTGCCAATCCATCCGACGTCGTCATCGCGATTCAATCCTCCGGCGTCGACCGCCTATCGCCGCCGCCCCCCCTCCCGCCGTTTCCAGAGCCGGGCGATCAAAACCGTGAGGGGATCGGCGGGGCGCTCTCCATGGCGGTCACGGCCTACGGAGCGACAAGCTGGTAGCGCAGCGCCGGAGAGAGGAGCTCGTTGACGGACTCCTCCAGAACCGACATCTCCAGAAGCAGCGGAGGCATTCGCGAATAGAGCGTCTCGGCGTGACGCCCCGGGCGGCGGTAGATGACGGTGCGCGCCTCCTCCACCCTCGCCATCTGCCGCGCCAGCGCCACAGCGTCGTCCAGGTAGCCGATGTCGTCGATGAGGCCGAGCTCCAGGGCGTTGCCGGCGCCGAAGATGCGGGCGCTCTGCACCGCCTCCAGGGCCCGGGGGGTGAGGGCGCGGCGCTCGCTCACCAGCGTCACGAAGCGCTGGCGCATCTCGTCGGTGATCTCCTGCATGATGGCGAGCTCTTCATCGTGCGAAGGACGAAACGGCGACCAGAAATCCTTGAGCTCGCCGCTCTTGACCGTTTCGGTGCGCACTCCCCAGCGCTCCAACATCGGCGAGAGGTCCAGGCGCAGGGCCACCACCCCCACCCCTCCGATGACGGCGGTCGGATGCGCCACGATGCGGTCCCCCGCGATCGCCGTGTAATACCCCCCGGAGAGGGCCTTGTCCATCACGCACACGACGACGGGCACCCCCTTTTTCTGTCGGAACCGCTCGATCTCCCGGTACAGGATGTCGCTGGCGGTCACCGATCCCCCCGGAGAGTCGAGACGCACCACCAGAGCCGCCACGTCGCGATCGGCGATGGCCCGGTCGAGCTCCTCACGAAGGCGCGGGATCTGCGGCGGCTCCCTGCTCAGGCGTCCCAGCCCCACATGCCCCATCGAGAGGACCCCCGAGACATCGACGATGACGACCTTTGCCCTGCCGCGCCCCTCGACCACCTCTTCGCGCAGCTCCTGAGCCCCGGGGACGAGGGGGATCCTCACGAAGACGCACCCCGACAGGAGTACGGCACAGACGAGCACGACGCACATTCCCAGACGCTTCATGGCACCTCCGGCGGTTTCGACTGGTTCGGGGCAACGGGCGAAAAAACGGCCGCCGCTCCCGAAGGGGCGACGGCCGGTGAAGAGATCGACACAAGGTTGTCTCAGCCGAGATTCGACTCGACGAACTCCCAGTTGACGAGGTTCTCCAGGAAGGCGGCCAGAAAGTCGGGGCGGCGATTCTGGAAGTCGAGATAGTAGGCGTGCTCCCACACATCGGCGACGAGCAGGGGCTTTTTGTTGTGGTGCAGCGGGTTCTCGGCGTTGGGGGTCTTCATGATCTCGAGCTTGCCGCCGCTCTCGACGAGCCAGACCCAGCCGCTGCCGAACTGACCGACGCCGCCGGCCTTGAACGCCTCGGCGAACTTCTCGTAGCTGCCGAAATCGGCGTTGATGCGCTCGGCGATCTTTCCGGTGGGCTTTCCGCCGCCGCCCTTCTTCATACAGTTCCAGAAAAAGGTGTGATTCCAGACCTGCGCCACGTTGTTGAACAGGGCAGCCTTGGACGAGTCGCCGGCGATCTTGCGGATGATCGTCTCGAGATCCTCATTCTCCATGCCGGATCCCTGCAGGAGCTCGTTCCCCTTGTCGACATAGGCCTTGTGGTGCTTTCCGTGGTGGAATTCGAGGGTGCGGGCGCTGATGTGGGGCTCGAGGGCGCTCTTGTCGTAGGGGAGATCGGGAAGCTGCATCATCGGACATGTCCTCCTTTGAATAGGTGTTTTCGTTGCACAGAGACGGGACCTTGCGGCCCGAAAACGGAGATGTGTTTCGAAGGCTTCAGGGCGAATGCTCACGATAGCCGAGGACCACCAGCACGCAGCTGCCGTCGGCAATGACGTTGAGCCCCGCCCGGCGCGCCCGCTCGACCGCCGCCGGGCTCTCGGCGCCGGGCTGCATCCAGAGGTTGCGAATCCCTTTGGCGATGGCGGCGTCGACGACCTTCTCGGTGACCTGCGGCGGAGTGATGATGGAGAGGCTCGTCACCTCGGCGGGAAGCTGCGACACGTCGGCAACGACGTCAATCCCCTCGATCTGCTTCTCCACCGGATTGACCGGAACGGCGCGCCGCCCGTTCTGAAGGTAGCAGCGCAGCACCTTGTTGCCGTATTTCTCCCTTTTGGAAGAAGCCCCCGCCACCCCGAAGGCCGACGCCTGAAGGAAGGTCTCGATCTGTTTCTGGACGCTCATGAAATCACCTTCGTCAAAAAGTCTCACGAAAGAATAGCGGATATTTCCCGATTGGCAACGGGGATGAAAAAGGTTTTCTATTGATCCGCTTCACCCTTGACTTCCCACGGCCCCCTTTTCATAATGCGAGGCCATGAAGGACGTCTTTATCGCCGATGCCCACCTGCGTCACCCCGATGACGAGAGCTACAGGCGCCTGCTCGCCTTTCTCGCCGAAGAGCGGGGGCGGATCAGGACGCTGTATCTGCTGGGGGATATCTTCGAATTCTGGGTCGGCTACCGTCACGTCGCCTTCTCGGCCTACGTGCCGATGCTGGAAGAGCTGCGCCGACTGCGCCGAAGCGGAACGAAAATCGTCTACGTGGAGGGGAACCACGACTTCCACATGGGCCCCTATTTCGTCGAGACCCTTCAGTGCCGCGTCCTTCCCGACGGCGGGGGGATCGATCTGGACGGAACGCCGGTCTACATCGCCCACGGCGACCTGGCCAACCCGGACGACCGCGGATATCTGCTGTGGCGGCGGGTCCTGCGCAGCCGCATCCTGCACAAAATGATCGGCGTCTTTCCTCCCGACTGGATCTGGGGAATCGCCGCGTGGGCGGGGCGCCAAAGCATGAAGAAGCACGCGGGACGGCGCGAGCGGTGGGTTCCCCGCGAGATGCTGCACACACACGCCGCGCAGCGCTTCTCCGAAGGGTTCGCCGCCGTGGTCACGGGGCACTTCCACTCTCCCCTGCTGGAGCGCAGCGACCAGGGGACCCTCGTCTCTCTGGGCGACTGGCTCCACCACTCCTGCTACGCCGTCTGGGAAGACGGACACTTCACCCTGCGCACCTATGCGCACAGCGGCGACCCGACGCCCTGAACCGGATCGGTCACCCCGCCACGGCGCCGCGCTTCAGGGCGAGGTCCTTCAGCGTCACCCCCTGCAGACACTGCCGATCGGCCCCGGCGAGCGCCTCCTCCAGCGAGCGCACCTTCTTCCATTCGTCGAGCCCCTCGCGCCCCGCATCGGCGCCCTGCCCCCTGAAATCGGATAGAACGCTGAAGACCTCGACCTCCTCGGGGGGGCGCGCCGGCTGAAAGCACAGGCTCCCCTCCTCGTCC
>JBJHBH010000019.1:0-42305 GCA_050485365.1 Desulfuromonadales bacterium | reverse complement strand
GCGAGCGTCTCGGCGTCGGCGTTCTCCAGATAGTAGACGTAGATCCCGGCGTGCACCTGGGCGGTGCGCTGGTCGAGGCGCGCCACGAGCTGGCGTACGGTGATCATGTCGTCCTCGGTCGCCATGACGACCAGGTGGTTGGTGCGGGCGTAGGGGATGATCCGGCTCCCCTCGGCCGGGGCGGCCACGGCCGTGCGGGCGCGCCGCGCCGGGGTGGCGGGGGGGCCGCCGGCGAGGACCTGCGTCAGGATCTGCGCGACCTCGTTGGCGTCGGCATGCTTGAGGGGAATCACCTCCAGCAGATCGTAGGCCCGGGGGTGATCCATCTCGCGAAGAATGCGCATCAGCCGCTCGATGTTGGCGGCCGTGTCGGTGATGATCAGCGTGTTGGAGGGCGGATAGGCGACGACGCTGCTCGTCTTGGGGACCAGCGGCGCCAAAACGGTGGCGGCGACGGCCGAGGCGTCGAGGTTCTGCAGCGGGACGACCCGCGTGACGTGCTGCTCCGGCGGAAACTCCCGGTCGCGCACAGACAGCGGCAGCGTCTGCTCGCGGACGTCGCGCAGCGGCACGATGCGGTTGACCGGTCCGGCCGGCACCACCGTGAACCCCTTGACGTTGAGGACCGTCAAAAAGAGGTGGTAGGCCTGCTCCAGGCTCATCGGTTCGGGCGAGATGATCGTCGCGCGCCCCCGCACCGTCTCGTCGTAAATGAAATTTCTCCCCGTCAGTTCGCTGATCGTCTGGATCAGGTCCGGAAGCTCGATGTCGCGAAAGTCGAGGGAAACCCTCTCCTGGTTCTGCTGTGCGAGCGCCGCGCCGGGGATGAGCAGGGCGAAGCAGAGCAGGAAGGCAAGCGCGCGGATGTGTCTCAGGAACACGGGAAGGTCCTCCTATTCGATTTCATATTGAAAGGTATGATTGCTCCCTCCGCGCTCCAGGGCGATGGAGATGCTGCGCGCCTCGCGAAGCTGCTGGAAGATCTGAAGGGCCTTTTCGGGGCTGTCGAGCTCGACGCCGTTGATCTGGTGCAGCACGTCGCCGCGCTGGATGCCGAGCAGAGCGAGCAGCGAGCGCGGCTGGATCATGCGCACCACGAACCCCTGCGTCTGGCCGTTGACGATGTTCGGCTCCATCCGCGCCTGGCGCAGCAGCTCGTTGAGGTTCCCCCGGGCCTGCGTCGCCACCTGCTGCGGGATGACCCAGCGGTTCTCGCCCACGGGGCGGATCTCGCCGCCCGCCGCCGCCTGCGCGGCAGGGGCCTGTGCAGCGGCGCCGCGCCGCGACGTCGCCGCAGGGGCGGGCGCAGCGGGAGCGGCCGCCGTAGCGCTCGCCTCCTCCTCGACCAGCGACAGCGTCTGGGTGCTGCCGTTGGCGTAGCGGATCACGACCATGTTGCGCTCGACGGCGTCGAGCACCCCGCCGCCGGGGAGCTCGGCGCCGAGCTTGTAGGTGCGCACGTCCCTGTTGATGCGGATCACCGCCAGCGGCATCTCCGCCCGGGCCACGGTGCCGAAGAGGGTCAGGTCGCTGCGGGTCGTCGGGGCGCTCGCCACCGCCGGAGCCTCTTCCTCTTCCTCGAAGGCCACGACCGGCTTGGCGGTGGAGTCGAAGATGTTGCGCCCGACGATCCCCTGAAAATCCTGCAGCGCAGGCGTCCGGGTCACCGTGGGCGTCTGATCGATCATCGCTGTCGCTTGCCTGGCGGGGGGGGTGATGAAGATCCCCGCCGCCGTCGCCGCCAGATGCCCCAGGGCGAGGCCGAGGGCGACGGGGAGCAGCAGATAGAGCAGCTTGTAGTGCTTCAAAAAGAGAGGAGACATGCGGCCCGCATAAAGGTTAATGAGTTTTTAGAGGAGGCAAACAACTATACAGTAATGGGAAATTATTGTCAAAAGTGTAAAGAGCCGATGAAAGTGGTTGTCTTGCCGAAGTTTTTCATCCTCCATCGACACGGCTCATTATGGGGCAAGTCACTTCCCGAGATCAATCCCCCCCGGGATGGAAAAATGAGGCCCTCTCGGCGCGGCCCGTTCTCCTTGGCGTTTGGGGCGCGCTGTGGAATAATGGCCCCTTCACCAATCCACCCGAGAGGCCGCCTTTTCATGACCGATCAGCCCCAGCGCCTGTACCTTATCGACGGTTCGAGCTACATCTACCGGGCCTATTTCGCCATCCGCCATCTCTCCAACAGCAAGGGGTTCGCCACCAACGCAGTTTACGGCTTCACCAACATGCTGCTGAAGGTGATGCGCGAGGAGAAGCCCGATCACCTCGCCGTCGTCTTCGACGCCAAGGGGCCGACCTTCCGCAAGGAGATCTACCCCGAGTACAAGGCGAACCGCGCGGCGATGCCCGACGATCTGGTGCCGCAGATCCCCGTCATAAAGGATGTGGTGCGCGGCTTTCGCCTGCCGGCGCTGGAGCTGCAGGGGTTCGAGGCCGACGACATCATCGCCACCCTGGTGCGCCGCTTCGCCGCGCAGGGGATGGAGGTGACGGTGGTGACGGGGGACAAGGACCTGATGCAGATCGTCGGCGAGCGGGTGCGCCTGTACGACACGATGAAAGATCAGTTCTTCGGCCTCGCCGAGGTGGCCGAGCGCTTCGGCGGCCCCCCCGAGATCGTGGCGGATGTGCTGGGGCTCGCCGGCGACACCTCGGACAACGTCCCCGGCGTGCCGGGGATCGGCGAGAAGACGGCCCGCGAGCTCATCGCCGAGTTCGGCTCTCTGGAGAATCTGCTGGCCAATGTCGACCGCGTAAAGGGGAAGCGCGGTGAAAAATTGCGGGAATTCGCCGACCAGGCGCTGCTGTCGCGCGAGCTGGTTCGGCTGCGCGAGGACGTTCCGCTGCAGCTCGACTACGACGACTTCGCCCTCTCCGAGCCCGATCTTTCCGCCTTGGGGGCGATTTTCAAGGAGATGGAGTTTCACAAGCTGGTGCAGGAGTTTTCCGCCTCGGTGCAGACCTCCGGCGAGGGATACCACTGCCTGCTGACCGAGAGCGATTTCGAGGCGATGGTGAGCGAGCTCAAGGAGGCGGGGCGTTTCAGCGTCGACACCGAGACGACGGACCTCGACCCGATGCGCGCCGAGCTCGTCGGGCTCTCCTTCTCGGTGCGGGAGGGGGAGGGGTGGTACGTTCCGCTCGGGCACCGCTACCTCGGCGTCCCCGATCAGCTTGCGCGCGAGACGGTTCTGGCGAAGCTGCGTCCTCTTCTGGAGGACCCCTCGCTGAAGAAGGTCGGGCAGAATCTCAAGTACGACCTGCTGGTTCTTCGCCGCGCCGGGATCCGCCTTGCGGGGATCGCCTTCGACACCATGATCGCCTCGTACCTGTCGAACCCGGCGTCCAAGAGCCACTCCCTCGACACGCTGGCGTCCGAGATCCTCGGGCACAAGACGATCACCTACGCCGAGATGACCGGCAGCGGCAAGAAGCAGATCTGCTTCTCCGAGGTCGAGTGCGAGAAGGCCGCCGTCTATGCCGCCGAGGACGCCGACATCACGTTGCGCCTCGCCGAGCGCCTCGCCCCCGCCCTGGCCGAGGCGCAGCAGGAGAGGCTCTTCGCCGAGGTGGAGATGCCGCTGATGGAGGTCCTCACCGACATGGAGTGGACCGGCGTGCGCATTGATCCCGAGTTTCTGCGGGGGCTGAGCGGTGAGCTCAAGGCGAAGCTCGCCGAATTGGAGACGCAGATTCACGAGATGTGCGGCGGCCCCTTCAACATCGGATCGCCGAAACAGCTCGGCGAGGTCCTCTTCGAGCGCCTCAAGCTCGCCCGCGGGCGGCGCACCAAGACGGGGTGGTCCACCGACGTCGAGGTTCTCACCAAACTCGCCGAGGAGAACGAGGTCTGCGCCCGCATCCTCGACTACCGCTCGCTGGCCAAGCTCATCGGCACCTACACCGACACCCTGCCCAAGCTGATTCACCCCGAAACGGGGCGCCTGCACACCTCCTTCAACCAGACGGTGACCGCCACGGGGCGCCTCTCCTCCAGCGACCCCAACCTGCAGAACATCCCGATCCGCACCGAAGAGGGGGGGCGCATCCGCGAGGCCTTCATCCCCGCCGAGGAGAACGTGCTGCTGTCGGCCGACTACTCGCAGGTGGAGCTGCGCATTCTGGCGCACATGGCCGACGAGCCGACCTTGAAGGAGAGCTTCGCCCGCGGTGAGGATATCCACCGGCGCACCGCGAGCGAGATCTTCGGCGTTTTCCCCGAGATGGTCACCGCCGACATGCGCCGCCAGGCCAAGACGATCAACTTCGGCGTCCTGTACGGCATGAGCGCCTTCGGCCTCGCCAAAGAGCTGGGGATCGGGCGCCGCGAGGCGCAGGAGTTCATCGACCGCTACTTCGCCCGCTACGCCGGGATCAAGGCGTTCATGGAGAGCCGCCTCGACGAGGCGCGGCACAACGCGTACGTCACCACCCTGCTCGGGCGGCGCTGCGCCGTCCCCGAGATCCTGAGCAAGAACCCGATGGTGCGCGGCTACGCCGAGCGCAACGCCGTCAACTACCCGATCCAGGGGTCGGCCGCCGACATCATCAAGGTGGCGATGGTGAACCTGCACCGGCGCCTGAACAAAGAAGGGCTGCGCTCGAAGATGGTCCTGCAGGTGCATGACGAGCTCGTCTTCGACGTCCCGGCGGACGAAATCGACACCCTCGCCCCCATCGTGCGTCAGGAAATGGAAGGGGCCGTCCCCCTCTCGGTCCCCCTCGCGGTCGACATGGGGACGGGGAAGAACTGGCGCGAGGCGCACTGAAAACCTCAAAACCGGTCTCACGCGACGGCGCAACGACGCGACGAAAATCTGAAATCGAAATCGAAACAAAAGCCAAATTCAATCTCACGCCCGTTCGCATCGCTCACTCGAGGCCGCAGAGGCCGCGGAGAAGTCAAAGGCAAAGGCCAAATGGAACGCGGATTTTCGCGGAAAAGCTCTGATCAAAATCCGATTTTTATCTGCGTATGCGGAGCATCAGATTTTATCCGCGTACCGTTAAGGTTTTGAAAAGATTTGGCAGGTACAATGAAAACAAGTCTCTGAAAGGAGCTTCGATGTCGAGCCTCCTCTTCGCCATAAAAGCGGCGCTCGTCCTCTTTCTGCTCGCACTCAACACCCTCTTCTGGCTGCTGCCGCTGCTGCTGCTCATCCCCTTCAAGGCGGCGATCCCCTCGCCCGGTTGGCGAAACTGGTGCACGCTTCTGATGCGGCGTTTCGGCGTGCGCTGGGCCGTTTCGATGAACGCCATCGTCGATCTCTTCTCTCCCAGCGAGTGGGACGTCGAGATCCCTGCGCAGTTCGACGGCTCGAAAGGGTGGTATCTGCTCATCTGCAACCACCAGTCGTGGGTCGACATCCTGGTGCTGATCCGTCTTTTCGTCGAGAGCCTCCCTTTCCCCGTCTTCTTCGCAAAAAAAGAGCTCCTGCGCCTGCCGCTCTTCGGGCAGGCGATGTGGGGGCTCGACTTCCCCCTGGTCGAGCGCCACAGCCGCGAAGAGGTGCAACGGCGCCCCGAGCTGCGCGGGCGCGACCTGCAGACGGTGCGCAGCGCCTGCGAGAAGGCGAAGCAGATGCCGACCACCTTCATTGTCTACCCCGAGGGGACGCGCTTCACCGCCGAGAAGCACCGCAGCCAGGGCTCGCCGTACCGCCACCTCCTCACCCCCCGCCCCGGCGGGACCGCCGTCGCTCTGACGACCCTGGGCGATCGCCTCGGCGGCGTCCTCGATGTGACGATCGCCTACCCCGAGGGACGCCCCGGACTCATCGGCGCCCTCGTCGGGCGCACCGGGCCGGTGATCGTGCGGGCGCGCCTGCTCGAAATCCCCCCCGAGCTGTTGGACGGGGACTACGAGCGCGACACCCGCTTCCGCAACCGCCACAAAGGATGGCTCGATGGGATCTGGCGCGAAAAGGACGAGGTTCTCGGTCGGCATCTGTCGCGCAAGTAACTATTGTTCACAGGGGGAAAGTCCGAGATTTGCGGAGGTTACCCATGTTGGCACACACGAAAAAGCGCCCTACTGATTCGGCCGAGAAGAGGCCCAGCACGGTCCCTTTTGTCGGTCGACCGGAAGCTATTGAGCGTTTGCGCCAAATCGCCTCTGAATTGGGGGTGCACCCATCGGCAAGGAAACGGCGCGCAGACTGGCGCAGGTGCTCAGTGTCGATTATCGGATATTTCTCTGATCGACGGTGAGCTGTGGAAGTCAACTTTCCGCTCGGGCGGGGAGCCGCTGATGCAAGTGCTGTTGGGCACGAAGGTCCGATTGACAAGATGTAGCCTTTCGGCTACAGTGGGGGGGTGGATGATGGAGATTCGCAAAACGGACGTTTATGCTAAGTGGCTCGACGGACTGCGCGATATTCGAGCGCGTGCCCGCATTCTGGCGAGAGTTGAACGGTTGGCTGCTGGGAATGCGGGGGACGTCGAGCCCGTAGGCGAAGGTGTCTCGGAGTTGCGAATCAATTATGGCCCCGGCTACCGCGTGTACTACAAGCAGCAAGGACGTGAGCTGGTGATCCTGTTGGCTGGCGGTGACAAAAGCAGCCAGTCTAGAGACATCAAGACCGCTCTAAGCCTTGCCCGTAATCTGTAGGATATCCCATGAAAAAGACAGCTACCTCCCGCTACGATGTTGCTGAACATCTCCGTACCCCTGAAGAAATGGCTGCTTATCTCGAAGCCTGCCTGGAGGAGGCAAATGGTGACGCTGCTTTCATAGCGAAAGCTCTTGGTGACATCGCTCGTGCGAAAGGCATGTCGCAAGTAGCGCGCGATGCAGGCGTGTCGCGTGAAAGCCTGTACAAGGCTCTCTCGGGCGAACGGACACCCGGATTCGATACAATCCTGAAAGTCCTGGCAGCGCTAGGTTTGAAGTTCCATGCGGAAGCGGTACATGTCCCGAATCATGCCCAACAAAACGCTCCACCCGACGCCGCTTCGCGGCGCGGATGAGCTTTGGCGTTAGCCTACGGAGACTAAAGGTTCGACATACTCTTAACATGATTCCTTGGGTCGCACCAAGGTAAGTGGTCGTATTGGAGGGAATTTCTCTGGAATCGGCCTCTATAGATCACGCTGTAGGTCGATTTTCAGGGGTAAGATCAGCTCATAAGGCAGAAGGAGGGGAATTGTGAGGGCTGACAGGCATTTCATGCGTACGACGCCGGTTCGCGGCGGCGTTCAATTCGAGTATTAGCGCGTCATCGAGCACGGCGGTTTTCTTCCACATCTTCTTCGAGCCAGGCGTTGATAAGCGACTGATAAGGCATATCCCGTTTGTTCTTTACGATTTTGGGAGAGCCTGGGTTCCAGACAGCCCCCGCGCTGCGCTCTGCAGCTATCTTTTTCCCCCCGTCTGAGACTATACTTTCCCCGTTCTGCATCTCTCTTTCCGTCGGCTCTCCATGACCCGCACGCGCCTGACCATCGTCTTTGCCTTTCTCCTGCTCCCTCTGCTCCTTCTGGGAGCTGTGGCGTACCTTCTCTCCGACACGGGGCTCAATTCCGTGGTGCGCCCGCACCTGGAGCGCCATCTCGGCGAGCGCCTCGGGGCCGAGGTGCGCCTGGAGCGCATCGCCCTCGGCTGGGATCGCCTCGAGGTTTCCGGCGTCGCCGTCGTGCTCCCTTCCCAGCGCCTTTTTGCCGAGCGGCTGGAAGCCGACTTTCGCCTCTCCGACCTCTTGGCCCTTCGCCTCGCCTCGGTTCGGGTGATCGCGCCTGAGCTCGAAATCGCCGATGCCCCCGGCGAGGGGGGAGCCTTCCCCGAGCGTCCACCCCTTTTCATCGAGCGCGTGCAGATCGTCGCAGGACGCCTGACCCTGCACGCCGCAGGCCGCCCCTGGATCATCGAGGAGATCGATCTTCAGGGGCGCCTCGACGAGGAGACCCCCTTCTACGTCACCGCCCGCCTCGGCGACGACCCCGGACTCGCCCTCTCTTCGCACGGCCGCCTGCTGTGGGGCGAGATCCCCTCTGTGCGCCTCGACTCGGCGCGCCTCGACGGCGAGGAGCTTCTCGCCTCTCCCCTGACGGTGCACTTCCCCGAGGAAGGGGCGGCGGCCGGGGGCGCCATCGGCATCGAGCGCTTCGACGAGGCGCACCTGGCGCGCATCGCGGCGGTGCTGGGGGTCGACACCCCGATCCCCCCCGAGGTGCGCTTCGCCCTGGAGGGCCTTCGCCTCTCCTTCGATTGGGGGGAGGAGCGCCTTCGCCTCGCCCTGACGGCGCGGCGCCTCGCGGCGGAGACGGACGAGGTCGACCTCGTCGCGCAGGAGCTTCGCCTTCGCGGCGAGGGGGGGGACGATCTCTGGGAGGTGGAGGGCGATCTGCTGCTGGCCGCAGGGGCCCCCCTTCGTTTCGAGGCGACCCTGTCGCAGGGGGAGGCGCGGGGAGATTTCACCTTGTCAGCCGCCGACCCCGCCGCCCTGTTGAGCGCTCTTGCGGGGGGGGAGTGGCCGGCGGTCTCCGGCGGGATCGAGGCGCGCGGGACGGTGCGCGCCGGGGCGGACGCCCTTCGCGTCGAGGCCGCCCTGACGGGGACCCCGGCAGCAAAGGCGAACGCCGATCTCCCCGACCTCTCGGGTCTTTTCGCCGAGTTCGCCGTCGAGCGCCGCGGCGAAGAGGTCTCGGCCGCCGCGACCCTCGTTCGCCACGGCAAAAAGATCGCCCGGGCCGAAGGGGATCTCAACGAGATCGAAGTGGTCCTTTATCCTCTCGCCTCCGACGACCTCGCCCCCTTGCTCCCCTCGACGCTGCGCGCGCACCTTGCGCCGGGGATCGAACGGCTTGCCGGGCGCGCCGTGCTGCGGCCGCAGCAGGAGGGCTGGAGCGCGCGGCTCGCGCTGAGCGCCGCCCGCGTCCCGCTCACTCCCGCTTATCTCGAAGAGGTCCGCCTCGAAGGGATGGTGGCGCAGCGTGCCGAGAGGGCGAGCTTTGAGGGGGTGACGCTCGAGGCCCGCCTCGGCGGGGAAGGGCTCCCCTCGGCGCGCCTTTCGGCCGTCGCTTCGGGCGAGCTTCGGGGGGAGCGTTACCGCATCGTCGTCGATCGCTTCGCCGCGGAAGGGGTGGAGTTCATTGCGGCCGACGGGATGTCGGGGCTTTCCGGCGCGAGCGTTCGCGGCCGGGCCGAGATCGCCGGGGCGGGGGAGGGGCCGGTGCGCCTCGATCTGCACGGCGAGATCAACGGGGGAGAGGTCCTGCACGGCGCCTTCTACGCCGATCTCTCCTCCCTTCCGGTGCAGCTTCGCCTGCAGGGCGATGTCGATCCGGCGTCGCGGCGCCTCGACGCGCAGCGCCTGAGCGTGGCGATCGCCGAGGTCGTCGAGGCGTCGCTTCACGGCTCGATCGATGAGGCCTCCGTCGATCTGTCCGCCACGGCCGAGCTTGCCGACCTGGCCCGAAGCGCCGCGCGTCTGCAGGTCCTCGCCGAGAGCTTTCCGCTGGTGAAGGATGTGGCGCCCTCGGGCGCCCTCTCGGCCGGGGGGCGTTTTCGCCTCGACGAGACGGGGTGGCGCCTTCACGGCAGCGCGGCGCCGCGGCACCTCGGGGTGCAGGCGGCGGCGATGGGGATCGATATCGAGGGCCTCTCGGGGAGCCTCCCCTTCGACCTGGGCAGCGCCCCCGCCTCAGGCGAAGCGCGCGCGGGCGCCGTCTCGGTCGCCCGCCTCGCCTTCCGGGGGGCCGAGCTGCGCGCCGACACGATCGCGCTGCACAGCGCGCCGGGGCGCTTCGCCCTGCCCGACCCCCTCGTCTTCGCCATGGCCGGCGGCGAGATCGAGATCGACGAGGCGCAGGCCCACCTGACGCAGTCGGCGCCGGCCTTCTCTGCCGTGCTGCGGGTGCGGGGGATCGATCTCGGCGAGCTGACGCGGGAGCTGGGGACGATCGAGATGGCGGGGCGCCTCTCGGCCGATCTGGGCCGCATCGTCTACGGCGCGGGGACCCTGACCACCGAGGGGGAGATGAAGATCGACGCCTTCGGCGGGCATTTCCGCGTGCGCAACGTGCGCCTCGAATCGCTCTTCACCCCGTACATGACCTCGAGCCTCGACGTCGACTTCACCGGCGTCAATTTGCGCCTTCTCACCGCCACCTTCGACTTCGGGGAGGTCAACGGCATCGCCGACGGCTACATCCACGAGCTGCGCCTCTTCGGGGCGGTCCCCTCGCACTTCGAGGCCTCCTTCGAGACGCGCACCCGCGGACAACGAAACATCAGCGTCGCGGCGGTGCGCAACATCACCACCATCAGCCAGGGGGGGCTCTCGGGGGTCCTCTCTCGGGGGGTCTACCGCTTTATCGATTTTTATCGCTACCGCAAGATCGGCCTGCACTGCACGTTGCGCAACGACGTCTTCGTCCTCACGGGGACGGCGCGCGAGGGGGATGAGCGCTACCTGGTTGACGGCGGGCTGCTGCCGCCCAAGATCAACATCATCGCCCCCGAGCACGCCATCTCCTTCAAGGAGATGCTGGGCCGCCTGCAGCGCCTCGACCGCGCGGGAGGAAATTGATTTTAATCGGCCGACAGAGTAGAATCAGCCGCAAATCGAAGCGAGAGAATTAACTGTTCACCCCAGGGTTTCGGGGCGCCCACGTAGAGGGTGTCTGGCGCCCGGACGGCGCCAGTCAAGCCCCCAGGGATGGGTTCATGGCGTCCCTCGGAGTGGGGGGCGCGAAACCCTTCTCCGCCTCTGCTGAATAATTACCGCGAAAATGCGATGTCCGCGTCTTCGTCCCGCACCCATTGCACCTGAATCCGGAGCGCCTTGCCATGCGAAAAGTCTTCCGCTTCTCCACCGTTCTCGCCGTCCTCTTCACCGCCGCCTGCGTCACCATCAACATCTACTTCCCCGCCGAGCAGGTGCGCGGCGCCGCCGACCGCATCGTCGACGAGGTCTGGAGTGAGCGCCTTCGCGAAGGGGCGCCTGCGCCGCAGACGAACCCCGGTTCGTCGTTCCTGCGGATCATCGGCCCCTCGGTCGCCTATGCTCAGGACATCGACATCACCACCCCCGAGATCCGCGCCATCCGCGAGGCGATGCGCGAGCGCTCCGGCTCCCTCTTCCCCTACCTCGACGCGGGCAACGTCGGGGTCGGCGCCGACGGCTTCCTCAAGGTGCGCACCACCGAAGGCCTCGATCTGCGCGCCCGCGGCGAGGTGACCCGCCTCGTCAACGCCGAGAACGAAGACCGCTCCCGCCTCTACCGCGAGATCGCCCGCGCCAACGGCTTTCCCGACCGCGTCGACGAGGTCCGGCAGATCTTCGCCGAGACGTGGCGCCAGCGCGCCGCCGCCGGGTGGTACCTCGAGCGCAACGGCGGGTGGGTGCAGAAGTAGGGGCGATCCTCGTGATCGTCCGGGGCTCGCCCGACATCGATGTGAAACGGATACGATAAGAAAAGGCCGCGCAAGCGGCCTTTTCCCGTGCTGGAACATTCATCAAGGAGATTATTCGGTGATCGCAGTGATCTTTGAAGTCTGGCCGTCTGACGGAAGATCTGTCGAATACTTCGATCTGGCCGCATCCCTGCGGGAGGATCTGATGAAGATCGATGGCTTCATATCAGTCGAGCGCTTCGAGAGCGTGACCACGAGGGGGAAGTATCTTTCGCTCTCGTTCTGGCGTGACGAAGAGGCTGTTCGCGCCTGGCGAAATCTCGACAGGCATCGGAGAGCTCAGGCCGTGGGGCGCGGCGGCGTCTTCGCCGATTATCGGCTGCGAGTCGCCTCAGTGGTGTGAGACTACGGAATGCGAGAGCGTGACGATGCGCCGGGTGACAGTCGCGAGGTGCACGGCTGACAAAAGCGTCCACTCCTAACCGAAGAGCGCGTCCAACGGTTCAAAATCGAACCCCCGCTCGGCGAGCTCACGCACCAGGGAGAGCTTTTCGGTATCTTCCGGCGTGAGCTTGGAGACGTCGTCGGTAATGATCTGGTGGAGCTCGGCGGTGGTGTGTTTCTGCGTGCGCAGGTAGGGGATGTTGCTGCGGTCGAGGATCTGCTGGGTAATCCGGCCGATGGGGATGATCCCCGGGATGACCAGTCCGACGATTTTTTTGCGATAGTCGGGGAGCCCGTAGAGGTTGGCCAGGGTGACGAGAAGCTCGTCGCGGCTGCTGGTGACGATCAGCAGGGAAGATTCCTCGAGGAGCTCGGCGACCCGCTGGGTTGAGGCGGCGCCGATCTGGACGTGATGGATGATGCGCCCCTCCTCGTCCCGGTTGCCGTGCAACGGCAGTTCGAGGAGGCTGGAAATCCGGCGCAGGGTCGGGTTGGCCAGGATCGGCTGGTAGTTGAAGCCGCCCAGGATCCCGAACGATTCCTGCGCGAGGGCCCGGCGAAGATAATCGAGAGTTGCGTCGCGCTTTTCGGGGATCAGCTTGTTGACCAGGACGGCCCGGACCTCCGCCCTTTCCTTTTCGAACAGGGCCTGGTTCATGCTGAGCGAGTCGACGACGCTGCCGATGCCGCCTCCGGTCACCATCAGGGTCGGCGCTTCGAGCATCCGGGCGACGCGGGCGTTGGAAAGCTTGAGGATCGAGCCGACCCCGGCGTGACCCGTCCCCTCGATGAGCAGAAAATCGCAGGAGCTCTCGAGCTTGCCGCAGGCCTCGATGATGCAGCGTTCGAGGTCGGCCGCGGTGAGCTTCCCGTCGACCATCTCCCGGGTAAAGCCCCGATGAAGCACCACCGGCGACATGGAGCGCAGGTCGTTGCCGAGATCGAAAACCTGCGCCATCAATGCGGCGTCCTTGTCCATGGGGACCCCTTCGAGCATCGTCGGCTTGGGCCCCACGGGTTTGATGAAGCCGACGCGCCGATATTTTCTCTGCGCCAGGTGCAGCAGGGCAAAGCAGAGGGTCGTTTTGCCGATATTCGGTCCGGTGGCAGAAATGAAAATTTTACGCGCCATGCCATATCTCCAGAATCGATCAAGAGAAAACAATATCAGATCTTTTGCCGCCGTCATCGGCCTCGACTTCTCCGGCGACCCCGCGGGAGCCGGGAAGCGTTCCGGTAGTGGATTCAGAATCTGACCGCCGGACGGTTTTTCATCGGGACGGCCATCATCGATTACCCCGGCGCGCAACCCCGAAAGTGGGTTGACGGGGGCAGGTGCTCGTTTAAGCTTGTCTTGGGAGGGCCGTATGCGACGGATGGCGGTTCTGGTCAATCCAAAGGCTTTGAACGGCGCCGGGGCGGATCGTGACCGGCTTCGTCTCAGTTTTGCCGCAAAGGCCGTGGAGGCGTCGATCGCAGAGACGTCCGGGGGCGAGATCGCCGAGGCGGTGCGCGCTGCGCTGCTGCAGGGGGTCGATGCGGTGGTGGCGGCCGGAGGGGACGGTACGGTGAGCGCGGCTGCGGGGGCGCTGGCCGGAAGCGGCGTGCCGCTCGGCATCCTCCCGTTGGGGACGTTGAACCACTTCGCCGCGGATCTCGGCATCCCGACCCGAATCGACGATGCGGTGGAGGTCGCCTGCGCAGAGGGGGTGCGCCAGGTCGACCTGGGAGAGGTCAACGGGCACATCTTCGTCAACAATTCGGCCATCGGCCTCTATCCGCTCGCCGTTCGGGAGCGCGAGTCGACGCCTCTGGGGAAGTGGACGGCGATGGGGATGGCGCTGGCGAAGCTGCTGTGGCATTTCCCGAGCTGGCGGCTGCGCATCGCTGCCGAGGACCGAAGCGTTCCGCGCCGCACTCCGATGGTCTTCATCGGAAACAACATCTACGAGATGAACCTGCTGACGCCGAAAAAACGGCCGCGCCTCGACGAGGGGGTGCTGTTCGCCTGCCTGACCCCCGGAGTGACGCGGCGGGGGCTGTTCCTGATCGGCCTTCGCGCGGTGTTCGGCGGCCTCGATGCCGCACGCGACCTGGAGACGTTGAGCGCCGCCGCCCTGCGGATCGATGCCCCCGGCCCCCTCGATGTCGCCAACGACGGGGAAGTGATGCGCCTGTCGCCCCCCTTTTTCTACCGGATTCGCCCCGGGGCTCTGCGGGTCTTGGCGAAGGGAGGCGCATGAGGACGTTGGCCCATCTCTCCGATCTGCACTTCGGCCGTGAAGATCCGCGCATCGCCGAGGAGCTCGCCGCCGAAATCTCAGCGCTCTCCCCGTCTCTGGTCGTCATCAGCGGCGATCTCACCCAGCGCGCCCGCCCAAGTCAATTTCGTGCCGCGCGGGAGTTTCTCGCCAAGATCCCCCTGCCGACCATCGTCGTACCGGGCAACCACGATATCCCGCTGTACGATCTCTATCGCCGCTTCTTCCGCCCCCTGCACCGCTGGCGGCGCTACATCGGCGAGGAGATCGACCCGATCTATGAAGACGAGGAGATGATCGTGGCGGGGATCTCCACCGCCCGCTCCAACGTCTGGAAGGGGGGGCGTATCTCTCAGCGGCAGATCGAGAAGGTGCACGAGGCGATCTGCGCGTCGCGCGCCCCTTTTTCGGTGCTCGTGGCGCACCACCCCTTCACCACCCTCCCCATGCTCCCGCGCGAGGCGGTCCTCGGAAGGGGCCTGCGGGCGCTGCGCGCCTTCGAGGAATGCGGCATCGATCTGATCCTCACCGGTCACCTGCACCGGGGGCACACCGGGGATGTGCGCGACCACTACCACGTCCTCGACCGCTCGGTCCTCACCGCCCACGCCTCGACCTCCATCTCGCGCCGGCGCCGCGGCGAGCCCAACGCCTTCAACCTCATCACCCTCGACCCCGAGCGCCACTGCATCGAGATCGCGGTGCGCCAATGGCAGGGGAAACTCTTCGCCCAGGCGTCGCGCACCCTCTTCGTGCGCGAGGAGGGGCAGTGGGTGCGCCGCAGCGGAGATCCCGGCGGGACGACGATCGAGCAGGGCTGAGGGCGGCCGGCGAAGAGGGGTGTGCTATGATTTATGAATGGGCCATCGGCGCGGCTGCGTCCCGCGCCCGGCACCACGGCAATCTTCTTTCTTTAAATTGAATGCGAGGCGGCCATGGGTATTTTCTGGGAGGCGGTGGACGACGAAATCCAGTTCTTTTCACGCATCTTCCTGGCGATCTTTGTCCTGATCGCCCTTATTCCGTTTATTCAGAAGAGCTTCACGCGGCTTCACGACTTCATCCTTTCGCTGCGCAGGCTGCGCGCCCCGGGGATAGCGGCTTCGATGACCGAGCCGGACTCCGCCTCGGCCGAACCACGCCGGATGGGCGAAGTCGAGTACCTCGTCTTCAGACGCCTGGCGCAGACGCCGCCTCGGGGCGCTCCGGTGAGGGCGCTGGCCGCAGCCCTTCACCTCGACCCTGCGCTGGTCAGAAGATCGCTGGAGATTCTGCACCGCAAGGGGCTCGTGCGCGTCGTGCCGGGCCTCGTGCTCGGCAGGCGCTTCTCTCTGAGCGGGCAGGGGTGGTCGATGGCGATGGCCGAGGGGCTCGCGCCCAAGTTGTCGGTTCAAAAGGGGAGGGGGGGCTTTTTGTGAAACATGCATGTTTCACGGCTTTTGTGCGGAGGGGCAATTCTGGCGCTAAGCTGGCGAAAAACAATGAGAAAAAAAGGATGAAAAAAATCCTTGCATTTTAATGCAATCGGAGTAGATTCGCCCGCCGTGGCAAATTCGAGGGGTTCGGATCTGCCGGAATCGTCTGTATGATGGAGGTGAGATTCACGATGAAAAAGCTGATTTTTGTACTTTGCCTTGTCCTTTTCCTCGCGGTGGCCTGCAAAAGAGAAGACGCCGTCGCCCCCGCTCCGGCGCCCGCCCCTGTTGCGGTCGCTCCGGCCGAGGAGCCCGCCGATGTCCAGGAGGAGGAAATCGCCCTGGATGAGGAGCGCATCGACGAAGAAGAGATGGATCAGGACGAGTGGGAAGAGGACGTGGAAGGCGCTGACGAGGACGAGGAGTAGATCCTCCCCGCCGGCGGCTCCTGCCGCTGACCTCCCGTACCGAGCGAAATGAGAATCGAGCCCGCGGCATTGAATGTCGCGGGCTCTTTTCGTCTGCGCTTCGCCCCTCCAGACTCTTGCGCGCGCAAATTGTTTGACCTTGATCTGGTAATTTTTCCAAATCGCAAATACTCTATATAATATATTCCACCTTCCCGGCCGTTTAAAAGGGTCAACCGGAAGGCGCTTGAAAGGAGGTGATGAGGCCGGCTGCGGCGCCGAGGGAGGAATGCGATGTAAATCCAAGCTTTTGGCCAAGTGTGGAGGAGATTATGAAGAGGATGACGGCGTTTCTCGTTGCTCCGATGCTCCTGTTTGGAAGTGCTCTTGTGGCGTCGGACATGGGAGAGGGCAACCTGCGATTCAAAAACCTGCCGCAATACCAACTCTATCTTCAGAACAGCGACGACACGCAGATGACCGAGTTCGGAGGCTCGGTCCCCCACGACAAGCACGACGGCATCAATCCTCTGCCCGTCGGGTACAAGCACGCCCAGCCGTATCTGAAAAATCTTTGGCTCGGCTATCCCTTCAGCTACGAATACAAGCGCGCCCGCGGACACTCTTTCGCCATCGACGATGTCTTTCATATCGATCGGGTGAACCGCTACAGCGAAGAGGCCGGGCTCCCGGCGACCTGCCTGAACTGCAAGTCCAACACCATTCCGCAGTTGCTCAAGGAGCAGGGTGACGCGTTCTGGTCATCCAACTTCCACGACTACCGCAAGACGCACCGCGGCCCCGAGCACTCCATCGGCTGCACCAATTGCCACGACCCCGACAACAAGATGAAGCTCGTCATCACCAGCGTCCCGCTCGACGAGGCGCTCAAGCGCCAGGGAAAAGACTGGCGGGAGGCGACCCGCGACGAGATGCGCTCGCTGGTCTGTGCCCAGTGCCATGTCGAGTACTACTTCGAGACCAGAGACTACGGCGTGGCGGCCAAACCTCACTTCCCCTGGGACAACGGCCTGAACCCGGAGGATATGTATGCGTTCCTCGCCAACGGCCAACCGGAGCGCGACGGCTTCAAGGGGCAGTTCGTCGACTGGATTCATGCGGTCTCGAAGACGCCGATGATCAAGGTTCAGCACCCTGAGTACGAGATGTACTACGACAGCGTTCATGGCGCTGCGGGCGTCTCATGTGCCGATTGTCACATGCCTCGGGTCAAGAGCGGCCGCAACGTCACCATCACCTCGCACCAATGGACCTCACCGCTGAAAAGCGCTGAGAGCATCCGGGTCTCCTGTCTGGGCTGCCACGCGGACAAGACCCCCGAGTGGATCCGCGAACGCGTCGAGTATCATCAGCACAGCGTGTGGCAGCAACTGCTGATCGCGCAGGAAAAATCGGTCCGCGCCCACGAGGCGGTGCGCCAGGCGATGGAGCACCCCGGCGTCGACAAGGACCTGCTCGCCCAGGCGCGTGAGATGGTCCGCAAGGGGCAGTGGTTCTGGGATTACGTTTCGGCCGAGAACAGCGTCGGATTCCACAACCCGACCAAGTCGATGCGTACTCTGGCCTCCTCGCAGCAATACAGCGACGAGGCGGTTCGCCTGGCGATCCGGGCGACCAACTACGCCATTGCGCCCCAGATGGACGTCCCCATCGCCCAACTCGTTCCCCCCATCATGGAACACAGCCGCAAGCTTCAGCAGAGCCAGGCCCACCTCGACTCCCACGTCTGGCTGCGCTACCTCCCCCTGCTCCCCGAGGCGGATCTGATCTGGGACGGCAACGCACGTCTGCGTTAACGGCTCGATCCGGGCGGAGAGATCAACGAAAAGGGCAGGGAGCCTCCCGGCAAAGGGGGCTCCGAAAGGAGTGCGTCATGAGAAAGTCAGGCCCGACAATATGGATCATCGGCGCGGTGGCGGCCGTATTCCTGGCGGGAGGAGCGTTGGCGACCGTCTCGTTCACCTCCAGCGACAGCTTCTGCGTCAGCTGCCATGCCTATGAGAAGGTTTCGTGGGACCACGGTGACCACCCCTATGTGGGATGCGTCTCGTGCCACACCCGAGGAATGATGACGGACAAGACGAAGGGGGTCCGAAAGGTGCTGCTCACCGCCACGGGGCAGGTCAACCCTCACAACAGCAAGCTGCCGAGCTACATGGAGGCCGTGACGCGAAACTGCACCGAGTGTCACATGAGCAGTGAGACGCTCGCCTCCCGGCCGGTTTTCAAGGAGCGTCACGATGAATACCGCGGGCTTGTCGCCGACTGCGTGGGGTGCCACGAGCCGGGGCACGTCAAGAAGCTGCGCGGTATGCGGGAGGTGGCCAGCAGACGCTGATCCACACATTTGCTGAAAAGGACATCAGAGCCCACGGCCACGAAGGCCGTGGGCTTTGATGTCTCTGGTTCATTATCCCTGCTCTTCTTTCTCCCTGCGCTGCCGGAAAATTTCCCTTTTTGACCTGCATCATGTTTCTTTTCTCGCTGCGGCGTTATCCTGCAGTCACGCTTGAGGAAAGGAGAGAGCCATGAACCTGAAATACGATCTCGGAAACGAGCAGATCCAGAACGTGATCAAGGACCATCCGCGCATCGGAGAGATCCTCGAGAGCTACGACATCGGCTGCGTCACCTGCGGCGTCGGCATCTGCCTGCTCAAAGACGTCGTCTCCATCCACGCCCTGGGGGATGAGGCCGAGGCGAAGATCGAGCAGGAGATCAACGACTATCTCGAACACGCGGTCGAGACCGCCTGAGGGCCGATGAAAAACGCCCGTCTGCGGCGTTGCCCTCGCGCTTCGTCGCTGCTTCGGGCGCCTTGCATCCGGGCATTTTTGATCGGCCTTGATAAAAAACCGCAACGATAACGACTTAAACTTTTAAACAAGGAGATACGACAATGAAAAATCTTGCCTGCGGCTGCCCCGGCTCGAACGTGCGCACCATCGAGAAGAAGGAAACGACCGAAGCGACCGCCACCGGACGCCTCGATTCCGAACTGCGCCAGTGGCCGACCCAGCTTCACCTGGTGCCGCCGAGCGCCCCGTGGCTCAAGAACGCGCACCTGCTCATCGCCGCGGACTGCGCCCCCTTCGCCTACGCCGAGTTCCACCGCGACTTCATCAAGGGGCGTGTCCTCGTCAACGCCTGCCCCAAGCTCGACGAGACGAGCAACTACGTCGCCAAGCTGACCGCGATGCTGCAGCAAAACGACATCGAGTCGGTCACCGTGACGATCATGGAAGTCCCCTGCTGCCGGGGGCTGGCGATGATGGCGCAGCAGGCCGTGGCCGCCTCGGGGAAGGACATCCCCCTGGAGATCGCCATCCTCGGCGTCGACGGCGAGAGAAGGAGCTGAAAAGGCGGGGCGCTTTCGTTCCGCGGCCAAAGGAGACGACCATGAAGACCGACGTGACCGCCGTGATGGTGGAAGAACATAAACTGATCCTGCGCATGATCGCCCTGGTGGAAGAGAACACCCGCCGCCTTGAGGCCGGACGTTTCGACGAGTGGAGCTTCTATCTGGACGCGGTCGACTTCATCCGCAATTATGCCGACCGTTTTCATCACGCCAAGGAGGAGGATGTCCTCTTCAAGGCACTTGTCGAAAACGGGATGCCGCAGCAGAACTCGCCGGTGGCGGCGATGCTGATGGCCCACGACCAGGGGCGCGCCTTCGTGCGGGGGATGGAGCAAGGGGCGAAAAAGGCCCTCGCCGGCGAGCCCGATCAGGCCGGCGCCATCGCCGAGAACGCCTACGGCTACATCGCCCTGCTGCGCGACCACATCGACAAGGAGGACAACATCCTCTATCCGCTGGCCGAGCGGGTCCTCCCCGAGACGCTGCGCCCGGCCATGGTCGAGGCGTACGCCGCGGCCGAGGCGAAGACCCCCGAGCTCGAAGAGAAGTACCGGCGCATGGTCGAGGGGTGGGAAGCCAAAACCGCCGCCTGAATCGACGCAGCACCGCAAAAAAGCAAAAAGCCCCCGGCGATCCGGGGGCTTTTTGCGTCTCTCAGGCGCCTTTGCCGCTCACCAGATGAACGACGCCTGCCGGGCTGCTGATCCAGAATCCGTCGAAGCCTTGCGGCAGGGGCTCGACCCCGTTGCAGCGAACGACCCCTGCCTCTTCGAGGTAGCGCGCCGCTGCGGCGGTGTCGTCGGTCGTCACTTCGAGCCAGACCTCGGCCTGGCTCAGATGGGGAACCTCGTCGAGCCACAGCCGCTTTCCGCCGAAATCGAAGACGAGCGCCGGTTTCTCCTCCTCGACGGGGCGCAGCCCGAGAACGTCCCGGTAAAAACGCACCGTCGCCGCGAATTCGTGGGGAGGAATCTTCATGGCGATGTTGGCGCCGGGGGTGAAGCTCGGTTTCGATGCGTCGCCAGCGCTCACTGCAGCAGCTTCACGTTGTCGCGCGACCACGTCTTGTGCTCGCCGCTGTCGAGCTCGACTTCGATGAAATCGTCGGGGTGGCAGGCGACGACCTTGCCGACCTGGTGAAGGACGATGTGCCTGACACGCATTTCGCTCCCCGACCCGACGGAACTGCAGATATTCTGAAACTCCTCGGACCTCATCGTTTCGCTCCTTTCGTGGGAGTGCTCAGCCTGGAGTGGTCTGATTCCACTATAGCACCAATACGGCGCGGCTCACTGCGAGCGAGTTCGATTGACAAATCTCAGGGGCGCATCGCGACATCCGCGGCGGATCGCTGAGGCTGGCGCAGCAAAGCCGTCAGGACGACGGCGCTGGCGGTCATGGCCGCCGCGAGGAGATAGCTGCTGTGGAAGGTGCCGCTGGCGTCGGCGAGAAGGCCCGCCAGAGCGGGGCCGGCGATCTGGCCGATGCCGAAGATGAAGGTGAGATGCCCCAGGGCGGTCGTCACTTTGTCGCGGGGGAGATAGTCGCCGATGGTGGCGGTGAGGATGGACGGGATGCTCCAGACGACGAAGCCAAAAAGGACGATGGAGAGGTAGATCCATCCCCCCGAGAGGTGCAGCCCCGCCAGCAGGTAGGCGCAGGTCTGCAGCGCGAAGACGATCATCATGCTCGTGCGGCGGCCGATGCGATCCGACAGGGTGCCGAAGACCGCGCCCGAGAAGAGGCTGATGAAGCCGAGCCAGATCCACAGCCGTCCCGAGGCCGCCTCGCTGTAACCCAGGTCCTGAACCAGGGTGGTGACGATGAAGGTGGTGTAGATGACGTAGGTGAAGCCGAAGAGAAAATAGATGGCGCCCAGGTGGGCGATCAGCGTCCATCTCGCCTCTCGGGCAGGGGGCGGGTAGGCGGCGCTCGCCCCGGCGGCGCGGTGCGCGCCGCCGTACGGCGAGAGGTTCATCTCGGCGGGGTCGTTGCGCAGCAGCGCCGCGCACAGCGCCGCGCACAGCAGCACGATTGCGCCGAGGCAGAGCCAGCCGTAGCGCCATCCGGCCGCGCCGAAGGCGCTGTTCAGCAGGGGAATCGCGGTGCCGCTCAGCATGATTCCGAAGCCGTTGCCCGCCACGATGAACCCCGCCGCGCGGCCGCGCCGGTTCGGGCAAAACCAGTTCGCCACCAGCCCCATCATGCCGATGTTGGCCAGAGCGCTCCCCAGCCCCGTCACACAGTAACACAGCACGATGGCCGGATAGAGGCTCAGCGTGCCGACCAGCATCAGGCTCAGCGCGACGGCCAGCAGGCCGCAGACGATGACCGTCCGGGCGCCGAGCCGAGCGACGAGGGCGCCGCAAATGAGCACGCCGCCGAGATAGCCGACGAAGTTGCCGGTGCCGATCACCCCCATCTGCGCGTAGCTCAGGTCGAGCCCCGCCCCCATGGACGGCAGGAGCATCCCCAGGGCGAAGCGCCCGAGACCGAGGCAAGCGAAGAGGGTCAGGACGCCGGAGGCGATGATCACCAGTGCGTAATGTATCCGGCGGCCTTCGGGCGCTGCACCCATCCTGCAGTCTCCTTCGCGTCTGTCGTGAACATCGGGGAACCCGTCTTTGCGCCAGCGACTGTTTTAATGCACAAGCGGGGCGCATGTAAAGGACGGAAAAAACCGGGCAAAGGATTTGCGCTTTACATTTTTTCGCATCTGTGGTGTTTTTCTGCGCTGATGCGGCCGGTACGGCCGAAGCGATGCACAACACAAGGAGATTAACGATGAGCCAGGCCTACCCTTACGTCGTTCTGGATACCACCATGGGCGAGATCATCCTCGAAATCAATACGGACAAGGCGCCCGAGACGGCGGAGAACTTCCTCGCTTATGTGCGCGAGGGGTTCTACGACGGGACGATCTTTCACCGGGTGATCAAGGGCTTCATGGTCCAGGGCGGCGGGCTGACCGCCGATATGCACGAGAAGCCGACGCGCGAGCCGATCAGAAACGAGGCGCGAAACGGCCTGAAGAACAAGGAGGGGACGATCGCCATGGCGCGCACCATGGAGGTCGACAGCGCCACGAGCCAGTTCTTCATCAACACCGCCGACAACAAGTTCCTCGACAACACCGGCACTTCCCCCGAGTCGTTCGGCTACGCCGTCTTCGGCAAGGTCGTCGATGGGATGAACGTCGTCTACGACATGGAGCGGGTGGCGACGACCTCCAGAGCGGGGCACGACGACGTCCCGGTGGAGCCGGTGGTGATCCGCTCGGCGTCCGTGGTGGAATAGCGCCGATGCGCCGGGGCGAGAAGGAAATCCACAGCCGGGCGCGCCTCGATGCGATCATCGCAGGGTGCGACGTCTGTCGCCTCGGGCTGACCCTCGACGACGTTCCGTACATCGTCCCGGTCTCTTTCGGATACGACGGGCAGAGTCTCTTCTTCCACACCGCCGCCCAGGGGCGCAAGATCGATTTTCTGACCTCGGGCAACCCGGTCTGCTTCGAATTCGAGCGCGCCGTCGAGGTGCTGGGCAACGCGTCGCGGGCCTGCTCCTGGACATGCGCCTTCCAGAGCGTCATCGGATACGGCCAAGTCTTCGAGGTCGTCGACGGACAGGGCAAACGCGACGCCCTCAACTGCATCATGCGGCACTATTCGGGGAAGGAGTGGACCTTCGACGAGGCGCGCCTTGCGGCGACGCGGGTGTGGCGGATCGCCGTCGAAACCCTCACGGGGAAGGAGTCGCGCATCGACACCGTCGGCGCGAAGGGTAGCTGAAGGGGGGGGCTCGGCGCGAGGGGGCGAGGGGGCGAGGGTGTGAAAAAAGGAAGGGACCGGTTGCCGAATGCGGCGGCCGGTCCCTTCACTTTTTCGCAGAGCGTCTCAGTCGATGATCTCGTAACGGGCCCGCACCGTCGGGCGGTCGAAGGCGTCGAAGTGCCACCACTCGATGGGGAGCTGGATGAAGCCCGCCGCCGTCATCACCTCTCGAAGCAGCAGGCGGTTGGCGACCTGCTCCTGGGTGAGCTTCCCTTCGCGCAAAAATCGCTGCTCTTCGCGGGGCTGGGCGAGGATGCCGAAGTGGTCGATGGGGGTCCCCATGTCGAGGCGGGTGCCGTCGGCGTAGGCGAGGGTCAGGTCGACCGCCGCGCCGTGGTTGTGGATCGAACCGGAATGGGGGTTGGCGACGTAGGGCTGCATGGGGGTGTCCTTCACGATCTCCCACATGCGGTGCTGCACCCGCCGGGGGCGAAAGGCGTCGGCGACGAGGAGGCGCAGCTCCGGATGGCGCTCCTTGAGCAGATCGTGGGCCTCCTTGAGCATCTGCGCGGCGCTGGGGCGCAAAAAGGCGGTGCGCAGATCGCCGTAGGCGTCGGCCCCCATGAAGTTGTCCTCCGAGGCGTACTTGAGTTCGACGATCAGGGTCGGGTCGACGTCGAGAATGTTGACCAGGCCCAGGGCCTGCAACCCGAGCTCCAGCTCGCTCAGCGCCCGCACGTACTCTCTTTTCGTGTCGACATGGTGTTCGTCGTCGCTCTGGAGGCGGGCCAGTTGGATCGAGTCGGTCGAACCTTCCGACGTTTCGCCGGCCCAACTCAGATCGGGGGAGGGGGGACCATCAATGGTTGCGTAACCGAAAAACATAACCGCCGCAGCGATCACACCAGCGCGTCTAATTCCCTGCAATTTCCTTCTCTTTCTCATTTGTCTGCGTCTCCCCCCGCTGGCGGCTGAGCCAGTACAGCGCGGGGTTGAACAGAAGATCGTGGCCACCTTCGAACAGCGCGAGCGTTACGTTACCCGATTCCCTTTTGAACAGCAAGGGGGCGCCGGCCTCCTCATAGAGTTGGGCGCTAAAATCATTCTTTTGTTCCTCCCCCGAAAGGACGAGCGCCATCTCATCGAGGGGGAGGCGCTCTTCGTCCGAGACGAGGGCGTTGAAGGCGCGAAGGGAATGGGTCGGCGGGACGAGGTCGTCGAAGACGCCGGCGGCCAGATAGATCTTCAGCGGCGAGTCGCGCAACGTACCGAGATAGGAGCTGGGGCTGCGCCTGTCGCATTCGGCGGCCGCCCTGCTCCCCGGCCAGGGAGGACCGCCGCACGAGCGCGTGATGTCGCGCACGTAATGGCGCTTCGGGTCGTTGCGCACGATGTGGCCGTACCAGTCGACGAGGCTGTAGATGGGGACCCAGGCCGAAACCGCCGTCCACAGGTGGGGATGGCGCCCCGCGAGGATGAGGGCCGTCATCGCGCCGCCGGAGAAGCCCGCCAGATAGATGCGCGAGCGGTCGACCTGGGCGTTGGCCAGGGCGTAGTCGAGGGCGTCGAGCACATCGCGCTGGGCGAGCTCCGAGGCGGTCGCCTCGGGACGGTTGTAGCGCCCGCGGTGGTCGGGGTGAATGAAGACCCAGTCGTTCTGCACTGCCCACAGGGCGTAGGGGATGCTCGTCGGCTGGGTGTAGCCGAAGCTCCAGCTGTGAAGGGCGACCAGCAGGGGTTTGGGGCGATCGGAGCCCGAATCGTAATAGAGGGCGGGCTGCGCCGAGCCGTCGGCCGACGAGCGGATGGAGACCCTGCGCACGGCGGGGACGGTCCTTTCCCAGCGCACGTTGGCGGGAAATTCCGAGTAGGAGCTGAACCCGGTCACCTGCCGGACATCGTCATCGAGGGCAAGCGCTTCGGGCGGCCGAGCCAACACCAGCATCGCCGCCAGAATCCATGCCGTCCATCTTCGCATCGAATGGTCCTCCCCGTGTGCGCTCGAATCTTCATGGAAGAGATATCTTGACAAATTAAAAGCATATAATTTAATTCCTGCAACCCTGTCCGGGAGCTTCTGCGCGTGTCGTTCACCTCCCTCGGATATCTCCTCTTTCTCCCTGCCGTCTTCGCCCTCTTCGTGCTGGCCGGCGCCCGGGTGCGCTGGCTGGTGCTGCTGCTGGCGAGCTTTCTCTTCTACGCCGCCTGGATGGTGCCGCACCTGCCGGCGGTGCTTCTGGCGGTGAGCGCCGCCACGTGGGGGATCGCCCTGGCGCTGCAGCGCGTCGAGGGGGCGGGGCCGCGCAGGGCGCTTCTGGCGGCGGGGATCGTCGGCAACCTGCTGGTTCTGCTCACTCTGAGGTATGTCGCCGCGAGCGCGGCGCGACCCGAAACGCTTCTGGCGGCCCTCGGCGTCTCGTACTACGTCTTTCAGGCGATCTCCTATCTCATCGACGTCCATCTGGAGAGAATCGGCGCCGAGAGGCACTTCGGCTACTTCGCCCTGTACATGAGTTTTTTCCCCAAGCTGCTGCAGGGCCCCATCGAGCGGGGGGGCGAGCTGATTCCGCAGCTGCGCCGCCCGTACCGCTTCGATGCGCAGGCGCTCGCCTCGGGCGGCCTCCTCTTTCTCTGGGGGCTCTTCAAGAAGGTCGTCGTCGCCGATCGCCTCGCCCTCTTCGTCGACCCCGTCTACGGCGACGTGCAGGGGTTCGGCGGCCCCTCGCTGATGCTGGCCACCTACTTCTACGCCCTGCAGATCTACTGCGACTTCTCCGGCTACACGGACATGGCGCTGGGGACGGCGCGCCTGTTCGGCATCCGTCTCGCGCGCAACTTCGACAACCCGTACAGTGCCCTGTCTGTGCGCGATTTCTGGCGGCGCTGGCACATCTCGCTCTCGCGCTGGCTCTTCGATTACCTGTTCACCCCGCTGCAGATGCGCCTGCGGCGCTGGAAAAGCGCCGGGACCGCCGCCGCTTTGCTGGCGACCTTTCTCATCTCGGGGCTCTGGCACGGTCTGGGCTGGGGGTTTGTCGTCTGGGGGGCGATTCACGGCGTCTATCTGGCCGCTTCTGCCCTGCTCGGCCCACTGCAGAAACAGGCATACCGCGCCCTCGGCGTGGAGAAGACCTGGGTGCTCGCCGTCTGGAAGCGTCTGGCGACCTTTCATCTGGTCTGTTTCGCCTGGATCTTCTTTCGCGCCGAAAGCCTCTCCGACGCGCTGCATGTGGCCGGAAACCTGACGACGGGGACTTTCGACTATGCGGTCCGACTGGCGACGAATCTGCACAGCGTCGGAGGAGGCCAGGGGATGCTCGAGCCGCTGCTTGTGCGCCAGTCCCACGCCGATTTCGTCCTGGCCATCGTCGGCTCGGTGTTCGTGCTCGTTGCGGAAGGAGGGGCGGGGCGAAGGTGGCTGGAGTCGCCGCGCGTCGCCGAATCGGCGGCGCTGCGCTGGGCGGGGGGGTATCTTCTCGTCTTCGCCATCGTCCTGTTCGGCGTCTTCACCGGGGCGCGCGATTTCATCTATTTTCGGTTTTAAGGGATCAAGGCTTGAATGGTACGCGGATTGAATCTGATGCGAGCGGATCAGGATCTGATCTGAAAATCAGATTTTAATCAGAGCTTTTCTGCGAAGATCCGTGTCCCATTTGCTTTTCGCTCCGACAACTGGTGGATCGACTGGAGGGTAGGAAATGCAAGCCGGCATGATCCGACACGCTATTTTCGCCGCCATCGGATTGGCGCTGATCCTCCTGCTGAGCGCTGTGGTGCGTCAGGCGGGGGAGAAGGCCTTGCAGAGCGACGTCTTTCGCTTCGACTCCGAGGTGACGACGCTGATCGCCGGCGACTCGCACGCCGCCTCGTCCATCGATCCGGCGATCTTCCCACGGTCGGTGAACATCGCCGAGCCGTCGGAGAACTATCTCTTCACCTATTACAAGCTGCGGCACTTTCTCGATCGCAACCCCGCCGTCGAAAAGGTCGTCCTGTCCTTCTCCTACCACAGCGCGGCCCGGGTCTTCTCGGAGCGCTACCTCTTCGACGAGCGCTTCACCGCGCAGTCGCTGCCGCGCTACTATCCCCTGCTCGGCGAGGAGGCCAGGCGCCTCGTGCGGGCGAGAAGCCGCAGCTATCTCGTGAGCCGGCTCAAGTACGACCTGGGGTTGCCGCTGGAAATTCACCGCAGCGGCTATCTTCTGAAGGCCGCGCTGGGGCGCCCCTTGAGTCGCGGCGACATCCCCTTTTTCGGCGGCTACTACCCAGGGAGCGTCTCGCGCGTAAGGTACGAGGACATCGCCGCCACCCTCGATCGCCACTACTTCGGAGGCGCCCGCGATTACGCCGGTGCGAGCCCCCTCATGGCCGACTACCTGCAGCGCATCGCCGAGCTGTGCGGCGAGCGCGGTATCGCCCTCTACCTCTTTCGCGCCCCTCTTCATGGCGAGTACCGCAAGTCGATACCCGAGGCGGTGAGGGACGACTTCGAGGCGCTGCGCGACGCCGTCCTGCAGAAGAATCCGCACGTCATCTATCTCGACTATGTAGCGTTCCCCCTGGAGGCGGAGCACTTCGGCGACGTGACCCACCTCAACGCCCAAGGGGCCGAGCGCCTCAGCCGCATGCTCGCCGAGCGGATCTTCGATGGTGAGGAGTGAAGGGGAGGGGTGCGCCGGAAAAAAGAGAGGGGCCGCCTTCCGGAAGGAAGAGGCCCCTCTGTTTTCGCGGCGCTTCAGGGCGCTATTCGATGGTGCAGATGGCGTCGGCGCGGCGCACCAACAGGGCGAGCGTCTCGAAGACGCGGAAGATGTGGTTCATGTTCTCTGCCGCCGTGTAGGCGGTGACCAGATCCTGCCCGATGGCCAGGTTCAGGTTCTGGATGCCGGTGGCGATGACGACGGCCTTGTTGTCGCGCACGGCGCTCGATGGGTAGATCGGTCCGCGCAGCAGAGCCTTGACCTGGTCGAGTTCGAGCATGCCGGTGTTGCCGTAGACGCGCACCATCTGTCCGTACAGATAGGGGCTCACCGCCATGGCGTAAGGGCCGTAGTGCCCGGAGGTGGTCAGGGCGTTGACCGCCTTGACGGCGTCGGCCAGGGGGCCGCCCCCCTCCTGCCATTTGCCCATCTTGACGGTGAGGCGCCCCTCGGCGGTGAGGAGCCCCTGGTGGCCGAGCTCGGCGTGGCCGTTGAAGATGAGATCGTCTTCCTGCACGGCGAGGTCGGCGGCCGCCACGGCGGCGGTGCTCACGTCGAGGGGGATCCCCAGGTGCCGGTCGGCCTCGACGTCGCGCCAGAAGATCTTGAAGTCCTTGAAGAGCATCGGCAGATTGACGGTGATGCGGCGGTCGGCCTCGACCACCAGGTCGTCGCGGTCGCCGATCATGTCGATGCCGGCGGGCTTCTTGCCGCTGAAGACCGCGTACGGCATGCTGTAGACGCCGGGGCCGACGGGGCCGAGGACCTCGATCAGCTTGCGCCCCACGAGCATGGTGCGGGCGGTCTTGACGACCGCCTCGTCGATGCGCTTCCACTCTTCCCCGGTCAGGGGAGCCGAACCTCTGTCCAGAATGTCCATGAATCCCTCCTTCTCAAGAAAATGGGTTGTCTATTTGTCTTTTCCGAAAAGATTTCCGACCGAGGGGGGCTCGGGGGGCTCGTCGCTTTCGGGCGCCGGCGCGGCGTCGAGGTGAACCTTCTCCGGCGGGGCCTCCTGTGCGCTGGCGCCGCGGGCGAGCTCCTCCATGATCTCGATCACCTCGCGCTCTCCTTCGGCGTAGAAGGCCTCCTCCGCGGGGGAGAGGTGCTTGAGCAGCGTCAGGAACTCGCCGGCGTGCACGATCTCCTCGTCGGCGATGTCCTTCAGGACCGCCTTGGCGAGCTCGTTGTCGGTCGATTCGGCCAACTGCATGTAGAGCTGCACCGCCTCGTACTCGGCAGCGACCATGAAGCGGATCGCGCGGATCAGCTCGTCGTTGGTGACCTTGCGCCCGGCTTTCAGCACCGAGAAGGGATTTCCGAATTCAGGCATCAGCATTCCTCCTTCTATGAAAATGATGGGCTCGAAAACGTGCCAGTGAATTCATTCACTTGAAAAGATTAGCACGAGTTCGGTGGGAAACAACCGCAGTAAGGGAATTGACTCGATTTCAGGGGCGGGTGTAATTTGGCGGAGTTGGGAGCCAGAAGCCCATCGACGATAGCCTCGCACCTCGGCCTACCTTCATGCACATCCACTCTTCCGACGCCGTCATTCTTCGCCACCTCGACTACGGGGAGGCCGACCGCATCGTCACCTTCCTGACGGCCGAGCACGGGGTGATGAAGGGGTTCGCCCGGGGGGCACGCAAGAGCCGTCGGCGCTTCGGCCCGGCGCTGGAGAGCTTCGCCTCGGTGCGTCTGCACTGGAGCGCCCCGCGCTCCGGCGCCATGGTCTCTTTGCGCGAGGCCGAGCTGCTCGATCTGCGCACAGCGCTGCGTGCCGATCTGGGCACCCTGGCGCTCGCCGGCTACGGGTGTGAGCTGCTGGAGGCGCTTCTGGGCGAGGGGGACGGGCACGCCGAGGCGTTCGCTTTGCTGCGGGCCTTTCTCGATCGGCTCGGCGCCGCCGGGGCGGAGGCCGACGCGCGCCTCCTGTTCGAGCTGCGCCTGCTGTCTCTGGCGGGATACATTCCCCACCTGCTGCACTGCTCCGAATGCGGCATGGTGTCGCAGGAGGAGACGGTCGGCTTCGATCCCGCGCGCGGGGGGGCGCTGTGCGCCGTCTGCGCGCCGACCCCCGACCTTCGGGTCGATCGCCTCACCCTCGGCACGCTGGCCCGCTCTTTGCGCACCCCCATCGAGCTGTTCGAGGGGTTTCGCTTCGGCGACAGGACGCGCACCCAGGCAGGGGCGCTCCTTTCGGCCGCGCTGCGCCGGCATCTGCACCGTCCCCTGCGCTCCATCGCCTTTCTCGAAGAAGTCCTCGGTCACGGCGCCTCCCGGCCTCGCTGATCGTCCCCGTCGCTTCAAAAAACTCCTTGTTTTTTCATTGGAATCCGCTCTTGACAGGCGCCCGGCTCCGGGGTAGAATTTTCATCTTTATTTTTGTATACAGTATACATTCGAGCCGACCGCCTTCGGCGGCTTTGACGCCATTCGATTGGAGGAAAATCCGTGACATTTCAAGACCTCATCCTCTCCCTGCAGAGCTACTGGGCCCGTCAGGGGTGCATCATCCAGCAGCCTTACGACCTGGAGAAGGGGGCCGGCACCTTCAACCCCGCCACCTTCCTGCGCGTTCTGGGGCCCGAGCCGTGGAACGTCGCCTACGTGGAGCCCTCGCGGCGCCCCACCGACGGACGCTACGGCGAGAACCCCAACCGCCTTCAGCACTACTACCAGTTCCAGGTCATCCTGAAGCCCTCGCCGATGAACATCCAGGAGCTCTATCTCGACTCGCTCAGGAGCTTCGGCATCGATCCGGCCAAGCACGACATCCGCTTCGTCGAGGACGACTGGGAATCCCCCACGCTCGGCGCCTGGGGGCTCGGCTGGGAGGTGTGGCTCGACGGGATGGAGATCACCCAGTTCACCTACTTCCAGCAGGCGGGCGGAATCGACCTGAAGCCGGTCTCGGGCGAGATCACCTACGGCTGCGAGCGCATCGCCATGTACCTGCAGGGGGTCGACAACGTCTACGATCTGGAGTGGGTGAAGGGGATCAAGTACGGTGACGTCCACCACCAGAGCGAGGTGGAATTCTCCACCTACAACTTCGAGGAGGCCGACACCGCGATGCTCTTCTCCCTCTTCGGCATGTACGAGAAGGAGTGCATCCGTCTGGCCGAAAAGGGGCTCGTCCTGCCCGCTTACGACTTCGTTCTGAAGGCCTCCCACTCCTTCAATCTTCTCGACGCCCGCGGGGCGATCTCGGTCACCGAGCGCGCCAACTATATCGGCCGGGTGCGCAACCTCGCGCGTCTGTGCGCCGAGGGGTACGTGGCGCAGCGCGAGAAGATGGGCTTCCCGTTGCTGAAGCAACGGTAAGCCCAAGGTTTCAGGCTTCAGGTTCCAGGAATCAGGATGAACCTGAAGCCGGCATTTACCTGAACCTTTTACCTGAAATCTGACACCTGAGACCTGGAGTCTTTATGTCCGCTGAAATTTTTCTTGAGATCGGAACAGAGGAGATCCCCGCAGGCTTTCTCCCCGTCGCCATGGCCGATTTGGAGCGGCTGCTTCGCAAGGAGCTCGAGGCCGCCCGCATCCCCTTCGAGGCGGTGCGCACCTACTCGACTCCCCGGCGCATCGCCGCCGCGGTGAGCGGGGTCGCCCTGCAGCAGCAGCGCCAAGAGTCGCTGGTGACGGGCCCCTCGGTCAAGGTCGCCTTCGACGCCGAGGGCAACCCGACCAAGGCGGCCATCGGCTTCGCCCGCTCCAACGGCGTCGACGTCTCGGAGCTCTCCACCATGGAGACCGACAAGGGAGCCTACATCTACGTGTCGAAGGTCGCCGAAGGGGGCGCCACCGCCGACCGGCTGCCGGAGATTTTGCCGCGAGTCATCGCCGCCATCCCCTTTCGCAAGTCGATGCGCTGGAAGGACCTCGACATCCGCTTCGCCCGCCCCATCCACTGGATCGTGGCCCTCTTCGACGGCGCCGTCGTCCCCTTCTCCTTCGGCAACCTGGAGAGCGGCAACATCTCCCGCGGGCATCGCTTCATGGCGCCCGAGCCCTTTCCGGTGCACAGCGCCCAGGGGTGGGTCGAGGAGTGCGAGCGCCGCTTCGTCATCCCCGATCCGGCCAAACGAAAGGAAATCATCGCCCGTGAGGTGGAGCGCCTCGCCCACGCCGCCGGCGGTGAGGTCAACGCCGACGAGAAGCTCCTGCAGGAGGTGAGCTGCCTCGTCGAGGACCCGACCCCCCTGTGCGGTTCCTTCGAGGAGAAATACCTCGAGCTCCCCCGCGAGCTCCTCATCACCACCATGCGCGAGCACCAGCGCTACTTCACCGTCGCCGACGCGCAAGGAAAACTGCTGCCGCGCTTCATCACCGTCGCCAACACCCGGGCCGAAGATCCGAAGGTGGTGGTGCGCGGCAACGAGCGGGTTCTGCGGGCGCGCCTCTCGGACGCCATGTTCTTCTGGAGCGAGGATCGCAAGGTGAAGCTCGAATCGCGCCTCGACGCCCTCAGGAACGTCGTCTACCAGGCCAAGCTCGGCACGAGCTACGAGAAGGTCGAGCGCTTCCGCAGCATCGCCGTCCATCTGGCCGAAACCTTCGAGCCTGCGGCGCGCGATCTCACCGACCGGGCGGCGCTGCTCGCCAAATGCGACCTGGAGACGGGGATGGTCTACGAGTTCCCCGAGCTCCAGGGGGTCATGGGGCGCGAGTACGCGCGCCTCGAAGGCGAGGATCCGCGCGTCGCCCTCGCCATCCACGAACACTACCTGCCGACCCAGGCCGGCGGCGAGCTCCCCTCGGACTGCGTCGGCGCCTTCGTCTCGATTGCCGACAAGGTCGACACCTTGTGCGGCTGCTTCGGGGTGGGGCTCATCCCCACCGGCACCGCCGATCCCTACGCCCTTCGCCGCAACGCCATCGGCATCCTCAACATCGTTCTCGATCGCGGCTACCCTCTGGCGCTCCCCGATCTGGTCGATCGGGCCCTCGACCTGCTGGGCGCCAAGCTGACGCGCCCCCGCGAGCAGGTGCGCGCCGACGTGCTGGAGTTCTTCCGCGGCCGCTTCCTCAACATGCTCACCGGCCAGGGCTACCCGCAGGATGTGGTGGAGGCGGTCCTTTCAGCCTCCTTCGCCGCCCCCGTCGACGCCCTGGAGCGGGTGAAGGCTCTGGCCGAGCTCAAGGGGCGCGACGATTTCGAGCCGCTGGCGGTTGCGTTCAAAAGGATCGGCAATATTATTAAGGAGGGCTTAAGTCAGCCGGTCGATCCCTCCAGCTTCGAAGCCGCCTGTGAGAACGATCTTTTCGATGCCCTGCAGAGGGTCCGCAAAGACGTCGACGCCGCAGTCGCCCAGGGCGACTATACCGCCGCTCTTCGCGCCATCGCCGCGCTGCGCGCGCCGGTCGACGCCTTCTTCGACGGCGTCATGGTCATGGACAAGAACGAGGCGGTGCGCGCCAATCGCCTCGCCCTCCTTACTGAAACGGCCCGCCTCTTCCGGGGGATCGCCGATTTTTCAAGGATCGAGTAGGGGCGGCCCTCGTGGCCGCCCGAGGCAGCCAATGCAGACCAGGGCAGGCACGGAGACCTGCCCCTGCGGATTCAAATAAGCACAACGGTGCCGCGGTCGACGTGGGAATCGGCCGCATTCGGATGCACCTATATTGTAACTGTTCAGTATGGGGTCCCACCTCCCATGTCAAGGGACGCTTTTCGCCGTCCATGGCCGCTTGACTGGCGCCGTCCATGGCGCCAGACACCCTTGTCATGTGAGCCGCGACCCCATAAGGTGAATAGCTACCTTTTATTTTGATAGATTAACACGGTTTTTCGGGGGGCGGCCATTGGGCCGCCAAAAAAACAATCTGGAGGAGGTACGTTGAATGGGTGTTCAAGCGGAAACAGAGAAACTTAAGGTTGTCCAGCCTCAGGAGGAGAAGGCCATGGCCGAGAAGTACGTCTATTTCTTCGGTGACGGGAAAGCCGAGGGGAGCGGCAAGATGAAGAACCTCCTCGGCGGCAAGGGGGCCAACCTGGCGGAGATGACCGCCATCGGGCTCCCCGTCCCTCCCGGGTTCACCATTACGACCGAGGTCTGCACCGAGTTCTACAAGAACAACCGCCAATATCCGGCGGGGCTGGAGAAGGAAGTCGCCGAGCACCTCGCCGTGGTCGAGAAGATGATGGGCAAGAGGTTCGGCGACGCGAAGAACCCTCTTCTCGTCTCCGTCCGTTCGGGCAGCCGCGCCTCGATGCCGGGGATGATGGACACCGTCCTCAACCTGGGTCTCAACGACACCACCGTGCAGGGGGTCATCGCGCAGAGCGGCGATCCGCGCTTCGCCTACGATTCGTACCGCCGCTTCATCCAGATGTACGCCGACGTCGTCATGGGGATGGGCAAGGAGGATCTCGAGCATATCCTGGAGCAGATGAAGGAGAGCCGGGGGGTCAAAAACGACACCGAGCTCAGCGCCGACGATCTGAAGGAGCTCGTCGGGCTCTTCAAGAAGAGGGTGAAGGAAGATCTCGGCCGCGACTTCCCCGAAGATCCCCAGGAGCAGCTCTGGGGGGCCATCGGCGCCGTCTTCGGTTCGTGGATGAATCCGCGCGCCATCACCTACCGCAGGCTCCACAACCTCCCCTCCGACTGGGGAACCGCGGTCAACGTCCAGTCGATGGTCTTCGGCAACATGGGCAACGACTGCGCCACCGGCGTCGCCTTCACCCGCAACCCCTCCACCGGCGATAAGGTCTTTTTCGGCGAGTTCCTCGTCAACGCCCAGGGCGAGGACGTCGTGGCCGGGATCCGCACTCCCCAGCCGATCCAGAAGAGCCAGGGGGACGGCACTCTGCCCTCCATGGAAGAGGTGATGCCCGAGTCGTACGCGCAGCTGATGAAGATCCAGGAGATCCTCGAGAAGCACTACCGCGACATGCAGGACATCGAGTTCACCATCGAGAAGAGCAAGCTCTACATGCTGCAGACCCGCACCGGCAAGCGCACCGCCAAGGCGGCGGTGAAGATCGCCGTCGACATGGTGAAGGAGGGGCTCATCACCGAAAAAGAGGCGGTCCTTCGTATCGACCCGGCGCAGCTCGATCAGCTGCTGCACCCCTCCCTCGACCCCAACGCCCCCAAGGACGTGCTGTGCAAGGGGCTCCCCGCCTCCCCCGGTGCCGCCAGCGGCGAGATCGTCTTCAGCGCCGACGAGGCGGAGGAAGCCGCCAGGATCGGCCTCAAGGTCATCCTGGTGCGCATCGAGACGAGCCCCGAGGACATCCACGGCATGCACGCCGCCCAGGGGATCCTCACCGCCCGCGGCGGCATGACCTCCCACGCGGCCGTCGTCGCTCGGGGGATGGGCAAGTGCTGCGTCGCCGGCTGCGGCGACATCAAGGTCGACTACAAGGCCCAGAAGCTCGTCACCGCCAAGGGGGTGACCCTCGCCAAGGGGGACGTCCTCACTCTCGACGGCTCCACCGGCGAGGTCATCTACGGCGCCGTGCCGACGGTGCAGCCCGAGCTCACCGGCGAGTTCGGCGAGCTCATGGCGTGGGTCGACAAGTTCCGCCGCCTGAAGGTGCGCACCAACGCCGACACCCCCCACGACTCGGCCGTCGCCCGCCAGTTCGGCGCCGAGGGGATCGGGCTGTGCCGCACCGAGCACATGTTCTTCGAGGGGGAGCGCATCATGGCGGTGCGCGAGATGATCCTCGCCGAGGACACCGAGGGGCGCAAGCGCGCCTTGGCCAAGATCCTGCCGATGCAAAAAGGGGACTTCCTCGGGCTCTTCCGCGAGATGAAGGGACTTCCGGTCACCATCCGTCTTCTTGACCCGCCGCTGCACGAGTTCCTCCCCCACACCGACAAGGACCTGGAGGAGTTGGCCAAGGTGATGAAGGTGCCGGTGGCCACCCTCAAGCACAAGGTCGACTTCCTGCACGAGTTCAATCCCATGCTCGGCCACCGCGGCTGCCGCCTCGGGATCACCTTCCCCGAGATCTACGACATGCAGGTCAAGGCGATCATGGAAGCCGCCTGCGAGCTCGTCAAGAACGAGGGGTACAGCATCATCCCCGAGATCATGATTCCGCTGATCGCCGAGGTGAAGGAGCTCAAGATCCTGCGCGCCAACGCCATCCGTGTCGCCGACGAGGTCATCGCCGCCTACGGCGTGAAGGTCGAGTACCTCATCGGCACCATGATCGAGCTGCCGCGCGCGGCGCTCACCGCCGACCGCATTGCGCAGGAGGCCGAGTTCTTCTCCTTCGGCACCAACGACCTCACTCAGACGACCTACGGGCTGTCGCGTGACGACGCGGGCAAGTTCCTCCCCTACTACGTCGAGCGCGAGATCTTCCCCAACGACCCCTTCGTCTCCATCGACCAGGACGGGGTCGGGGAGCTCGTCAGGCTGGGGTGCGAAAGGGGGCGAAAGACCCGCCCCGATATCAAGCTCGGCATCTGCGGCGAGCACGGCGGAGAGGCCTCCAGCGTCATCTTCTGCCACAAAATCGGCCTCGACTACGTCTCGTGCTCCCCGTACCGGGTGCCCATCGCCCGGCTGGCAGCGGCGCACGCAGTGCTGCTGGAGCAGGCGAAGTAATCTCCGCAGCACTTTCAACCAAAAGCCCCCGGCGACCAGCCGGGGGCTTTTTCGTCGACCTTGACACCCCGGAAAAAAGACGTTAACAGTGGTGGGCGCGGATCGGGGTGCCGCCAGAAACATTTTAGCGCAGAGAAGGGCGTTTATCCGAAGCGACGGAGCTGGAGCGATGCATCGATTTTTCAATCTGAGTATCGAAATCGAGGAGATGCAGGCCGCCATTTTGCGGGAATTGGCGGAGCGTGTTCCGACGGAGCAGGGGTTGAAGGAGCTTTGGCTGAAGATGGCTCTCGAAGAGGAGGACCATGCCCGGCAGTTGCGCATGGCGCAGCGCCTCTTCAAGGCCGAGGCCATCCGCAAGCCGCTGATCGATATGGAGCAGGTCGAGCTTCTGCACGCCAAATCGAAGTCGCTCCTTCACGAGGTCAGGCAAAGGACTCTCAGCCAGAAAACGGCCTTGCGCCTGTCGCTTCGTATGGAGAAGGAATTTTCGGTGGTTCATGCCAACAACGCGGTCGAATTCGCCGAGCCGAGCATGCAGGCGCTCTTTCGCTCCCTCGCCGCTGAAGACAAGCGTCATGCCGAAGCCCTGGCCGCCTACTGCAAAGAGGCTGGCATATCACTGGAAGAAGGTGGACAATGAAAATCGTCGTACTGGACGGCTACACCCTCAACCCAGGCGACCTCGACTGGGGACCCCTTGCGCGCCTCGGCGAGCTGACGGTCCACGACCGGACGCCCGCCGATCGCATCGTCGAGCGGGCGCAAGGGGCCGAGATCGTTCTGACCAACAAGGTCGTCTTCGGCCGGGAGATCCTCGACGCCCTCCCCGCACTTCGCTATATCGGGGTCACGGCGACGGGGTACAACGTCGTCGATCTGCAGGCGGTGCGCGAGCGGGGGATCACGGTGACCAACGTGCCCGCCTACAGCACCCCGGCCGTCGTCGAGATGGTCTTCGCTCTCGTCCTCGAGCTCGCCCGCGAGACAGGGCACCATGCCCGCCTCGTGCGCGAGGGGCGCTGGAGCGCCTGCGAGGACTTCTCCTTTCAGGACCGCCCCCAGATCGAGCTGAGCGGCCGAACGATGGGGATTGTCGGCTTCGGGGCCATCGGCCGGGGCGTCGCCCGGGTCGCCGAAGCCTTCGGCCTGAAGGTGCTCGTGCACACCGCCCATCCGGAGAAATACCGGGACGATGCCGCCGGCCGCGCGCTCGATTTCGTCGATCTCGACACGCTCTTTGCGCAAAGCGACATCGTCACCCTGCACTGCCCGCTGACCCCCGAAACACACGGGATGGTCGATGCGCGGCGTCTAGCGCTGATGAAGAAGGGGACGTACCTTATCAACACCGGACGCGGGCCGCTGGTGGACGAAGCCGCGCTGGCCGAGGCGCTCGAAGCCGGCATGATCGCCGGGGCGGGGCTCGACGTCCTCTCGGAGGAGCCGCCCCCTTGCGGCAACCCCCTGCTGCGTGCCCGCAACTGTATCGTCACGCCGCACATCGCCTGGGCGACGCGCGCCTCGCGCGAGCGCCTGCTGAACATCGCGGCCCGAAACGTTGAGGCCTTCATTGCGGGGCGCCCGCAGAACGTGGTGAGCTGAAGGCGAAAAAGGGGGGTGCCAGCTCCCCTTTACGACCTTGACACCCCTTCGCCCATCTGCTATAAGTAGTTCTCCTTTCAGCGAAAAATCTCTGTCCACCACCGACCACAGGTCTCCTGTGGTTTTTTATTTCAAGGCGCCTCTTGTCGATTACCTGTCGAAGCCGGGTGCACCTTCCAGAAGGGTTTATGAAGAAAAAACAATCCGCCGGAGATGTCGTCGACGCCCGCTGCACGCGGTGTCGCACCGTAACCAATCACACCATCGTCGCCATGGTGGAAGAGCGGGTCGTGCGCGTACAATGCAACACCTGCAACGGCGTCCACAACTACTACAGCCCTGCTGAAAAACGCTCTCCCCGTGCTGCGGCGTCGCCCAAGAGCGAGAAGGCGCCGGCAGCACGCCCCCGCGTTTCCCGGCAAAGCGCCGCGCAGGCCGAGTGGGAGGAACTCAGCCGCAACGCCGATACCTCGGCAGCCATCCGTTACGAGATGGGGCGCGGCTTCAAGGTCGACGATCTCGTCCAGCACCCCGTCTTCGGCCTCGGCATCGTCAAGACGACGACCAAACCGAACAAGATGGAAGTCCTCTTCGAGGGGGGAGTCAAGCTGCTGCGTTGTACGCTGTGAGGGACAGTATCCGGAAGCCAGGAACGAGAATCCAGGAGAGAGGCCACGAACTTCCCCGACCTTCATAGCTGGTCGATGTCGTACAAGGAGGCGGCCGAGCTGCAAAGAGAGCTCGCCGCGCGGGTCGTCGTGCGCAATGAGCTCCCCGATCCCCTGCGGACCGTGGCGGGGGTCGACGTTTCGTACGAGAAGCACGGCGATCTCTTCTTCGCGGCCGTGGTGGTCCTCTCCTTCCCCGATCTGGAGGTGGTGGAGGAGGCCTCGTCCTGCGGGCGCGTGGACTTCCCTTACATCCCGGGGCTGCTGTCGTTTCGCGAGCTCCCCATCGTGTTGGAGGCGTTCCGAGCCCTGCGGACGGTCCCCGGCGCGATTCTGGTCGACGGGCAGGGGATCGCTCACCCACGGGGGCTCGGCATCGCCTCGCACCTCGGCCTGTGGCTCGACCTGCCGACGGTCGGCTGCGCCAAGAGCCGCCTGTGCGGCGCGCACGCCGAGCCGGACAGGGCGCGGGGCGCGCGCGCTTCGCTGATGCTCGGCGAGGCGCAGGCGGGGACGGTTCTCAGAACCCGCGACGGGGTGCGCCCCCTTTATATCTCCCCCGGCCACAAGGTCGATCACGGCGCATCGGTCGACCTCATCCTCGCCTGCGGGCGAAAAACCCGCATGCCCGAGCCGACGCGTCTGGCGCATATTCTGACGAATCGGTTGAGGAGGGAGGCGAAAGAGTAGAGAGCTCACCATCAAGAGGAACGAAAAGCGGGCCGGAGAAATGTTCTCTCCGGCCCGCTTTTTGCGTTTTGGAATCCCCGTTCCCCGTGGGAGAGGGGAAGCCTTTTCAACGCACCGTCACCTCGAGACGTCCGACCCCTTCGATCTCGGCGCAGAGGCGGTCGCCGCTTTCGATGGCGCTCACCCCCGCTGGGGTGCCGGTGAGGACGACGTCCCCCTCTTCGAGGGTGAAGATCGCCGAGATCTCTTTGAGGATGGCGGGGATGCGCCGCAGCATCAGGACGGTCGAGCCGTCCTGGCGCACCTCGTTGTTCACCTTCATGACGATGCGCAGATCGTGAGGGTCGGCGACTGAGGTGGCGGGGACGAAGTCGGAGAGGGGGCAGGCGGTGTCGAACCCTTTGGCGATCTCCCACGGCAGCCCCTTTTTCTTCAGCTCGTCCTGCACGTCGCGCAGGGTCAGGTCGATGGCGGCGCCGTACCCGGCGACGCACGCCATCGCCTCATCCTCCGTGAGATCCTTTGCCCGGCGGCCGATGAGAAGCGCCAGCTCCGCCTCGTGATGGCAGCAGCGCGAGTAGGGGGGGATGACGACCTCGCCGCCGTGCTTCAGCACGCTGCTGGCGGGCTTGATGAAGATGACGGGGCGATCGGGCGTCTCGTTTCCGAGCTCTTTGATATGATCGGCGTAGTTGCGCCCCAGGCAGACGATCTTGCCGATGCGGTAGCTTCTGTCGGTGCCGATGAGGCGGGCGGTGTGCATGGAGCCTCCCTTGCAGAGCAAAGTGTATGGGGGAAAACCTCTCGTCCCTCGCGACTGTCTTACGACTTGTCCGCCCTGGGCAGCTCCCACTTGTTGCGGATGGCCAAAAGGCGAACGGTCACCACCGTTGCCGCGGCGGCCAGTGCCGCGAGAGAGGGGTGGAGGGGCGTCTGGTGCAGCACCACCAACAGGACGGCGCCGGCGACGCAGGCCGAGGCGTAGATCTCGGCGCGCAGGATGAGGGGGACCTGATTGGAGAGGATGTCGCGCACCACGCCCCCGGCGGTGGCGGTGACGACCCCCATCATGACGGCGCCGAGGTAGCCGAGCTCGAAGTGCAGGGCCTTGGTGGTGCCGATGACGACGAAGGTGCCGAGGCCGACGGCGTCGAAGTAGAGCAGGGGGTGCTGCAGGAATTCAAGATGCCGGTGCCAGAGAAAGACGGCGAGGGCGACCGCAAGGGAGATGTAGAGGTAGGTTTCGTCTTTGAGGGAAAAGGGGGGAAAGTCGCCCAGCAGAATGTCGCGAAGGGTGCCGCCGCCGGTGGCGGTCACCATCCCCAGAACGAGGACGCCGAACAGATCCATCTTGCGCCGCACACCCGCCCAGGCCCCGGAGGCGGCGAAGGCGGCGGTGCCGAGCAGGTCGAGAGCGTAGAGAAGCGTCATGCGAATCCTCCAAAAGAAGGGAGGATAGCGGCGCAGGGGGTAAAAAGCAAGGATCCGTTGCGTGCGCGGCGCGTTCATCCCGATAGGGGATCGCCCTCTGGTATGCTATAGTAGTTCTCTTTTATCTATTCACCTTGTGGGGTCGCAGCTCACATGACAAGGGTGTCTGGCGCCATGGACGGCGCCAGTCAAGCGGCCATGGACGGCGAAAAGCGTCCCTTGGCATGGGAGTTGGGATCCCATGCTGAACAGTTACGTTTTCTTTTTCATCGGGCCCGGTCCCGATGGGTTCATTCCATCCGCACTCCCGCGGACGACACCAGGGAAGGTGAAATGTTCCTGCCGATCGGCGACACCCCCAACCCGCGGGGGACCCCTTACGTCAACTACACCCTGATCGGGATCAACATCGCCGTCTTTCTCTTCATCTCCTTTCCGTTGATGATGAGCCGCCCCGATCTCACCGACCCGGTCCTGCTGGAATACCTGGAGGCGATCGGCGCCCGCGGCGCGATCCCCGTGCAGGCGATCTACCAGCACATCACGGCCTACGACCTCCTTGTCTTTCGCTATGGATACCGTCCCGCCGACCCTTCGGTCCTGACGCTCTTTACCGCCATGTTTCTTCACGGCGGGTGGCTTCACCTGGCGGGGAACATGCTCTTTCTCTGGATCTTCGGCGACAACGTCGAGGCGAGGCTCGGCCGTGTGCGCTACCTGCTCGCCTATCTGGCCACCGGGCTCGCGGCGACCTTCTTCTTCGCCGCCTTCGTCCCCGATTCGCAGGTGCCGATGATCGGCGCCTCGGGGGCCATCTCGGGCGTTCTCGGGTTTTACTTCCTGTGGTTTCCGCGAAACCAGGTCAAGACCTTCATCTTCCTCTTCCCCTTCATCATCACCACCGTCCTGATTCCGGCCCGCATCGTTCTGGGGATCTATCTCGTCATCAGCAACATCTTCCCCTTCATCGCCGATTTCGGCGCCGAATCGGGGGTGGCCCACGGGGCGCACATCGGAGGGTTTCTGGCGGGGGTGCTCATCGCCTGGGCGGCGAACCGGATGCCCGATTTCGCCTTCCGCAAAGGGGAGGGGGCGCAGGAGGAGACGCCGAGGGAGCTCACCGGCGCCGAGCGGGTGAGACGCAGCCTGCGCATGGGGAACGTGGGGCAGGCGACGCTGCGTTTTCTCTCGCTGTCGCCGGCGCAGCAGGGGAGCCTCGCCACCACGGAACTGCTGGAGATGGGGGAGTTTCTTCTCGACCGGCGCGACTACCACGGGGCCCTCACGATCTTTCGACGCCTCATCGCCGAGCGCCCCAACGATCCGCTTGTCGACCAGGCCTATTTCGGTGCGGGGAGGGCGACCCTGCCCATCAGCCGCAATCCCGTCACGGCTCGAAACTATTTTCTGGCGGCTATCGACGTGACGGACAGTGATGAAATCGCCGAGGCGGCCCGGCGCCATCTTCGCGCCCTGCCGGAGGATTAGACGTGTCTTCGCCCATGACGATCAGCAGCCTTCAGAACCCCCGCATCAAAGGGGCGATCCGCCTTCGCGACCGCCGCGGACGACAGAGCGCCGGCCGGATGC
>JBJHBH010000018.1:0-43220 GCA_050485365.1 Desulfuromonadales bacterium | reverse complement strand
CCAGCGGTCGATGAAGCGTCCGCCGTCGTTGTGGGTCAGGGTGGTGCTCTGGCGAAGCTCCCCCCCGAGGGCCGGCAGCAGCCCCATCTTGACCATCAGCTGAAAGCCGTTGCACACCCCCATGACGAGCTTGCCGTCGGCGATGAAGGGGCGCAGCTGATCGATGAGGTGCTCGCGGGTGCCGCGCACGGCGGCGTTCAGAAGGCGGTTCGCCCCCGCCTTGGCGCTGCCGAGGTCGTCGCCGTCGAGGAAACCTCCGGCGAGGTTGAGAAAGTGGTAGTCGGCAAGCCGGACCCGCCCCGCGAGGAGCTCTCCGATATGGACGATGTCGGCGACATCGGCGCCGGCCAGGCGGCAGGCGTTGGCGACTTCGCGTTCGCAGTTGGTGCCGTTGCCGGCGATGACGACGGCGCGTACTTCCTTGGCCATGGTTTACATCTCCCGGAGAGGCGCTTGCCACGCCTCCTTGAGCTCGTTGATGTCGGCGCGCACGAGGGTCGTCCCCTCCCCGGCCGTGATATGCAGCTCGGCCTCCTCGGTCACCTCGCCGATCCATGCGCAGTCCTGCGCCGCGAAGAGGGCCTCGAAGGCCTCGCGGCGATCGGGGCGCACCGTGACGAGAAAACGGCTCGGCGTCTCGGAGAAGAGGAGCTTGTCGTCGCGCATCGGCGCGTCGGTCTTGACGCGGCGCAGATCGGCCCGGATGCCGTAGCCGCCGGCGAACGCCTTCTCGGCTAGCGCCACGCCGATCCCCCCCTCGGAGAGGTCGTGGCAGGAGGCGATAAGCCCCTGCTCCTGCGCCCGGTTCACTGTGCGGTAGCGCTCCAGAGCCGTGGCGGCGTCGACCTTGGGGACGTTGGCCCCCAGCTCCCCCAGCATGTCGTAGTATTCGGAGGCGCCGAGCTCGTCGCGGGTGATCCCCAGAAGGTAGACGAGGTCGCCGGGGCGCTTCACGTCCATGGTGACCGCCTTGCGCACGTCGTCGATCTTTCCGATGACCGAGAAGAGGACCGTCGGCGGGATGGAGATCTTGGTGTCGCCGATCTGGTAGTCGTTCTTCATCGAATCCTTCCCCGAGATCAGGGGGACGCCGAAGGCGACGCAGTAGTCGTAGAGCGCCTTGTTGGCCCGCACGAGCTGGGCGGCCTTGTACTCGCCGTCGGGGGTCTTCTCGCTCTTGACCGGATCGCACCAGCAGAAGTTGTCGAGGCCGGCGACGTGATCGATGCGCCCGCCGGTCGCCACGTAGTTGCGCAGCCCCTCGTCGATGGCGCACGCCATCATGTGGTAGGTGTCGATGTCGCTATAGCGCGGGCAAATGCCGTGGGCGACGACGACCCCTTCGAAGGAGTCGAAAAGCGGGCGCAGCACGGCGGCATCCGACGGCCCGTCGTCAGCAACGCCGACCAGGGGCTTGACGATGGTTCCGGCCTGCACCTCGTGGTCGTAGCGGCGCACCACGCTCTCCTTGGAGCAGACGTTGAGCCGCCCGAGGAGCCCCTTGAGGGCCTCGGCGAGATCGGCGGGCGGAGCGAGCTCGGGCTCGGTGTGGCCGCGATCTTCCCAGCGTGCGGGGATCACCAACTGGGGAACCCCCTTGTGGATGAACTCCATCTCCAGATAGGTGACGGTCTTTCCGTCGTAGAGGCAGTGATAGTATCCCGAGTCGGTGAACTGACCGAGATCCGTCGCCTCGACGTCCATCTCCTTGGCCAGGGCGAGGAAGGTGTCGATTTTCCCGGGTGGGACGGCCAGCGTCATGCGCTCCTGCGCCTCGGAGATGAGGATCTCCCACGGGGCGAGCCCCGGATATTTGAGGGGCGCACGGTCGAGGTGCATCTCGAAGCCGCCGGTGTCCTCGGCCATCTCCCCGACCGAAGAGGAGAGCCCCCCTGCCCCGTTGTCGGTGATCGAATTGTAGAGATGGCGATCGCGGGCCACCGTCAGGAAGTCGAACATCCGCTTCTGGGTGATGGGATCGCCGATCTGCACCGCGGTGACGGGAGATCCCTCGTGAAGCTCTTCGGAAGAGAAGGTCGCGCCGTGGATGCCGTCCTTGCCGATGCGCCCGCCGACCATGACGATACGGTCGCCCACATGGGCCTGCTTCTCGTGCCCGGGGCGGCCGTTGACGATCGCCGGCATGATGGCGCCGGTGCCGCAGTAGACGAGGGGCTTTCCGGCGAAGCGCTCATCGAAGACGATGGAGCCGTTCACCGTCGGGATGCCGCTCTTGTTGCCGCCGTGCTCCACCCCTTCGACGACCCCCTCGAAGATGCGCCGAGGATGCAGAAGGCGCGGCGGCAGGGGCTTGTCGTAGAAGGGGGAAGCGAAGCAGAAAACGTCGGTGTTGAACATCAGCCGCGCCCCCTGCCCGGTGCCGAAGGAGTCGCGGTTGACCCCGACGATGCCGGTGAGCGCCCCGCCGTAAGGGTCCAGAGCGCTGGGGGAGTTGTGGGTCTCTGCCTTGAAGACGAGGCTCCACTCGTCGTTGAAGCGGATGACGCCGGCGTTGTCCTTGAAGACCGAGAGGCAGATATCCTTCTCACCCATCTTCTCGCGGATGTCGGCGGTCGCCTTGACGATGCAGCTCTTGAAGAGCGAGTCGATCGTCTCGCGATTCCCCTCCCCGTCGTCGTATTCGATGCGCGCGGCGAAGATCTTGTGCTTGCAGTGCTCGCTCCACGTCTGGGCGAGGGCTTCGAGCTCGGCGTCGGTGAGCTTGTCGCCGAGCCCGACGGCGGCGCGGCGCTTGCGCACCTCGGGGTCGGCCACGTAGTCGCGGATCGTCTTCATCTCTTCGAGGTTGAGGGCGAGCATCCCGTCGCGGCTGATGCGAAGGAGCTCTTCGTCGGAGACGTCGAGATCGATCTCACGGGCGCCGGCTCTGTCCTGCGATCCGACGTCGACCTTGGGGACGGCGGCGGGGAGCCCCTTTTTCGCGTCGAAGCGCGCGAAGGGGACGATGGTCCAGCGCTGGATGAGGCCGTTGGCGAGAAAGCCCGAGACGATACGCTCGGCCGCCTCTTCGTCGACGGCGCCGGTGAGCAGGTACTGCACCGAGGTGTAGACCCCCTCCCCTTGCGCGAAGGGACGCCCCGTCAGGTACTGAATCGCCTCGCGGGCGGTGCGCCCCACGTTGTCGGTCACCCCGGGGCGGTAGCCGACTTCGATGAGGATGTCGAAGCGCTCTGCCAGCGGGCGGTCGACGGCGGTTTTCTGGATCACCGGGTCGGAAAAGGGACCGTCTGCGGCGGCAGCGACCTCATCGGCGCTCAGGTCGGCGTCGACGGTGTAGACGTCGATGGTACGCACCGATTCCAGGGCGATGCCGAGGTGCTCACGGATCTCGCGCCGCACCCGCTCGCCGCGGGCGTCTCGTACACCGTCCTTCAGACCGACTTCAATTCTCCAGGGCATGAAAACTCCTTAAAAGCAGGTTTCGGGTCTCAGGCAACAGGTTTCAGGTAAAACAAAAACCTGACACCAGATACCTGTCACTGTCCGAACACCCGCTTGAAGATGGTGTCGACGTGCTTCAGGTGATAGTTCAGGTCGAAGGACTCGCGGATCTTCGCTTCGCCCAGGGCCTTCACGACCTCGGCGTCGGCGAGGAGCTCTTCCTGAAAGTCCTTCCCCTCTTCCCACACTTTCATGGCGTTTTTCTGCACCAAGCGGTAGGCGTCCTCGCGGGAGACGCCGGCCTGGGTCAGGTCGAGCAGGATCTTCTGCGAGAAGACGAGCCCCTTCATCTGGTTGAGGTTGCGCAGCATGTTCTGCGGGTAGACGACCAGATTCTTGATGAGGCCGTTCAAGCGGCGCAGGGCGAAGTCGAGCGTCACGGTGGCGTCGGGAGCGATGTTGCGCTCGACCGACGAGTGGGAGATATCGCGCTCATGCCACAGCGCCACGTTCTCCAGAGCCGGCACGGCGAAGGCCCGCACAAGACGCGCAAGGCCCGTGAGGTTCTCCGAAAGGATCGGGTTGCGCTTGTGGGGCATGGCGCTCGACCCCTTCTGCCCTTTGGAGAAGAACTCTTCGGCCTCAAGCACTTCGGTGCGCTGCAGGTGGCGGATCTCCACCGAGATGCGCTCGATGGAGGAGGCGATCACCGCCAAGGTGCAGAAGTATTCGGCGTGCCGGTCGCGGGGGATGACCTGGGTGGAGACGGGCTCGGGCTTGAGCCCCATCTTCTCGCAGACGTACTCCTCGACGCTCGGGTCGATGTTGGCGAAGGTGCCGACGGCGCCGCTGATGGCGCCGGTGGCGATGTTCTCGCGGGCCGCCCGAAGACGCGTCAGGTTGCGGTCCATCTCGGCGTACCAGGTGGCGAGCTTCAGGCCGAAGGTGACCGGCTCGGCGTGGATGCCGTGGGAGCGCCCCATGCAGACGGTGTCCTTGTGCTCGAAGGCGCGCTCGCGGATCGATTCGAGGACCATCTCCACATCGGCGATGAGCTCGTCGGCCGCCTGCACGAGCTGCACCGAGAGGCAGGTGTCGAGGACGTCGGAGGAGGTCATCCCCTGGTGAATGAAGCGGGCCTCGGGGCCGACGTATTCGGCGACGGAAGTCAAAAAGGCGATGACGTCATGCTTGACCTCGGCCTCGATGGCGTCGATGCGCGCGATGTCGAAGTTCCCCTTCTCGCGGATGACGGGGACCGCCTCTTTGGGGATCACCCCGAGCTCGGCCTGGCGTTCGCAGGCGAGGGTCTCGATCTCGAGCCAGATGCGAAACCGGTTCTCCGGCTCCCAGATGCGCGCCATCTCTTTGCGGGTATAACGTTCGATCATGGTCTCTTATTCTCCTGCCGTTGGGCGATTCATGTCAACGTCGTCGCTGCACTATAAAGAAAGACAGACCCCCGCCCTGTCCTGATAGCCGAGGACGAGCCTGGGGCCGCACACGTTTTGCCGCGCCAGAACCGAGCCGGCGCTTCGCAGGGCCAACTCCGGCGTGTTGTTCGTTTCGCTCAGGTGCGCCAGAAAGACCCCCTCCAGCCCCTCCCACAACAGCGCGTCCAACAGCTCTGCCGCGGCGTTGTTGGAGAGATGGCCGTGGTTGCCGCGGATGCGCTGCTTCAGGGGCCAGGGGTACGGCCCGTCGCGCAGCATCTCCTCGTCGTGATTGAATTCGAGAACGAGGAGCCGGCTCCCCTTGAGGCGCTCACGAACCAGGCGCGTGGCGATGCCGAGATCGGTGGCGAAGCCGATCTTCCCCTTCGAGGTGTCGATGGCGAAGCCGACGGGGGCGACGGCGTCGTGGGTCGTCTGGAACGTCTCGATACGCAGATCCCTCACCGAGAAGGCGTCCCCCGCGTCGAACTCCCGAAGGTCGTCGATGCGCCCCAGCGACGGCAGCGCCGCGCGGGTGGCGTGATGCATGAAGACGGGGATGCGATGGCGTCGGGCCAGCGGCCCGACCCCCCGGCAGTGATCGCCGTGCTCATGGGTGACCACGATGGCGTGCAGCTCTTCGGGCGAGCGGCCGATCCCTTCGAGCCGCGCCGTCAGCTCACGCGCCGACAGCCCGGCGTCGACCAGAATGCGGCTTTCGCCGCACTCGATGAAAACAGCGTTCCCCTTGCTCCCGCTCGCCAGCAAACAGACCTGCACTACACGCCTCCGGCCCGCGGCAGCAGGCGCGGGCGTCGTTCTTATACCGGAATTCATCCGGTCCATGCAAGGGAAAAGACCTTGTCGGCGGCTATCGGGACGAGGCGGGCAAACGGATGTGAAAGGCGCTTCCGGGGCATCTTTCGGGATCGTACCCGGGGCTCTCGACCCGGATCGATCCGCCGTGCATCTCGATGATCCCCTTGGCGATGGTCAGGCCGAGCCCCGTCCCCTTCCCCTTGAAATCGTACTTCCCCGTGAAATGCTCCTCGATCAGCCCCGCTTCGTAGAACTTGTCGAAGATATGGCACTGGTCCTTCTCGGCGATGCCGATGCCCGAGTCGCGAATCACGATTTCGACCTGCCCTTCATCAGGAAGAAAGAAGGTTTCCAGGGCGATCCCTCCCCCGTCCGGAGTGAACTTGATGGCATTGCCGATGAGATTGCCGATGGCCTGTGCGAGCCGCAGCGCATCGCACGCCACCGCAGGGAGCTCCGGAGCCAGATGCAGTGTGAGCTGCTGGCGGCGCAGTTCGAGAAAGGGCTGATGATCGGAGGCGACGGCGCGGATGAAATCGTTCAGGTCGGCAGGGCGCAGATCGAGCGGAAGGCGCTGGGCATCGAGTCGCGAGACGTCGACCATGTCGCGAACGATGCGCGTGAGGCGGTCGGCGGCCTCGGAGATGTTGCGCACCATCGTCAGCGTCGTCTCGTCGAGAGACGAGGCCTTGTCGGTCTGGATCAGGTCGGCATAGCCGACGATGACGGTCAGGGGAGTCTTCAACTCATGGGAGGCGAGCCCCAGGAAGGAGTCCTTCATGGTGTTGAGGCGCTCGAGCTCCCGGGTGCTGCGCTCGAGGTTCTCCTTGACCTGACGCTCATGGGTGACGTCGCGGATGATCGCCTGCACCCAGTGGCGCCCCTCGGGATCCCGGGCCACCGTGGCGCGAATCCACCCGATGGTCGCCCCGAATTGACCGGGACGGAAATATTCGAGCTCCGATTCATAGGTGCCGGTTTTGAGAAATTCGCGGTAGATCTCTTCCTGACCGCGCACGCCGCGCAGCATGTCGAGGGACTTGAGGAGGTTTCTGCCGATGACCCGGTCCCGTGCGATGCCGAAGAACTCTTCGGCCTGCCGGTTGAACAGGACGATCTTGTCGTCGTGATCGGAGATGACGATGGCGTCGGTAGCGTTCTCGAAAAGGGTGAGAAACATCGTCTGGCTGCGCTTGAGCTCGGCGCTGGTCTTCTCCTGCTCCTGGTAGGAGCGCTGCAGCAGTTGGTGGGTCTGCTCAAGCTCCTTGTACCCTTCGAGGATCGCCTCGTCTCGCCTTTTCAGCGACGTCGCCATCTGCTGCAAACCGGTGCCCAGGTCGGAGAGCTCCCGCACGGCCGGCGACGGTGAATCGAGGGGGAACTGCCCCTGCGAAATCTCCCTGGCGACCGCGGACAGGCGGCACAGCGGCGAGATCAGGTGACGGCGGAGGAAAAACGCGCTCAGGGTCGCAAAAAGCGGCAGCCCGATGGCCAGAAACCACAACGAGCGATTCATCGCCGGTCTGCTCATGGCGGTGAGCACCTGGTGGGAGAACCCCAGGTGAAGCGCCCCCCGATAGACCCCTTGTGCGGAGTGGACCGGCACGGTAACGAGGTAGATCTCGCCGACAGGGGGATGATGATAGAGAGCGGCGTCGACGGAGAACCTCTTCAGCGCATTGCCGGTATCGAGAGTGAGCAGAGCTTCGTCGTTGGCGAAAAGCGCTTCGCCCGAAGGACCGGTGATCAGGAAGGTGTCGATTTCAGGGTCTTTTGCCAGCATCCGAACCGACTCGCCGTGCAGCGACTGCGGAAAACCCGTGTCGAAACGACCGGCGATCTGCTCGCCAAGATGGCTGCAGCGCAGCAGCAGCGAGTCGCGGCAGGCCTGCTGGAAGGCATCAATGTTCAGAAGGGTGTTGACCGCGAAGGCGACGAAGAGAAGCACAGAAGCGAAGGACAGGATCCGTATTTCGAGAGAGCTCTTCATGCGGAACGGCGGCGGGAGATGGCAGCTGGCGATGAAAAAAAACTCACTGTCCAGGTTGCCGATTTCAGGAGATCCGATAATCTTTTCTGCGTTGCCCGCAGAAGGCACTGGAAGCGAACGGATGCCTCCCCTCCAAGAGAGTTCCATTTCTAGCACAACGTCGGTAATAGGGCAACATTACAATTATTTTTCCACCAAATGAGTTGACGGCCCTTAATGGATTGGATATCATCCGGCGGATCGCGTTCGTCCTTCATTAAGAGCTCCCACGAGTCTTCGACCATACATCCCCACATCCCACAAGGAGGCTGAATCATCATGGCAGTCAAAGTCGCAATCAACGGTTTCGGACGCATCGGCCGCGTCCTCTTTCGCGCTTCGCTCAAAAACAGCGATATCGAAATCGTCGCCATCAACGACCTCACCAATCCGTCCACCTTGGCGCATCTGCTCAAGTACGACTCGGTGCACGGCACCCTCGATGCGCAGGTCGAGGTCGATGGAGAGGACCTCGTCGTCAACGGCCGTCGCATCAAGGTTCTGAGCGAGAAGGATCCGGCCGCCCTTCCCTGGAAGAAGATGGGCGTACGCGTCGCCATCGAGTCGACGGGCCGCTTCACCGACCGCGACGCCGCCGCCAAGCACCTCGCCGCCGGCGCCGAGAAGGTCGTCATTAGCGCACCCGGGAAAAACGCCGACCTGACGGTGTGCCTCGGCGTCAACGAAGCCGACTACGATCCCGCCCGGCACGAGGTGATCTCCAACGCCTCGTGCACCACCAACTGCCTGGCGCCCGTCGCCAAGGTCATCATGGAAGAGTTCGGCATCGTCAAGGGGCTCATGACGACGATCCACTCTTACACCAACGACCAGCAGATCCTCGATCTGCCGCACAGCGATCTGCGCCGCGCCCGTGCGGCCGCCATGTCGATGATCCCCACCTCCACCGGCGCCGCGAAGGCGGTCTCCCTCGTTCTGCCCGAGCTCAAGGGGAAACTCGACGGCATGGCGGTGCGGGTCCCCACTCCCAACGTCTCGCTCATCGATCTGGTGGTCCACACCGAGAAGGACACGACCGTCGAGCAGGTCAACGCCGCGCTGAAGAAGGCGGCCGAAGGCCCTCTCAAGGGGATTCTGGAGTTCTGCGAAGTCCCCCTGGTCTCCAAGGACTTCAACGGTCACCCCGCCTCCTCCATCATCGACGCGCCGTACACCTCGGTCATCGGCGGCAACATGGTGAAGATCATGTCGTGGTACGACAACGAGTGGGGGTACTCCAACCGCCTGCTCGATCTCGTCAGCCTCGTCGCCAGGAAAATGGGGTAATCGACCTTCCGCGACCGACAGGGGGCAGGGCCGCTGCGGCTCTGCCCCTTCATTTTGTATCCGCCCGGAGATTTCACATGAGCAAAATGACGATTCACGACGTCGACTTCAAGGCAAAGCGCGTCTTTTGCCGCGTCGATTTCAACGTCCCCTTCGATGAGCACGGACAGATCACCGACGACACCCGCATCGTCGCGGCGCTTCCCACCCTTCGCCACATCCTCGACCGCGGAGGACGCCTCATCCTCGCCTCCCATCTGGGAAGGCCCAAAGGGCAGTCCAACCCCAAATACAGCCTCTCTCCGGTCGCCCCTCACCTGAGCGAGCTTCTCGGCAAGCCGGTGACCATGGCTCAGGACTGCATCGGCGCCGAGGTGCGCGAGCTCGCCGACCGCCTCAAGGACGCCGAGGTCCTCCTTCTGGAAAATCTGCGCTTCCATCCGGGCGAAGAGAAAAACGATCCCGCCTTTGCCCGTGAGCTCGCGGCCCTGGCCGACCTCTACGTGAACGACGCTTTCGGTGCCGCGCACCGCGCGCACGCTTCCACCGAGGGGATCGCGCACATTGTGCAGCCCGCCGTCGCCGGCCTTCTGATGCAAAAGGAGCTGGAATATCTCGGCAAGGCGCTCAGCGAGCCGCCCCGCCCCTTCGTGGCGATCCTCGGCGGCGCCAAGGTCAGCGACAAGATCACCGTCATCGAAAACCTGCTGAACAAGGTGGACACCCTCATGATCGGCGGAGGGATGGCGTACACCTTTTTGCGCGCCCAGGGGGTCGAGGTCGGCACCTCCCTCGTCGAGCAGGACCGCATCGAGCTGTCGCGCGAGCTCATCGAAAGAGCGAAGGCAAAGGGGGTCGAGCTCCTTCTCCCCTTCGATCACGTGGTGGCCAAGGAATTCAAGGCCGACGCCGACAACAAGATCTGCACCAACGACGATTTTCCCGCCGGGTGGATGGGTCTGGACATCGGCCCCCTCAGCGCCGAGCGCTACGCCGCCGCGCTGAAAAACGCCGGGACGGTCGTGTGGAACGGGCCGATGGGGGTTTTCGAGTTCGACGCCTTCTCCAACGGAACCTTCGCCATCGCCAGGGCGCTGGCCGACTCGAACGCCATCTCGATCATCGGCGGCGGCGACTCGGTGGCCGCGGTCAACAAGGCCGGCCTCGACGACAAGATGACCCACATCTCCACCGGCGGCGGCGCCTCCCTCGAATTTCTCGAAGGAAAAGAGCTCCCCGGCGTGGCGGCCCTCACCGAGCGGGCCTGACCCCCTACACCTATACCGACCGTTCAGCCAGGAGGGAAAGATGCGCAAACCGATCATCGCCGGAAACTGGAAACTGCACAAGACGACCGCCGAGTCGGTCGAGCTCGTCCGCTCCCTGCTCAAGGAGACAACCGAGGCGAAGGATGTCGAAATCGTCGTCGCCCCGGTCTTCACCTCCCTGGGCAACGTGGCCGACGCCATCGCCGGAAGCGACATCCGCCTCGCGGCGCAGAACTGCTATCCCGAAAAGAGCGGCGCCTTCACCGGCGAGGTCTCGCCCTTTTTGCTCAAGGATATCGGCTGCAGCTACGTCATCGTCGGGCACTCCGAGCGTCGCCAGATCTTCAAGGAGGACGACGCCTTCATCAACAAGAAGGTGAAAGCGGTGCTGGCCGAAGGGCTCACGGCCATCCTGTGCATCGGCGAAACCCTCCAGGAGCGCGAGGCGCAGCGCATGTTCGACGTCCTCTCGGTCCAGGTGAAGGTCGGCCTCGACGGTCTGTCGGCCGCCGAGATGGAGAACGTCGTCATCGCCTACGAACCGGTGTGGGCCATCGGCACCGGGAAAACCGCCACCAACGAGCAGGCCCAGGAGGCGCACGCTTTCATTCGCGGCCTTCTCACGGAGATGTTCGACGAAGATGTTTCGCAGAAGGTCCGCATCCTTTACGGCGGCAGCGTTAAGCCCGACAACGTCGACGGCCTCATGACCCAGCCCGACGTCGATGGTGCCCTGGTGGGCGGCGCGAGCCTCAAGGCGAGCGACTTCGCACGGATCGTCTCCTTCAAACACCCCTGATGGTGGTCTTTTTCGCTTTTCATCACTGTCCGACTGTGCTAAATTTATTTTTTTAACCACCAAACGCAAGGAGCCGCCTGTTCCGATGACGTACCTTCTTCTCACCCTGCACGTGGTCATCTGCATCTCCCTGATCATCATCGTTTTGCTGCAGTCGGGCAAAGGCGCCGATATCGGTGCGTCCTTCGGTGCCGGGGCGAGCCAGACCGTCTTCGGTGCCGGCGGCGGCAAGAACTTCATGACGCGCCTGACCACCGGCGTCGCGACGATCTTCATGCTCACCAGCCTCGTGCTGGCCTACTTCTGGAGTGAGCCGACGACCATCATGCCGCCGACCTTCGCGCCGACCGAAAGGGTCCTGCCCGGCACGATCCAGGTCCCCGTCGAGCAGGAATTCGATGTTCCGGCCGACAGGACGATCATGCCGCCGGCGGTTCCGGCCGAGTAGAAAAAAATCGGAATTCATCCCGATTTTCGTGTTGACAGCAAAAGGCTAAATCAGTATATATACAGCCGCTTGCCGAAGTGGTGGAACTGGTAGACACGCCATCTTGAGGGGGTGGTGACCAATTGGTCGTGCGAGTTCGAGTCTCGCCTTCGGCACCAACGTAAATCAAAAACCCGCAATCCGAGGATTGCGGGTTTTTTGCATTGTGCACTTCCGAAATACAGGTGGAGATTGCGTATGAAGGTCGTATTCGCACACGGTAAAGAGAGCGGGCCGTGGGGGACGAAGATTCGTGTCCTCGCGCAGACGGCTCGTAGTCGCGGGTTGGCCGTGGAGAGCCCAGATTTCACCGGCGTCATGAACCCAGACCAGCGGGTCGAAATGCTGCTGAAGGCGGTGGGGATTTCGTCCGATCCGCTTGTCCTGGTCGGATCGAGCATGGGCGGGTACGTCGTCACCCTTGCCTCGCAACAGCTTCGCCCGTCCGGGTTGTTCCTGATGGCGCCCGCCTTCTATCTTCCGGGATATCTGGAACAGGATCCGACTCCCTGTGCGCAGAGGACGCTCGTTGTTCACGGGTGGGATGACGACATCGTGCCCCCGGACAACGCCGTGCGCTTCGCCCGTCGACACGGAGCCGAGCTGCACCTGCTCAAGGCCGGCCATGCCCTTTCCGAGCGCCTGCCGGCTGTCGAGAGGCTCTTCGGAGGGTTTCTCGATGAGGTTCTGATGGTCGGGGAATGATTTCCTGCGGCTTTCGTGCAGAGCCTATCGTGCACGACGCTTCCACACCTCAAACGCCCCCGCCCGACCCGATCCGCCGATGCGCCAAGGCCGGAATCACCCGTCGCACTTCCTCCAGACGCTCCAGAGAGAGATCCGCCGTCACCAGTTCCGCCTTGTCCCCCTGATCGACGGCACCCCCTTCGGCGAGGACCTCTCCCCACGGATCGACGATAAGCGTGCGCCCGTAGGTCTGGCGTCCGCCCGGATGGGTGCCGACCTGCGCCGGAGCAAGGACGTAGGCCTGGTTCTCGATGGCGCGGGCCCGCAGAAGGATCTCCCAGTGTGCACGGCCGGTGCGCACGGTGAACGCCGAGGGGACGGTGAGAATCCGGCATCCCGCCGCCGCGTAACGGCGGTAGAGCTCCGGGAAGCGCAGATCGTAACAGATGCTCAGCCCGACCGGCCACCCATCGGCATCGACGACCAGGGGGTTCGACCCGCCCATGATGAGCTCCGATTCGTGGTAGCGCTCACCGGGCAGGTCGACGTCGAAGAGGTGCATCTTGTCGTAGATCCCGAGGCAGGTGCCGTCCGGGCCGTAGACGGGCGACGCGTTGCGGAGCTTCCCCTGCGTGCCGACCAGAAGCACGCTCCCTCCGACGATATACATGCCGTGGCGGCAGGCGGCATCGGCAAGGAAGGGAAGGACCGTCTGCGGGACGGCCTGCTCGGCGATCCGACGCTTTTCGCCGTCGTCCGGATGCATGTAGGAGAAATTTTCGGGAAGGACCGCCAGACGAACTTGATTTGCGGCCGCCTCGTCGAGCAGGCGCGAAACGACGCCCAGATTGGACGCCACATCGTCGTTGGAGCACATCTGGAGACAGGCGATGCGCATCGGTGAGCCTTTACGGTAGAAGGTCAAGGAGATCGTCGTTCCCTACAGCATAAAACAGAAACGGCAGCCCGAAAGCTGCCGTTTCTGTTTTATATGACGAGGGTGCCTGTCAGAGGAACTCGGCCCGGCGATTCTTGGACCAGGCGCTTTCGTCGTTTCCGACGACTGCGGGTCTTTCCTCGCCGTAGCTGATGGTGTTGAGGCGCTCGGGGGCGATGCCGAGATCGACCAGGTATTTCTTGACCATCCGGGCACGCTTGTCGCCCAGCGCCAGGTTGTATTCGTCGGAGCCGCGCTCGTCGGCATGCCCTTCGATGGTGATGCGCACCTCGGGGTTGCTCTTGAGCCACTGGGCGTTGGTCTTCAGGGTGTTGCGCGCCTGCTCCGAAAGGAGGAAGGAGTCGAAGGCGAAATAGATCGTCTGCAGCGCTTCGGCGGCCGCCGACCTCTTGGCCTTATCGGACTCGGCCACCGAGGCGCCCTGGGGCTGCGCCTGAGCGGCGGGTTCGGCGATCTGAACCGGCGCGCTCGCCGCCGAACGTGCTTCGTCGTCGATGCCTTTTTTGGCGCAGCCCGACGCAAGGGTTGCCATCATGACGAGACCGCAGAGAAAAACCGTTTTTTTCATCGTTCACTCCTGATAGGGAAAGTAAGTGCGGGGCGCTGCGCCCCGGTGAAGCGTTCGGATAACAAAAAAGCAGTCAGGAGGAAATCTCCTCGGGGGGGATGAAGATCTCCTTCGCCCCCTCAAAAAGGAGCGGATCGGAGCCGTGACCCGAGAAGGTGTTTGCCAGCGGCGGATACGGTGAAAGGAGCTGCGCCCCTTCCCCGAACGAGAGAGTGTCCTGGCACGATTTCACTTTCAGATAAAAGGCTTTGGGCGAACACCCCTCAGCGGTGTACTGCTCCTGCTGGGACAGGAAATTCTGAAGAGGAAGCGTGAAACCGGCATCGCTGACGGTGGCGATCCGCATCGACGGAAACGTCAGCAGAAGCATGACGGAGATGCTGATGATGTATCGGCGCAGAACCATGCAGTTATGGGGGTTGGAGGCATACGGCGCGAATGATATACGCCTGAGTTAAATCCAAGTCAACAGGAATCTTAATGCAAAAAATTTATCAGGTATATCAAGGAGATGGAAACGAGAAGAGGCCGCCTCGAACGGGGCGGCCTCTTCTCGTTTTGCAAAACCGGCGATGAACCGAATCAGAAATTTTTGACGGCGAAGAGCTGGCCGTTGAAATCGAGGACGACCCCTTCTTCGGTGATCTCGCGCACGGTGATGTTTTCGTCGACGCGCTGCTTCTCCCGCAGGTTGCGCCCGTTGATCCGCACCATGCGCGCCGCAGGGGCGTCGGTGTAGAAATGCAGGGAGATGGCAAGATCGGGGATCTGGCGCCGCAGCGACAGGGGGAGATCCTCCAGCCTCGGCACGCCGGGGGGCGCAGCCGCCTGAGGCGTCGCAGCGGGCGCGGGGGGCGCTTCGGCCGAAGGCGTCGGCGCGGGAGGAGGCTCCGGCGGCGCCGCCTGGCGCGCGTCGGAAATTTCGGGCTGAGGGGGCGGCGCGGCGGTTTCCGCCGAAGGCTCGGCGGTGGGTGACGCAGGCGGCGGCAAAGGCGTGGGGACCGGCGCCGGTTCGGCCGTGGCGACGACGATGTCGTCGACGGCCGCGGGATCGGCCGCAAGCGGTTCGCCCTCGCTCCACGGCCCCAGATGCCAGGTGAGCAGCGCGGCGTTGAGAAGCAACGCCGCAACGATCAGCCAAGGCCACAGGCGCTTCCCCCTCCCCTTTTGCGGCGGCGGCGTGTGCTGCGTCTGCAGGTCGGGCACCTGACTTTGGCGCCTCTCCTGTTCGGATTTTCTCAGGGCATCGAGAATGTACGACATCGGGTCACCCCTCCTCGGGTGGGGCGCTCAGGAGGGGCGCCCCCGGATGCGCGGCGTCGAGCAGCACCAGGGTGAAGGGGCCGGCCACGCCGTCGGGGGCGATCCCCCTGGAGAACTGAAACTGCCGCAGACGGGTCAGCAACTCACCGCCGAGCACGTCCGCCTCCCCCTGCGGGCGCTCCTGCCCCTGAACCGCGGCGAGCCTCTCGGCGAGCCAGGCCACGCTCTGCCCTTGGGCCCCCGGAGAGAGAACGCCCGTGAAGGGGGGGCTGCGCCACAGCAGCGTGTACTCGCCGCTCCAGCGCGTCTGCAGCTCCTTCAGAGGAACCTTCAGCGTCTGCGATCCGACACGGAAGGTGGCGCTGTCTTCGGCGAGGCCGACGAGGGTGCCGAAGAAGGTCTCGCCCTCCTCCCCTTTGAGCGTCAGAACCGCCGGCAGATCGAAGCGGCGCAGCACATCGAGACCGTCCCGGCGGGTCAGGCACAGATGGCCGCTGCTTTGCGCCTGGGTGCAGAAATCGTCCTGCGGATCGAAGGGCAGATCCCACTGCTGGAAGAGGACGTCGAAGGCCCCTTCGGCGCTCCCCTCGGCGGCAATCTTCTCCAGCCACCCTTCCGACGCGGGCGCATCGGGGGGGAGAAAGGGGATCGTCGGCGGAGGGGCCGCGGCCGTCGGTGGCGAGGGGATCGTCGCGGGAGCAAAGCGCATGGACGAGAGGGAAAACGCGCTCCCGCCGACGATCAGCAGCAACAGCGCCGCCATCGCCCACTTCACCCCGGCGCGGGAGCGGGGTCTCTCGAAGGCCTCCTGCGCCGCTTTCGCGACGGTGCGGGCATCGACCTTCTCTTTCCCCTGCACATAGGCGCCGAGCAGACTGCGGTCGCACAAGACGTTGATGCGCCGCGGCACGCCGCCCGTCAGACGAAAGACGCGCCGGACTGCCGACGGGGTGAAGACGGCGCGGCGCACTCCGGCCACCGCCAGGCGGTGCCGCAGGTAATCGGCCGTCTCCGCGGCGTTGAGGGGTTCGAGGTGATAGCGCGCCGTGATGCGCTGGGCGAGCTGACGCAGCTCGGGGCGTGCGAGGATCTCGCGCAGCTCGGGCTGTCCGAGCATGATGACCTGAAGGAGCTTGCGCTCGTTGGTCTCGAGGTTCGTCAGCAGGCGAATCTGCTCCAGCACATCCGGATCGAGATTCTGCGCCTCGTCGATGATGAGGACCGTCTGGCGCCCCTGGGCATGGTTTTCGAGGAGCCGGGCGTTGATGCGGTCGACGAAGAGTTTGAGGCTGGTGTTCCCTTCGGGATAGGGGATGCGCAGCTCGTCGCACAGGGTGGCGAGGAGCTCGGCCGCCGTCAGCTTCGGATGCAGGACGAAGGCGATCTCCGTCTCCTGCGGAACCTGTTCGAGCAGGCAGCGGCAGACCGTCGTCTTGCCGGTCCCCACCTCGCCGCTCAGCAGAACGAACCCGCCGGCGCTGCGCAGCCCGAAGACGAGATGCGCTAGCGCTTCGCGGTGACGCTCGCTCATGTAGAGGTAGCGTGGATCCGGAGCGATGGAGAACGGAACCTCTTTGAAGCCGAAAAAGTCGAGATACATGAAGTCCGAAGGATGAAAGAGGAGTGATGCCGTCGGCGCAATTTCTCCGGCTGCGATTTTATACCATTTTTACGCAGGCTTTGACAATCGGGAAGGGTTCTTTCTCAACCGGCGTTGCAGGCGTGCTTGCCACCGCGAGGAAGCGTGCTACCCTCGGATCGTTGGTCACATCTCATTTGCAAGTGAAAGGCGATCATGAAACAGCTCCTCTTCACCGCCGTGGGGATATGGATCGTCATCGCGGCCGTTACGGCGCTGACCTATCTTCCGGGAGACGCATCCCCCCACGATCGTCCCGCCGATCCCATCATTCGGAATCTCAACCTTTCACTGCCGCCGGAGCGTGGCGCGGGGATTCGTCTCGAACTGACGGGCTTTCCGTCACACAAGGACCCTGCCGCCGAACAGGGAGAGAAGGAGTCTGTCGTCATCGAGAGGTGGTGGGTGGAGTCGCTGCCGCGCGACTATCGCCGCACGAGGGGGCCGCTGCATGAAAATGTCAGCGTCTACCTGAGCGTCACCAATGAGGGGGAGCGACCCCTGGAACGGCTCGCCCTCACCATCGACTTTCTGAACAACTCGGGGTACGTAGTGCACAGCGAGAAAACCGAGACGCGGCTCGCCCTCCCCCCGGGAGCGAGCGCAGAGCGAATGCGCTTCTGGTATGCCGAGAACAACGAGTTCGTCCCAAACGACCCGTACGACATCGTCGTCGCCCTGATCGCCTCGCGCGCCGTGCAGGTAAGGGTTACGGTGCGCGAGGCGACCTTCAAGGCCGACGACGGGTAAGGCTCAGTGCCGCAGGGCGCCTTTCTGGGTCCTGGCGTATTGCTCGCGTTTTTCCTGCGCCTCGATCGACAGCGTCGCCAGGGGCCTGGCCTCCAGGCGACGAAGACCGATCTCCTCCTCGGTCTCCTCGCAGTAGCCGTAGGTCCCCTCCTCGATCCTGGCCAGCGCCCGGTCGATTTCGCTCATCAGCCGAAGGGCGCGCTCCCGTGTGTGAAAATCCATATGGATATCGGCTTCCAGAGTTCCCTGATCGACCAGATCCGCGTCGCGATCCCTCTCCTCTCTCATGCGCGAAAAGGTGTTCTCGTACTCCTGCTGCGCCTTTTTGCGAAAGTCGAGAAGCCTCGCACGGAAGTACTCGATCTGTCGGGGATTCATGTACGGCTCGTCGGGGGTGGGGCGGTACTGTTCGGTATGTTGATCCATCTGGGAGCTCCTTTTTCACAGAGACGATCGGGCGGAAGTGCCGCGGACAGTGCGGCAAAATTTAGCATCCTCTCATCTTCTGTCAAGAAGCGCACGGCTCGAATTTCCATTAAAAAAGGTCCTCCCCCGCACGGGAGAGGACCGGTGTCAAACGCGGGCGGGCGGATCGCTCAGCGCTCCTTTTCACACTTCGCGACGTGGGAGCTGACCTGAAGGCTGTGGTGTCAGGCCTGCAAAGTTGCAAGTTCGGCAAGGATTTTCTTTATTTTCTCCATCCTACCCGCAAGCCCCTCATCCCTTTGCGCACGATCGAGCAGCCTTTTGACAGCGGAACTCAACGAGGTGACGTCCCGCCCGACTCTCCTTCCCAACTCCGTCAAGGTCGTGTCGCTCATCTCCCTGACCGCCCATGCGGCCATGGCACGCGCTTCGGAAACGCGAACGCCCTGCCCTTCCACTGCCAGATCGGCCTCTCGGAGATTATAGAGATCGCTGACGGCCATCAGAATATCATCGAGCGCCGGTTTTTTAAGGGGCATGGCCTCGGCCTGTCGAAGGACCGTCTCTACGAAAGAGTCCTCCCCGAAAACGCGGCCGTCAGTCCCTCCTTCGCCGTGGAATTCTCCCCGGTACCCTTCCTCCGCCCGTTCCAGGACCAAAGAATCGAAGATTTTCCTGGCGCGGTGAACACTGCCGGTAAGTTGCGAAAGAACGGGGGTGGTCGACAGCCAGGGAATGACTTCCTTCCCCAGATAGGCGCGATGGCTGCTCCAGGGATAATCCACCGGAGTAAAAGCCATCCCGGCCCGCACGGGGTTGAGGTGAAGGTAGCCGACAAGTTGGAGAAGGTAATCATCGGCATCGACCAGAACCGCCTTGTATCGGCCCTGAAACAGGTGGCCACTGCGGTCTTGCCGTCTGTTTACCCACCGGGTGTAACGGAAGGCGAGATTTTGCATGATGCGTGAAAGAGGAATCTCACCGACCTGAATGGCTAGGTGGACGTGGTTGGTCATGAGACAAAAGGCGTGCACCCGGTAGCCAAACCGCTCGATTCCTTCTTGCAGCAGAAGATAGAACCGGTAACGATCGGCGGGGTCGAAGAAGATCTCTTGGCGCGCGTTACCGCGTAGGATCACGTGGTACAGAGCGCCGGGATAATGGATGCGGGGTTTGCGGGGCATGGGGGATTATACTCCGTTTAAAGTTGCAAGTTTGCAAGCCTGACCCCGATGCCTCCCTGGTTGATCATGAGACAAAAGGCGTGAACGCGGTAGCCAAACCGCTCGATTCCTTCTTGCAGCAGAAGATAGAACCGGTAACGATCGGCAGGGTCGAAGAAGATCTCTTGCGCGCGTTACCGCTCAGGATCACGTGGTACAGAGCGCCGAGATAATGGATGCGGGGTTTGCGGGGCATGGGGGATTATACCGTTTAGAGTTTGCAAGCTTGCAAGCCTGACCCGGATGGCTCCTCATTCTTCGCCTCTGCCAGCCAAATTTCTAGGGATTCCAGCACGGGACCTAGATTGAAAACCGTTTCCTGGAATGTTTGATACATCTCAGGGGCGGTATAAATTTCTGGCCCACTTCCACTTCTGGATGCGGAGCATAGTCCATGAACTGGAGCAAACGAGCGCATCCAAAAGCTTATTCCGTTTAGGATTCCAATTTTCGATACTTTAAATGAAGTCAGATTCCTTCCGGGATTAACCGTCACGTCTTCCACAAAGTGTAAAAAATTTGATGTGTGCCCGTGCACGCCATGTTGCGAGCCGAATTTGTAGACTGCCTGAGCAGCCAATCCAAGTGGATAGTTTGTATCGAAACGAAACGCTTTCCGATATTCATTACGCATCGCTTCGCGGTTACGCCATAGATGCTCTCTGTCCGGGAACGATCTGAGAACAGCCGTATCTCGCGCCAACTCCGCAGCCATTCGGAGCAATGCAAATCCCGAATCTAGACGACCCTCTACGAATAAGAAAAACGCATCACTCAAATAATCCGCAGCCTGTTGCCACAAGAGATTGCACCAAGTGGAGGAAGAAACCATTGATGCGCCAGCAGCTTCAAACAAGGGCATTGCTTCCCCAACAAAATACAACGTGTCACACACCCCCATCACATCAGGATGCTCGTCAAAAAATTCCTGCACTGTTCGATTTCTGAACTGTCGGAGACCCGGGAGATCTTTGATTTCGGACGCAGACGATGGCACTGGAACTCACCTTATCTACCAAATAGCTAACGTCATGTTGAGCGGCGCGCGGCAACGCGCGTCCGCTTGAACTATAGTTAGAATACCGGTCGCTACCGGTACTCCTTCCGGAACCGAGGCTGACTATTCCTCTCTTCGCGTTCGATGACAACCAAGAGGTGCGGCACAGCAGGCATCGGTCTTTTCGGTCGCGGTTTCGGAGCGGACGGCGGGACGGACTCCCCTTCGATCCCAAGATCTAGACTCAACTGTTCCGGATTCAGCCGTATCGATTCAAAGGCGGCTGCAATCTCCTGCTGAGCTCCATGAGGCAGTTCTGCCCCAATTGGATCTAGGATCTCCAATGCTAGGAGGGTGGCCTCTTCTGGGCCAATTTCACGATCACGGACCTTGACAAAAAGCCGCTCTAAGCGAGAAGCCGCGCCAGCATCAACTCGGGTGTTCCCTTTCGGCACATGCTGCAGCATCTCATCACCGGAGGCCGCGGAAACAACTGCCCGAGCGACAGCACGCCCATGGCGTGCGATTGTCTCCACCCCTTGGATAAAACTACCGTACTGCCCAATACCAAGATAGAGCGTAGCAGCAAGCACGGCGACTTTACTCCTACCCTTGATCGAACCTTCCTCGACTGCAAGATAGAGACTGTAATCATCGAACAAGAGCATTTCCCCAGCAGCAGCGTCCATTTTGTCGAAGACTCTTCGGGCGTATGCGATGAGATCCTCTTCAGGAGGTGCGGGTGTGTCGAAATGAAAGCTTGCTCGTACGATATCAATAATTTCACCATTCACTTTCGAGCTACAGCCATATCAACGTCCTTACCTTGTGGTCGGACCAAGCCACCTGATTTTTCTTTATATTTCGACCCCAAAATAACCATTTTCCGGCCTTAGAGCCTCGTTTTCGAGGTCAAAACGACATTGTACGGCGCTGTTTCTTCCCGGGTGCAGATGTCGTCCGACTGTTTCTCGATTCTTCTTCCTGCCTCTATTCTTAACCTCGCCTTGATTTCATTTCATCGCGAAGAGAGGTTCTACAATTCGAATCATCGTTTTCATCCCTTCAGTCGCCCTCGGCCTTTTCAGCCCGAATCCGAAAAACACAAAAGCCGCCGTACCGTTCTGCGACGGCTCGGCGGCTTCTTGTTATCTTTTCAACTCTGCCCGGTGAAAAAGCATTCCCCCTGCCTTCCACAAGAATTTTAATGCAGACAAAATATCTGTTTCTAATCCGCTATGTCAAATCAAAAACTCCTCTGTCGGAAAAAGGTCCCCCCGAACGGGAGAGGACCGATGTTAAACGGATGCAGACGGATCGCTCAGCGCTCCTTTTCGCACTTCGCGACGTGGGAGATGACCTCGATGACGCTGTCGGGGTTGAGCGAGATCGAGTCGATGCCGAGCTCGACGAGAAACTCGGCGAACTCGGGATAGTCGCTGGGCGCCTGTCCGCAGATGCCGACCTTGGTGCCGCTCTTTCGCGCGGCCTCGATCAGGTTGGCGATGATCTTCTTCACCGCCGGGTTGCGCTCGTCGAAGAGCTTTTTCAACAGCCCCGAGTCGCGATCGACCCCGAGGGTGAGCTGGGTGAGGTCGTTGGAGCCGATGGAGAAGCCGTCGAATCTCTGGGCGAACTCTTCGGCGAGCAGGACGTTGGAGGGGATCTCGGCCATGACGTAGACCTCCAGCCCCTTCTCCCCGCGTTTGAGCCCGTTGTGGGCCATGACCTCCAGGACGCGATCGGCCTCTTCGACAGTGCGGCAGAACGGCACCATGATGACGACGTTGTCGAGGCCGATCTCCTCGCGCACCCGCTTGAGAGCCCTGCACTCCAGGGCGAAACCGTCCTTGTAGCGCTCGTCGTAGTAACGCGACGCCCCACGGAATCCGAGCATCGGATTTTCCTCGTCCGGCTCGAACTGCGCGCCGCCGATGAGCCCGGCGTACTCGTTTGTCTTGAAGTCGCTCAGACGCACGATGACGGGGTGAGGGTGCTGCGAGGCGGCGATCCGGGCGATCCCGCGCGCGAGGATGTCGACGAAATACTCGGGCTTGTCGGCATACCCCTCGGTCAGATCCTCGATGGTGCGCCGGGCCTTGCGGTCCTCTAGCTCGTCGAAGCGCACCAGGGCCATCGGATGGACCTTGATGATGTTGTTGATGATGAATTCCATGCGCGCCAGGCCAACCCCCCTGCACGGCAGGCGCCACCAGCGAAACGAGGCCGAAGGCTCGGCTACGTTGAGCATGATTTGGGTGCGCGTCTCGGGGAGGTTCTCCAGATCGATCTCCTTGGCCTCGAAATCGAGAATCCCCTTGTAGACGTACCCTTCGTCCCCCTCGGCGCAGCTAAGGGTCACCTCTTGGCCGTCCTTGAGGGTCCGGGTCCCGTTGCCGGTGCCGACCAGGGCGGCGATGCCGAGCTCGCGGCTCACGATGGCGGCGTGCGAGGTGCGCCCGCCGAAATCGGTGACGATCCCGGCGGCCTTCTTCATGATCGGCACCCAGTCGGGGTCGGTCATGCCGGTGACGAGGATGGAGCCCTCCTCGAAGCGCTCGATCTCTTCGGCGCTGCGGATGACCTGGGTCTTGCCGGTGGCGATCGCCTGGCCGATGGCGAGGCCGGAGATGAGGCGCTCTCCTTTTTCCTTGAGGGAGTAGCTCTTGAAGAGCGCCGCGCCGAGGCGCGACTGCACCGTCTCGGGGCGCGCCTGCACGATGAAGAGCTCGTCGGTGTCGCCGTCTTTGGCCCACTCGATGTCCATCGGCACCCCGTAGTGCTTCTCGATGACGCAGGCCCAGCGGCCGAGCTGAACGATCTCGTCGTCGTTCAAAACGAAGGCGTTGCGCTCCTTGCGCGAGGTGCGCACGTTGCGCGTGGCGTGCGTCCCTCCGCGGCCGTAGATCATCTTGTGTTCCTTGCTGCCGATGCTCTTCTCGATGATCGGCACCACCCCCTTTTGACCGAGCAGGGGCTTGAAGACGATGTACTCGTCGGGCGTGATGGAGCCCTGGACGACGTTTTCGCCCAGCCCCCAGGCGGCGTTGATGACCACCACCTGCGGAAAGCCGCTCTCGGTGTCGATGGAGAACATGACCCCGGCGCTCGCCTTGTCCGAGCGCACCATCTTCTGCACCCCGACCGACAGGGCCACCTTGAGGTGGTCGAAGTCGTTGTTCTGGCGATAGATGATGGCGCGGTCGGTGAAAAGCGAGGCGTAGCAGCGGCGGCAGGCGTCCAGAAGCTCGGCGCTCCCCGAGACGTTGAGGAAGGTCTCCTGCTGCCCCGCGAAGGACGCCTCGGGGAGGTCCTCGGCGGTGGCGCTGCTTCGCACCGCGACGTCGACCTCCTCTTGGTCGTAGCGGCGGCAAAGCTCTTCGTAGGCCCGGCGGATCTCCTCGGCGATCCCCTCGGGCCACTCCGCCTGGAGAAAGAGTTTGCGGATCGCCTTGCCGACCCTGTCCAGAGGCTTTTCCCCCGCGTCGAGGGCGCGCAGCTCTTCGCAGATCTGCTCCTCCAGAGCATTCTTTTCGACGAAGGCCCGATACGCCTCGGCGGTGGTGGCGAAGCCGTCGGGCACGCGAATCCCCTCCTCCTTCAGGCCTCCGATCATCTCGCCGAGCGAAGCGTTCTTTCCACCGACCTCCTCGGTGTCGCTCTTCGAGACCTCTTCAAACCAGCGAATCGTCTTCGACATGAACGCCTCCTGCGTTAAGGGGAATTGAATCGCCTCATCCCGATTTCGCGAATCCATTTCTCTCGTCGATGCCCTACAGCGCAAACTCCAGCGTCTGCCCCCCATGGAGCTCGCGGACCTGATCCCGGCAGCCGATGCGGATCGGCTCGTCGCCGCACAGAAGGCACGACAGGGTCAACCGGTCGTGGGTGACGGTCACCGACATCGACTTGCCGCGGTAGCGGATATTGAAGTGCAGCCGGGAGAGATCGCGCGGAAGGCAGGGGTTGAAATGAAGAATTTCTTCGCGCATCTCCAGCCCGCTGTAGCAGCGCTGAATGAGATCGACCGTGCCGGCCATGGCGCCCAGGTGAATCCCCTCGGGGGTCGTCCCCCCCTGGATGTCGCCGATGTCGCTGTGCAGCGCCATCTTGAAGAGCTCCCAGGAGCGGTCGCGGTCCGAGCGGGCCAGCACCCAGGCGTGCACGATCTGGCTGAGGGTCGAGCCGTGGGAGGTCCGCTTCAGATAGTAATCGAGGTTGCGCGGAATCGTCTCGTATTCGAAGGGATAGCCCAGGCGCTGAAAGATCGCTTTGAGCTCCTCGGAGCTGAAAAGGTAGAAAAGCATCAGCACATCGGCCTGCTTCGAGACCTTGTAGCGGTTGGGGGTGTCCCCTTCGGCTTCGAGAATCCGGTCGAGGCGCATCACCTCGCCGTGCTCTTTGCGGTAGCGCTCCCAGTCGAGCTCCTCCAGCTCGGCGTACCCCTCGAACTGGCTGATGATGCCGTCGTCGTGGAAGCACAGGCGGATGCGGCGGCTGATGCGGTCCCACAGCTCGAGCTCGTGGTCGCCGAGCTCGAGGGTGTCGGCGAGCTCGGCGCGGCGGTCCCCGGGGAGGATGGAGAGGACCTCCAGAGCGGTCGCGAGGCACCACACGGCCATGACGTTGGTGTAGGCGTTGTTGTCGAGCCCCGGCCGCTCGATGCCGGGGTAGCCGTCGTGATATTCGTCCGGCCCCATGACGCCGCGGATCTCGTAGCGCTCCATCTGCGGATTCCACGAAGCCTTGCTCGCCCAGAATCGGGCGATCTCCAGAATCATTTCCGCGCCGTGATAGTGAAGAAACTCGGTGTCCTCCGTCGCCTGAAAATAGTGCCAGGCGTTCCAGGCGATGGCGGCGTTGACGTGCTTTTGCAGGTGGGTGTTGTCGGGGAGCCAGCGTCCGGATTTGGGATTGAGGTGCAGGCGCTGGCTCTCTTCGCGGCCGTCGCTGCCGCTTTGCCACGGATACATCGCGCCGCGCAGGCCGGCTTCGCGGGCCATGGCCCGCGCCTCCTCCAGGCGGCGGTAGCGGTAGGCGAGCAGAGTGCGGGTGATCTCGGGAACCCGGAAGTTGAGCATAGGGAAGATGTAGAGCTCGTCCCAGAAGATGTGCCCCCGGTACGCCTCGCCGTGCCACCCGCGCGAGGGGACTCCCACGTCGAGATCGATGGTGTGCAGCGAGACGGTCTGCAACAGATGGAAGATGTGCAGGCGCAAAATCCGCTCGGCCTCTTCGCCGTTACCGCCCTGCCCTTCGATCCGGATGTCGAAGCGGTGCCAGAGGTGCTCCCAGGTGGTGCGGTGTTTTTCGAGCAGTTCGGCGAAATCCGGCGCGCGTCCGAGGGCCTTGGCCGCGGCGTCGCCAGGCTCCGAGACGGCCCAGTCACGCGAGGTGTACAGAGCCAGGGTCTTCTCGACCCGCACCGACTCCCCCTCCTTGAGAACCAGAGGGATGGTCTGAGCGATGAGCTCGGGGCGCGATTCGGTAAGGCGATCGAGGACCAGGGGGCGCTCCTGGAAGAAGAGCTGGGTGCGCACCCCCTGAACCATCTCCAGGCGCGACTGCGAGGTCCGCGTCCTCAAATAGAGCGCATCGCCGTCCCGCCAGCTCTCCAGCGCTTCGAGGTGACGGTTGTTGAGGCTGCGGTAGCGCCGCACGCCGTCGTTGACGACCCGTCCGTCGATCTCGACCCTCACCTCCAGCTTCCCCGACCAGTTCTCGGCGTCGATGTGCGTCTCAAGGGCCGCCAGATGGGGGAAGCGCATGTGCACGAAGCGCCGCTGGCGCACCGCCGTGATCCGTCCCGAGGCGTCGGCGAAGCGCAGATCGCGGCACAGCACGCCGTGGAGCATGTGAAGCTCCTGACGATAGTCGAGGATCCGGACCCGCCGCAGATCGAACCACTCCCCCCCCTCGATGCGAAAGGTCAGGGGGAGCCAGTTGGGGAAATTGACCAGATCCTCGTTTTCGACGTGCCGCCCGGCGATCTCGGTCGTGAGGCGATTGTACCCGCCGGCGAGGTAGGTGCCCGGATAGTGGACGTCGTCCGCGGCGACTTCCGGGGCGGCCCCTCGCGTGGCGAAATAGCCGTTGCCCACGGTGCACAGCGCTTCGCGAAGATCCTCCTTCTCGGGATCGAAGCCGTCGTAGACCAGCGTCCATGCGCTCATGGGCGCCTCTGTTCGAGCAGCTTTGCCAGATCGCCGAGAAAGCGCTCCACCTCGGTGGGATCCTCCAGGGCGTAGTCCGCCAGCGTCGGGCGCGCCTCCTCGTCGCGCACCACGATGCCGATCCCCCGGGAGCGCAGCGCGCGAAACGCGTCTTCGTCGGTCAGATCGTCGCCGATGTAGATGGGGAGGGCGTCGGGGGCGTCCCACTGCAGTTTTTCCATCAAAAAAAGGATCGCCTTCCCCTTGTCCCAGTCGATGTCGGGGCGCAGCTCGAAAATCTTCTTTCCTCCCGTCTTGCGCAGATTGCCGACCGATTCGAGCGCATCGTCGACCGCTCGTTCGACCTGCGCGACGGCGTCTTCGTCGACTTCACGGAAATGGACCGCCACGGCGAACTTCTTGCGCTCGACGCGGGCGCCGTCGATCTGCGCCAGCGCTTCGACCAGCATCAATTCGGCGTCGTCGAGGGCGGGGAGCGCCCGTACGCCGCCGCGGTACTCCACCTCTTCCTGTGTCGGCGTCTCGATGTCGAAGCCGTGGCTCCCCGCGTAGACGATCCCTTCGATCCTGGCCATCTTCTTCACATCGCGCAGATCGCGCCCGCTGACGACGGCCAGACGGCAACGCTGCGCGAGGGTCTGGACCGTCCGGCGCATCCCCTCGCCGATCGTCGCGTCCTCGGGGCGCCTGACGATGGGCGTCAGCACCCCGTCGTAGTCGAGAAAAACGAGGGGGGTGCGCCCTTTGAGCCGCACGGCGATCTCCTCCCCGCGCTGCAGCGCCGAGGGGAGCTCGTGCGTGTCGCGCTCGCCGCCGCGCTCGTCGAAGGCGCTCACCTCGCACAGATCGTCCACGACGATGTCGGCCCCGTTGGCGAGGAGCTCGTCGCGCCCTCCCCCCGAGCGGTCGATGCCGATCACAACGGCGAAGTTGCCCGCGGCACCGGCCTGGACGCCGGAGATGGCGTCCTCGACCACGGCGCTTCGCGCCGGATTCACGCCGAGTCGCCTGGCCGCCTCGAGAAAGATATCGGGGGCCGGCTTTCCCGGGAGGCCGATTGTCTCCATCACCGATCCGTCGACCCTCTGCTCAAAGAGATCTTCGACCCCGGCGGCCTGCAGGATCTCGCGGCAGTTGCGGCTGGAGGAGATGATGGCGGTGCGGATGCCGAGGTCGCGAAGGGCATGGATGAGCGAAACCGTTCCGGCGAAGGGCTCGACGCCGTCGCGCTGCACGATGGCGTGGAACTCTCGGTTCTTGCGGTTTCCGAGGCCACAGACCGTTTCGGCCTCCGTCGGGTTGTCCGGGCTCCCCCAGGGGAGCGCGATGTCGCGTGAGGCGAGAAAATCCTTTACGCCGTCGTAGCGCGGTTTTCCGTCGACGTATCGCAGGTAGTCCTTGACCTCGTCGAAAGGGATAAAGGGCGCATCGTCCTTTGCGGCGCGCTCCTTCAGGTAGGCGTCGAACATCGACTTCCAGGCCCGGGCATGGACGGTGGCCGTCTGGGTCACAACCCCGTCGAGATCGAAGATCACCGCATCGGTTTCGCTGCGACGGATGGTGAATCGGATGGCGCAATCGTTCGTCATTCGGTTCATCCTCCTTGCGTGGTCCGCATCTGGCGAAGAACACAGAACAGCAGATGCGTCAAAGTTTGATTCTACCAAAGTATGAGAAATTGCAAGGGCTACGGGGTTTTCGGGGGGAAGGAGGACGAGCGAGGAAAAAAAAGAGCCGACGGAATCGGCTCGATGGGACGGCGGACCGAAGCGGACCGCATTGGAAATCGACTGTGGATCGAGTGTGCGCTTGCGCACTTCGGATGGCGTGAATGAACCCTAGCCTACGAGAAAACGCAGGGTCGGATCAAGATAAATTTTCCTCATTCGCTCGATGGCGCTCCGAATCGTCGAGCTCGAGCGCCCGGGCGAGATAGCGAAGCAGGACGCTCCCCGCCTCCTCAGCGGTGGCCCCGAAGGAAAAGATGCCGTCTTCGTGCCCGGGGAGGGCCAGTATCTGCCGTGCAAAGAGAGCGGAATCGGACAGCAGGGTGCGGATCTCTTCGGCGAGAGCGGTCGAGCCGTAGGCGGCCTGCGCTGAGGTGCAGGGGATGGCGAGCTCATGCGCCCGTCGCCAGATCTCGGGCGAATGGACGTGCATCACCCAGCGCACACCGGGGTCGAGGGCGTAGAGCGTCCCGTGGGTGAGCGCCTCGGCCGATGGGCGCACCGGCCCCTCGGCCACCACGCGGTTGATCTCGGGGCGGCACTCGCTCACCAGCGCATACCCCTGCGGCCCGAGCCGTTCGATGCCGCCGGTCTGGGTACCGGTGATCACGAAGCGTCTGTACGCTTCGGGAGCATCGAAGGGCGCAAGGCGCCGGCTCAGGTTCCCGAAGGCGAACCCGTCGTAGCGCGCGGGGTCCTGCCCGATGAGGGCGAGTCGGTGCAGCACCGTGCGCCAGGCGCCGAGCTCGCGCAGCTCCTCGACAGGGAGCGGAGGCGCCGGGGTGTGGTGCAGGTCGAACTTGATGACTCCTTCCATGCAGTCCTCCTGGTCTGCTACCGCCCGAAGCGCTCCCGATGGATCTTTCCGCTGGGGAGCGACTCTTTCGGGTGCGGGGCGGGGCGCCCTTGAGGATACCCGATTCCGAGGACGGCCGCCACCGTGTAGCCCTCGGGCAGATCCAGCGTCTTGCGCACGTAATCCTCGGCGCTCACGCCGTCGCCGTGCTCTCTAAGGCGGATCTGCGCCCAGCAGCTACCGAGCCCCAGCGATTCGGCGGTGAGTTGGAGGATGATTGCCGCGATGGCGCAGTCCTCCACCCAGACGTCGCACTTGGCAGGGTCGGCGCACACGGCGACGGCCAGAGGGGCCTCGGCGAGAAATCCCGAGCCGTGCGCCTTGGCCTGACCGAGGGCCGCGAGGGTGGCCGGCTCGGTGACGAAGACGAGCTCCCAGGGGTTGCGTCCCCGCGAGGACGGCGAACGCAGGGCGGCCTCCATGAGGATGTCGACCTTCTCCTTTTCAATCGGGCGCGCCTCGAACGAACGGACGCTTCTTCGTTGCTGCAGCAGTTCGAGCATGGAGACTCCTTTCGTCGGCCTCAGCAGTCAGCGACACATGGTGGGCGCGCGTTGACCGATGGGCGGCGGTTGATAAAGTTTTTCATGCAACGGAATCGAAAAAGGCGTATAATCCCGAGCCGATCCCCAAGGGGATTCCTACAATGAGCCGGAGCGAGCCATGAAGACCCCCTCATCGCCCCACGAAGACGAAATCGTTTTGACCGACGAAGAGTCGTGCAAAAAGGGGGAATGTCCCGATCGTCTGTGTGGTCTGATGAAAGAAGAGTTGAAATTCCTGACATTTCTCGCCGATGAAGATCTGAGCGAAGTCGCCCACTATTTCCGCTGTCGCCGGGTCTCCTCCGGTGAAACGATCTGGAAGGACGGCGATCCGGGCAGCTACATCGTCTTTGTCGTCAGCGGCCGGGTGCAGCTCAACAAAAAGACCGAGCTGGGCGGCAAATCGATCGTTCTGGGGATCTTCAGCCGCGGCGCCATTCTGGGAGAGATCGCCTTTCTGCAGGGAGATCCGCGCTACGAGACGGCCTCGGCCGTCGACACCACCGATCTGATCGTCCTGACCCGCGAGAGCTTCCGCCTGCTCCTTTCCGAGCGCCCGGAGCTGGGCATCAAGCTTCTGGAGGGGCTGCTGCTGACCACCTCGCGGCGCCTGCGCAAATCGTATGAGCGCCTGGCGGCCATCTTCTGAGAATCCAGCCGGTTCACGCGCGCCGACCGACCCCATCACATCTGCGGAGGAGCCGTTGTCCATCCAGATCTCTCCGGGAGAAGACTACCGGAGCCCCGAGCGCACCGTCCCCACCACGCGAAAGATGTTCCCGTCGCTCTTTTTCTACCTGCCGATGTTCGGGCTCGTGTGGAGCTCGAGCCGCCAGGCGCGGCAGGGGAAATTCGACAACGCTGTCTGGAACGCCAGCAGCAAGCGCATTATCGAGATGCTCGAGGCCGTCGGCGCCCGCTTCCACATCGAAGGGGTGCGGCACCTCGCCGAAACCGAGGGTCCCTGCGTCTTCGTCGGCAATCACATGAGCACGCTGGAAACCTTCGTTCTTCCGACCTTCATCGGCCTGCACAAGCACTCCACCTTCGTCGTCAAGAAGAGCCTGGTCGAATACCCTGTCTTTCGGCACGTGATGCGATCGCGCGATCCGGTGGTGGTCGAGCGCGTCAACCCCAGAGACGACTTCAAGGTGGTGATGGAGGAAGGGGCCAGGCGGCTCGAGGCCGGCATCTCGGTCGTCGTCTTCCCGCAGACGACCCGCACCGTCGACTTCGACCCCGCCCAGTTCAACACCATCGGCGTCAAGCTGGCCAAGCGGGCCGGGGTTCCGGTCATCCCCGTCGCGCTGAAGACCGACGCCTGGAGCAACGGACGGATGCTCAAGGATTTCGGCCCCGTCGACCCGTCCAAGACGATCCACATCGCCTTCGGCGAGCCCCTCAGCGTCGAAGGGAGCGGCCAGACGCAGCACGCCGCGGTGATCGCCTTCATCGAGGAGCGGCTTGCCGCCTGGCAAAAAGAGGAGACGCCCTGAAGGTCAGACCTGAAGAAGCTCGCGCAGCTTCTCGACCTTTCTCTCGATCGCCTCCTCCACCTTCGACTCGCCGAGCATATACGAGAGCTGCCCGACCATGAGCGCCACGTCGGCGAGCTCGGCGACGATCGCCTCCTGCGACACCCTCCCGCGCCTGTAGTGCTTCAATGCCGTGATCAACTCGGCGCACTCCTCCACCGCCTGGTCGAACTGGGCATCCTCGCCCCATCTTTGCAAAGCGGCCCGATAGATCTCGCCGTATTGCTTCATCGATGCGCCTGCGTCCCGCCGCCGGTCGTCCTCACGTCGGACGGTCCTTGACGAGGGCCGAAACGGCCTTGAATTCAGGAGCCGTCGAAGCGCGAAGGACCTGGAAGAGGACCGTCTCGGCCGTCGTCACCACCGCCCCCGCGTCGCGGGCGAGCTCGAGGGAATTGAGATAGTCGCTCTTGCGTCTGGAGATGATCCCGTCACGAACCAGATGCACGTCGTATCCCGCACCGAGAAGCCCCAGGACGGTCTGGTAGACGCAGACGTGCGCTTCCATCCCCGTGACGATGATCTGGCTGCGCCCCTGCTTCTTGAGCTCTTCGAGAAAGGTCGGCTCGCCGCACGAGCCGAAGCTCACCTTCGTCACGACGGCCCCCTTGCAGGCCTCTTCAAGCTCGGGGACCGTATGCCCCAGCCCTTTGGGGTACTGCTCGGTGACGACGACCGGCAGGTCGATCTGGCGCGCCCCCTTGAGCAGCAGCTCGATGCTGCCGAGCACTTCCCTGTACGGTTTCTTCGGCATGGCGGGAATCAGCCGCTCCTGAACATCGATGATGAGGAGCAGGGCCTTGTCGCGGTCGAGCCAGAACTTGTCGATCTTCTGCGTCATCCGTCTCTCTCCTTTTCGCGCGCGCTTGCCGGGCGCGCCCTGTGAGGTTTTTGGCCGTCGAAACGGCGGAAAAGAACTCTATCATGAGGGGATCGAAGGTGAAAGGAATTGTTGCACCGAAACTCATTCGAGCATCTGCGGAACGCACCGCACGAAAAAACGCCGCCGGACGATCGAGGGGATCGCCCGGCGGCGCGAAGGCAACTCGAGAGAATGGCGACAAGGGACTCAGAAACCGAGAGTGACCCCGGCCAGCAGCGCGAAATCGGTTTCGGCATTATTGAGGCCGAACTTCGTGCCCAGGCTGACATCGAGATTGTCGGCGACCGAGCAGATCAGCCCGACCAGCGCGAACGCCGGATGACGATTCGAACCGCGCTCGCCGTTTCTTTCGATGCCGATGTCCGCTACAAGGTCGAGACGCTCCGTCAGGCTGCGCACGACCGCCAGAGAGGCGTGCCAGAGATCGCGGCGGTTCTCTTCCCGATCCGCCTGCAGCTTGAACTCGTTGCGCAGATACCCGAGATTCAGATGCAGATCGACCGGCTCGAATTCGCGGCTGGCGATGAAGGTCAATCCGAAGGCGACCCTTCCGTTGCCGAGCCCCCTGTCCTCATCTCCGGTGGGCAGAACGATCGACGGCTTCAGGGCGTAGGCGCCGCGCTCGGCCTCGAAAAAGCGCCATTTGAGCTCGACGGTGGTATCGGCGATGCCGTCCTCCTCGAACTCAACGACGCCCCCCGCCTTGATGCGGCTCCACTGATAGGGGACCTCGACGACGAAATCGAGATCGTCGGTGATGCCGTAGGTGCCGACGGCGGCCACTTCGACACCGCGCGCCCGATGACGGACGCCGTCGATCGTCTCCCGATCGAAGGCGAGCTCGTTGCTGATTTCCAACTCGAATCCTCCTCTGCCGACGGTGCCTGCATCGTCGCTCACCAGAGGATGGGCGGCAAAGACGTGAACGGGGACGGCCATGGTCAAAAACATTCCAACAACGACAACGAACCTGCGCATACGGCATTTCCTCCTGCTTGATTGAGTCTACTTCACGGTTTCTTGTCGCAGCCGCACCCATCGCAGCCGCAGGGACCTTTTTTATTCCGGAAGGAGCGGTAAAGGAGATACCCAGCTCCCCCCAGGATGGCGATCATCCAGAAGATATCCGCGGCGCCCATCTCAGCCCCCCAGCCCCAGCAGAGTGCCCACCTGGAAGATGATGAAGGCGACGCTCCAGGCGAGAACACTCTGGTAGGCGAAAGCGACGCCGAACCACTTCCAGGAGCCGAACTCCTGACGCATGGCGATGGCGACGACGACGCACGGCATGTAGAGCAGAACGAAGGCCATGAAGGCGAAGGCCGACAGGGGCGTGAAGGCGCCGCTCACCGCATCTTTGAGGGGCGAGAGCCCTTCTTCCTCCTCCATGTCGAAGACACTCACGCCGAAGGTGGAGAAGACGGCCGCGCCGGCCTCCCGGAAGGCACCGCCGAAGGTGGTGACGATCTCGACGAGATCCTCTCCGAAGGTGGGCGCTTCCTCCCCGTCGGCAAGGGCCTCCTCGAAGGCGCCGGGGGTGTAGATCTCGCCCATCGACGCGACGACGATCTCCTTGGCGATGATCCCGGTGATGAGAGAGGCCGAAGCCTCCCAGGTGCCGAAGCCCAGAGGTGCGAAGACCGGAGCGACGGCCTGCCCCGCCTGGCCGAGATACGAATCTTTCTTGTCTTCGACCCCCCAAGGGGTGTTCAGCAAAAACCAGACGAAGATGGAGACGGCGAAGATGTACGTTCCCGCCTTGATGAGAAAGTGTTTCCCCTTCTCCCAGGTATGCACGCACAGGCTGCGCAAGGAGGGCATGCGGTAGGGGGGGAGCTCCATGATGAACATGGGAGCCTCTCCCCGAAAGAGGGTCTTCTTGAAGATGAGCCCCATCATAATGGCCAGCGCGATCCCCAGGACGTAGAGGGACCAGATGACCGTCCCGGCGTTGCCGGCGAAGAAGACCGCGGCGAAAAGGACGTAGACCGGCAGGCGCGCCCCGCACGACATCAGCGGAATCAGCAGGGCCGTCAACGCCTTGTCGCGGGGGTTCTCGAGGGTGCGCGTGGCGTAGATCGCCGGGACGTTGCAGCCGAACCCGAGAATCATCGGGATGAACGACTTGCCGTGCAACCCGATGGTGTGCATGGCCCGATCCATGACGAAGGCGGCGCGGGCCATGTACCCGCTCCCCTCCAAAAAGGTGATGAAGAACATCATGGCGAAGATGACGGGGACGAAGACGAGGACGAAGCCCGCCCCGGCCATCACCCCTTCGATGGCCAGAGAGACGGTCCAGTCGGGGGCTCCGAGCGCCCCCATGCCCGCCTCGGTCCAACGGGCGAAGGGGCCGGCGAACATCTCCTCGAGCCATTCGACAAAGGGGGTAGAGATGTCGAAGGTCAGCTTGAAGACGAGCCACATCATCCCGAGAAAGATCGGGATGCCGAGATAGCGGTTGAGCACGATGCGGTCGATCTTTTCGGTCAGCTCGATTTTTTGTAGCTCGGGCTTCTGCAGCACCTCGCGGGTGAGCCCCGAAGCCAGCGCGTAGCGGGCATCGGCCATCAGCGACTCGATATCGTCGCCGTGGGCCGTTCGAAGGTGCGAAAGCGCTTCATTGGAGATGACGGAATCGCCGAGATTGACTTCCTTGGCGACATGAGAATCTCCCTCCATCAGCTTCAAAGACAGCCAGCGCAGCGGATATCTCCCGGCGACCTCGGGGTAGACCTCGTCGAGTTCCTTTTGGGTGCGGCTCACCGCCTCTTCGATGTCCCCTCCGTAGTTGAGCTTTGCCGGCGCCGCTTCCGCTCCCTTTTCGGCCGCCTTCAGGACGGTGCCGAGAAGATCGTCGAGCCCTGTCTTCTTTGTCGCAGCGGTGGGCACGACTGCGATGCCGAGCATCTTCTCGATGGCCGCAATATCGATGCGGTACCCCTTGGCCTCGGCCTCGTCGAAGATGTTCAGCGCCATAACGACGGGGATGCCGAGCTCCAGAAGTTGAACCGTCAGGTAGAGATTTCGCTCGAGATTGGTGGCGTCGACGACGTTGATGATCAGATCGGGACGCTCTTTCACCAGATAGTCGCGAGCGACGATCTCCTCCTGCGTGTAGGGGGAGAGAGAATAGGTGCCGGGGAGATCGACGAGGCGTATGCGCTGCCCCTTGTAGTCAAAGGACGCCTCCTTCTTCTCCACCGTGACGCCGGGCCAGTTGCCAACGTGCAGGCGCGTCCCCGCGATGGCGTTGATGAGGGTCGATTTCCCCGCGTTGGGATTTCCTGCGACGGCCACGGTGATGGTGCGTTTGGCCGACGGATGAACGAGGACGTTCGGGTCGGCGCCGCTCTGCTCTTCCTCCTTTTTCAGGGCCGTGCTCATCGAAGGACCTCCACGGCGATCCCCTCAGCCTCCTTCTTACGCAGGGAGAGATTGTAGTTTTTCACCGATACTTCAATGGGATCGCCGAAAGGGGCCACCTTGAGGACCTTGACCTCTTCTCCCACCAGAACGCCCATGTCCATGAGCCTTCTTTTGAGCGGTCCGATGGCGCCCATGGCGGTGATCTTCCCCTTCTCGCCCGGCTTGAGCTTCGCCAGATTCATCTGCTTACCTCCTGACAAAAATTTTCATCGCCATGCCGCGATCGATGGCGATACGCGACTCATCGACCTTCAGCAGCACCGGACCGCTTCCGTTCGTCAGCATCTGGACGGTCTTTCCGATGCGAAGACCCATCTCCTCGAGCCTCCCTTGCCCCTTCTCCCTTGAAGAGGCAGCGTCCTGAACCGCTGGAACACGAATCTGCGCGATCTCCCCCAACTCACCGGGGCTCAGCAATCCGAGTGGTATCATGGTTTTTCTCCTGTGCGAAGCGAGCGGGAAAGGGTCAAGTGAAGAGAAATGTGAAATTGAAATTTGGCATCAATTTATTAAGCGCGACCGACATTGTCAAGCGGTTTTTTGACATTTGTTTTCATCTTTGAAATCAATGGGGTGGTGAAGGAGGAAACGGGTGAGGCGGGTGAAAAAAGGCGCGCCTGCCAGGAGGTGGAACAAGCGCGCCAACAAGGAGGGTTTGCCTTTGACTCCAGCCTACCTCCGTGCTCACGGCTTGTCAAAGCGACGGCGCACAAAGGGCCTATGTGCCTGTTTCATCGACAGTTTCATGAAGCGGAACGGCTTGAATTCGCCAGGGTGCGCGGTAAGCTGTCTGTGCCTCTCCCGTCCAAGGGAACCGAGGCCATTACGCCACAGGAGAAATTCATGACCGACGCGCAGACGCCGCGCCCCATCGACACCGAGGCTTCGCCCGGATACGGTTGGGGGCGGCTTGTGAAATCCCCAGACACCCTCGAGCGTAGCGGGTTGCGTATCGCCCAGGTATCTCCTCTGAGCGAAAGCGTCCCCCCCAAACTCTACGGCGGCACCGAACGGGTCGTGTCATACCTGACCGAAGAGCTCGTCAATCTCGGCCACGACGTCACCCTTTTCGCCAGCGGCGATTCCCGGACTTCGGCACGCCTCGTCCCCTGTTCGCCCGCCGCCCTGCGCCTCGACGCCCGCTGCGTCGATCCCCTGGCGCACCATTTCGTCATGATCGAGGAGGTCCTGCGGCGAAGCGCCGCCTTCGACATCATCCATTGGCATATCGATTATCTTCATTTCGGCATTTCGCGCCGCCGAAAAGCCAATCAGCTCACGACGCTGCACGGGCGCCTCGACATCCCCGATCTGGCCGCGCTCTTCGCCGAATATTCGGAGATGGCGCTCATCTCCATCTCCGCCTCGCAGCGCGAGCCTTTGCCGCGGGCGAACTGGGTGGGGACGATCCATCACGGCCTCCCCCTCGATCTGTACCGGGGGCGCGAGGAGGCCGGCGGCTACCTCGCCTTTCTCGGACGCATCTCGCCGGAGAAGCGCGTCGATCGCGCCATCGAGATCGCCCTGCGAAGCGAGACGTCCCTGAAGATCGCTGCGAAGGTCGACAAGGCCGACATGGACTACTTCAACGCCGCCATACGGCCTCTGCTCGACCATCCTTTGGTCGAGTTCATCGGCGAGATCGGCGAGGGCGAAAAGGAGGCCTTTCTCGGCGGCGCCAAGGCCCTGCTCTTTCCCATCGACTGGCCCGAGCCCTTCGGCCTCGTCACCATCGAGGCGATGGCCTGCGGCACGCCCGTCGTCGCCTGGCGCAACGGCTCGATGCCGGAGATCATCGAGGACGGCGTCACCGGTTTTCTGGTCGAGAGCATCGAAGAGGCGGTGCTCGCCGTCGACCGGGTCGACGCCATCAGCCGGCGGCGCTGCCGCATGGAGTTCGAACGCAGGTTCAGCGCCGCCCGGATGGCGAGCGACTATCTCGCGCTCTACGAGGCGCGGGTGAGGGCGAAAGCGCCATCGAGGGTGCGGCTACATTAGGTGGAGGCGCCGATGAAGGAGGTCATCCAGGTCAACGATCAGTACTACATTCTGGCCACGTCGTCTCTGGCGTCGGATCTGAGCCGAGTGCTGAAGCAGGCGGAGACGTTCGGTGTCTTCGACGTGCACGGCGACATTCTCGCCCTGGGGATGGGCGAGGAGGGGATCTATCACGAGGGGACGCGCCATCTCTCCAGCCTGGAGCTTCGCCTCGGCCCTTCGCGCCCGCTGCTGCTCGGCTCAAACGTCAACGAGCACAACGAGCTGCTGGCCGTCGACCTGATGAACCCCGACTTCACCGACGCCGAGGGGCGCCGCGTGCAGCGCGACTCCCTCCACATCTTTCGCTCCAGATTCCTGTGGCAGTCGGTGTGCTACGAGCAACTGCGCATCACCAATTTCAGCCTCTTCCACGTGGAGACCTTCCTCACCATCGCCTTCGACGCCGACTTCATCGACATCTTCGAGGTGCGCGGGATGACGCGCGAGAGACGCGGCGAGGGGCTGCCGACGCAGCTCGGCCGCTCGGAGGTCACCCTGGCGTACTCGGGACTCGACGGGGTGGTGCGCAAAACCGTCATCGGGTTCTCCCCCGAACCGGCGCACCTCGCCGAGAACGAGGCGCGCTTCGAGCTGCGACTCGATCCCCGCCAGGAACTGCGCATCTTCATGACCGTCGCCTGCGAGGGCGAGGAGGGCGCGGTGCAGGCGGGCACGTACGAGAAGGCCTTCTCGATGTCGCAGCACGAATTGGAGACGGTTCGCAGCCAGATCTGCGCCATCGCGACGTCGAACGAGCAGTTCAATCAATGGCTGAACCGCTCGGTCACCGATCTTCAGATGATGCTCACGCGCACCCCTCAGGGGCTCTACCCCTATGCGGGAGTCCCCTGGTTCAGCACCGCCTTCGGGCGAGACGGGCTCATCAGCGCCTTCGAAACGCTCTGGATCAATCCGGGGATCGCCCGAGGCGTTCTCGCCTATCTGGCCCACCATCAGGCGAAGGAGAAGAACGAGGCGCAGGATGCGGAGCCCGGAAAGATCCTTCACGAGACGCGCAAAGGGGAGATGGCCGCCCTGGGGGAAATCCCTTTCGGCAAATACTACGGTAGCGTCGATTCGACTCCGCTGTTCATCGTTCTGGCCGGAGCCTACCTGCACAGAACAGCGGATCGAGCCTTTATCGAATCGATCTGGCCCCATATCCGCCGAGCCCTCGACTGGATGGAACATTACGGCGACGCCGACGGCGACGGCTACCTCGAATACGCCCGTCACTCGCCGACGGGGCTGGTGCAGCAGGGGTGGAAGGACAGCAACGATTCGGTCTTTTACGCCGACGGCGAGATGGCCGCGCCGCCCATCGCTCTGTGCGAGGTTCAGGGGTATGCGTACGAGGCCAAGGTGCATGGGGCCGCCCTGGCCGAGATGATGCGCGACGAGGCGCTGGCCCTGAAGCTGCGCCGCGAGGCAGCCGAGCTGAAAGAGAATTTCGCCCGCGACTTCTGGTGCGACGAGCTCGGCGTCTACGCCCTGGCCCTCGACGGCGAAAAACGCCCCTGCCGGGTGCGCAGCTCCAACGCAGGGCACTGCCTCTTTTCGGGGATCGCCCTGCCCGAGCATGCGCGGCGCATCTCCGAGACGCTTCTGGGCGAGTCTTTCTTCTCCGGCTGGGGGGTGCGCACCCTCGCCTCGGGGGAGGTGCGCTACAACCCCATGTCGTATCACAACGGCTCGGTGTGGCCCCACGACAACGCCCTGATCGCCTCGGGGCTGGCGCGCTACGGCTACACCGGGCAGGCGCTGAAGATCATGGAAGGGCTCTTCCAGACCTCCATCGCCATGGACCTGCACCGCCTCCCCGAGCTCTTCTGTGGCTTTCGCCGCCGACCGGGTCTCGGCCCGATCCTCTATCCTCTGTCGTGCGCGCCGCAGGCATGGGCGGCCGGCGCGGTCTTTTTGCTGCTGCAGTCGAGCCTCGGGCTGAGCATCGACGGGGGCGCCAAAGAGGTCCGCCTCACCTATCCCGCCCTCCCCCCCTTTCTGGACGAAGTGCGCCTCGCGGGTCTGAAGATCGGCGAGGCGAGCGTCGATCTGCTCATCCGGCGATACGGCGACGACGTCGCGGTCAACGTGCTGCGCCGCGAGGGATCGGTGAATGTGGTGGTGGTCAAATAGGGAGCCGATGCTAAGGTTTCTGTAGGCCAGAGATCGAGACGGCCGCGCGAGTGCCCACAGGCGCCATCAAGAGCGGAAGGAGCCAAGGCGTGAAAACCATCGCGACGCTGACGATGAATCCGACCATCGACATCTCCGCCTCCGTCGACGAGGTGGTCCCCACGCACAAGCTGCGCTGCGAAGAGGTGCGCCGCGAGCCGGGCGGCGGAGGGATCAACGTCGCCCGCGCCATTCACCGCCTCGGTGCAAAGGCGCTGCCGTTCTACATCTCGGGGGGGGCGACGGGGCAGCTCCTCCACAAGTTGCTGCGGCTCGAAGGGATCGACGACCGCACCGTCAACATCGAGAAGCTCACGCGCGAAAGCTTCACCGTCTTCGATTCGCGCTCGGGCAAGCAATTCCGCTTCGTTCTGCCCGGCCCCGAGATCCGCAAGCGCGAGTGGCAGCAGTGCCTCGAGATGCTTCGACTCCTCACCCCCTTCCCCGCCTTTCTGGTCGCCAGCGGAAGCCTCCCTCCCGGCGTTCCCGTCGACTTCTATGCCAGGGCGGCCCAGTCGGCGGCGCGCATCGGCGCGCGACTCATCCTCGACACCTCCGGCGAGCCCCTTCGCGCCGCCCTCGAAAAAGGGGTGTATCTGGTCAAGCCGAACCGACGCGAGCTCGAGACCATCGTCGGAGAGAGCCTCGAAGAGCCCGAGGCGCAGGAGAAAGGCTGCCGCGAAATCGTCGAGCGCGGCTGGTGCGAGGTCCTGGTTCTCACCCTGGGAGATAAAGGCGCCCTTCTCACCACCCGCGAAACCCAGCTTCGCGCCCCCCGCCTCGACGTCGAGGTCGTCAGCGCCGTCGGCGCGGGGGACAGCTTCGTCGGGGGGATGACGCTGGCCCTCGCTCAAGGGCGACCGATCGAGGAGGCGTTCCTCTACGGGGTGGCCGCGGGGACGGCGGCGGTGACGACGCCTGGAACCGAGCTGTGCAGCAAAGAGACGACCGATCGCCTCTTCGGCCGGTTGAAGCCGCAGAGCGCCTGAATTTGCCATCCTCCCCTCATCTGATACAAGAGAAATAGAGGATTAACCCATCGCATTTCCGTGAAAATCCCCAAGGCAACATCAGCCACGCCATGGAAGGAGATCAGAATGAAAGCCGATCAATTCCTGAAGGAAGTTCAGAGCCGCGGCCACTTCAGCTCGAAAGATCAGGCGATGCAGGCGACGCAGGCCACCCTCGCCGTTCTGGGACAGCGCCTGTTCGGCGGAGAGCCGAAAAATCTCGCCGCACAGCTCCCCCGTGAGTTTCGTTCGTTCTTGGCGTCCGAAACGCGCGAAAGCTTCGACGTCGATGAATTCATCCAGCGCGTCGGCCGCAAGGAAGGGACGGACACGGCCGAAGCGTCGGAGCATGCCAAGGCCGTGATTTCGGTGCTGTGCGACGCCGTGACCCGTGGCGAAATCGACGATATCCGCTCCCAGCTCCCCAAGGATTTTGATATCCTTTTCGAAGGGACAAAGCACTGATCGGCCGCAGCGCAAGGGACGCACGCGCCCCTTGCGCTGCGCCCTGTGGATCGGAGATCGCCCATGCCCTTCACTTTGCCACCCTACACTCCTCCGGACTTCTCCCGCTCGCCCCTCGCCTCGGCCCCGACGGCCCGGTTCGAGCCCGCCCCCGACGACGGCATCGCGCCCCATAACTATCACGCCACCAGCGTCTACCCCGAATATCTGCAATTGAGCCCCGGGCAGTGGCGGCTGCTGGAAGAATCGCGCATGGACTGCGTGGTCGTGCGCCGCGGCGCGCGCCTGGAGGTAGTGGAGTTTCGGCACCTGAAAAAAGGGGACCTCGTCGCCTGCGGGCGCGCAGAGAACGGCGAGGACGGCATCGTCATCCACACCGACGGCTTCGCCGCCGCGGCCTATGAGAAGGAAAAATTCGCCTTTCGCACCCAGTTCACCCGGGAGACGTCCTTCTCCATCGATTACGACGAGCTCTACGATCTGCTCGCCTTCGAGCGCCGCCACGGCTTCATCCTCTGGGTCCTCGGCCCTGCCCTCGCCTTCGACCGCGACGCCCGCGAGGCCTTTTCGCGCCTTGTCGATCGGGGATTCGTCCACGGACTGCTCGCCGGCAACGCCCTGCCGACCCACGATCTGGAAGGCGCCCTCTTCGGCACCTCGCTCGGGCAGGAGATCTATTCCAAGCGCGACACCCCTTTGGGGCACTATCACCATCTCGACACCCTCAACCGCCTGCGGGCGGTTGGCTCCATGCGCCGCGCCGTCCAGACCGGGGAGATCCGCGACGGGATCATGCGCACCGTCATCGAGCGCGACATCCCCTTCGTGCTGGCCGGCTCCATCCGCGACGACGGACCGCTGCCGGAGGTCATCTCCGACGTCTACAAGGCGCAGGACGCCATGCGCGCCCTGGCCCGCCGCGCCACCACCGTCATCGCGCTGGCCAGCCAGCTTCACAGCATCGCCACCGGCAACATGGTGCCGAGCTATCAGGTGAGCGGCGACCGGGTGCGCCCCGTCTACTTCTACCTGGTCGACATGTCCGAATTCGCCGCCGGAAAGCTCGCCAACCGCGGCACACTGACCGCCCGGGCGATTTTGACCAACGTGCAGGATTTCGTCGTGACGCTCGAGAGGGGGCTGCGAAACCGGCAGGGGCAGGAGTGAATCCGCGCGCCAGGGGCCCCTTTGTCTCGAAGCGCCGAGATGTGGTATCCTGCGCCCGACAACAAGAGACGCGCGCCCCGCACACGGCGTCTGGGGCGGCGAGGAGTGCAGATGCTCAATTTCGACGAACTGGAAAAAGGATTTACCGAGGAAGAGGCCATCGAAGAGGCGCGGCGCTGCCTCAAGTGCAAGAACCCCCTGTGCGTGAGGGGATGCCCCATCGAGAACCGCATTCCGCAGATCATACAGGCCATTGAACAGAGGGACTACCGCAAGGCGATCGACATCATCAACGAAAACAGCAACCTCGCCATCATCTGCGCCCGCGTCTGTCCGCACAACGACCAATGCGAGGGGGCGTGCGTGCTGGGGCGCAGGGGAGATCCGATCAAGATCAGCAAGCTCGAGCGCTTTCTCGCCGAGAAAGAGATGGAGCTGGCGCTGAACCGCCTGCGCGGCAAGGTGGCGGTCATCGGGTCGGGTCCTGCGGGGCTTTCCGTGGCGGCGATCCTCGCCAAGCTCAACTACCGCGTCACCATCTTCGAGGCCCAGCAAAAGGCCGGCGGCGTCCTGCGCTACGGCATCCCCGAATACCGCCTCCCCTTCCATGTGGTCGACAAGCAGATCGAGATCGTGCGCAACCTCGGCGTGCGCATCGAGACCGGCGTCGTCATCGGCGAAGACCTGACCCTCGACCAGCTCTTCGCCATGGGCTACCAGGCGATCTTCATCGGAACCGGCACAGGTCTCTCTCGAAAGCTCGGGGTGGAGGGTGAGAGCCTCAACGGCGCCATGCAGGCGATCTATTTTCTCGAGACGGTCAGCCTCATCCGCGACGGCAGCCTCCCCGATCGCCCCTATCCGGTACAGCCCGCAGACCGCGTCCTCGTCGTCGGGGCGGGGAACGTCGCCGTCGACGCGGCCCGCACCGCCCTTCGGCTCGGAGCGGCAAGCGTTCAGGCGCTCGACATCGGCCCCGAAGCGCAGCGCCGCGCCAGCGACAAGGAATACGAGGAGGCGCTCCATGAAGGGGTGAGCTTCACGTTCAACACCAGCGTGGTGAAAATTCTCGGCGACCGGAGAGTCGAGGGGGTGGTCGCGCAGGAGTTCGTCCGCAGGATCGACGGACGCCAGAGCGTCACCGTCCCCATCCCCGGCACCGAGCGCGAGATCCCCTGCG